>JANMLN010000188.1:0-31901 GCA_031372565.1 Gemmatimonadota bacterium | reverse complement strand
AGCGACATCGGATCCCCCGGCGACAGCCTCGCGCCAAGCCGGCCGCGCGTCACCACCAGCACCACGACGGCCGCCACGATCACCATGACCGACAGCGCGGCCGCCACGCGTCCCTGCCCCACCGCCGACCCGGTCACCGTGTTGAACGCGCCGTGCCAGAGGATGCACGGCAAGACACTGCCGCTCGCATTCCGCATCCACGCCAACAGCACCGCGCCACAGATGAGGCTGGCCACGAACCCGACGACGGCGATCGGCCCGAACCCCGCATAGCTCGGCAGGTAGAAGAAGAACGGCGCGTGCCACCCGGCCCACACGACGGCGACCATGAGCGTGCCGCGGAGCGGTCCGTACAGGTGCTGCAAGATCGGCTGCAGGAGGCCGCGCCACCCGGCTTCTTCGCCAAGCCCGGAGGTGAGGGTCCAGAAGAGCAGCGCCAGCAGCGCCGGCATGGGAGGAAGAAAGCTGAGTCGCCCGAGGTCGGCGATCGGGCGCAGGGCGTACCCAGAGGCCGTCAGCACGCCGTCGACCATGCCGTAGGCCACGAGCGGGGCAATGCCCACGACCCACCAGATCGTCGACACAGGACGCACGAGGCTCGTGACCCAGGCCCGCACACCGGAGCCTTCACCTTCACCGTACGCGACAACGGCCGCCGCCAGCAGCGGGCCGAAGCCCGTGAGGTAGTGCATCCAGAACGGCGCGGGGGTGCGGAGCATCCCGGCGCGCGAGAGGAGGAGCGGCCACGCCACGAGCCAGGTGAGCCCGTACGCGTAGATGATGAAGCGAACCGGCGTGGGCGCGCGCACGCGGGGGAGCTGCGCCATCACGCCGGAGTCGCGGGTGGTGGGCGCCGCGCGTGGTGCTGATGGCGGCGGCGGGGCGCTCATGGGTTCACGAGCGAGACAATCCTACGGGAAGTTCAGCGTGACGGGCGCCGCTCCGCAGCCTGTCTTGAAGGCAGAAGCGCCCACTGGTGATGAGAAGGTGAGCGTGACAGTCATGGCCAGTGAGTTGGTCGCCCGCACGAAGCACCCGGCCGTCTGTCCCGTGGCCGAGAAAGTCATGAAACTCCACGTGAGCACTGGCAGCGACGCGATGCTGTTGCCGAGAACGGTGACGACGTCGTTGGATCCGTACGGTCCGATGAAGCTGTTGCCGCTTTGGGCACCCGACGCCGCGATGCCCGGGCGGTTGAATACGATGCGAACCTGAGTGAACGCAGTGTTGCTGATGTTCATGCCGCGCGTGAACAGCGTCCGAACGGAGCCCGCGCCATTCGCAAACCGACCCGTCGTTGGCGCAAAACTCACCGAGTCAGTGACTGCCACGCTTGACTGGAGGACTAGAGTGCTGATGGAACCGACGCCGTGTACCAATCGCGCAAAACTCGAACCCACATTCGTGAACGTCGTGTCCGGCGTGGCGAAGGTGATGTTCTGGTTGCCGCTCGTGCCGCTGAGCCGCGTGATGTGTCCCGTGCTCGACACGAACGACCGCGGCGACGTCGCAGCAATCTGCGTGAAGTCACCCGCGATGCTCAGGTTGCCCGATGTGAGCAAGCCCGCCGTGGAGCCACCCCTGAAGGTCGCATTCCCTGTCACGCTCAGCGAGTCCGACGCCGCCGTCATGACCAGCACCGCACCAGAGTCCGTCACGAAATTGCCCGCCACGTTCCAGGCGCGGTTCGGCTTGAACCGCGCGTTCACCCCCACAATCGACAGGTCGCCGGTGATGCTCAGCGGGCCACCGCCCACCGAGGCATGCTGCGCGGCTAAGGTGGTGTTGCCGAGGCGGAGCGACTGGAACCCGATCAACGACGGGAAGGTGCCCGCGGTAAACGGCGTGTTGAAGTACACGAGCGTGTCCGCTTGTGCGCCGACCGTGGCGAACGATGCCGTGCCGGCCCCGATGCCGATCGCCCTGAACTTGTTGAGCGACGTACCCAGCGCCGTGATGCCCGACATGCTCAGTGCGCCCCGCACAAAGATCTGCGCTGTGGGACTGCCGATGATGCCAGGTCCGGATCCCGATCCGGTCAGGGTGCCGGCAATGAACACCTGCCCAGCGACCGCGATCGTGCTGGTCGCCACGGTCGAGTACACGACGTTCTGGAACCGCGAGTTCAGCGAGTCGCCGGTCGCCATGCTCAACCCGGCGGGAGTACCCGGTGCCAGGATGGTCGTGTGCGTTCCCGACGACACGTAACTGGTCGTCGAGTTGGTCGCCGCCTGCCTGAAGTTGCCTCGCACAAGGAGCACGCCGCCCGTCAGGTGGGTGGTCTGGTCCGCACCCTGGAACGTCACCGAGTCGACATCCACGCTGTCGCCGACTGCCGTCTCCCGCAGCGTGCCACTCGCACCGATCGTTTGCAGGCGCCCACTCACGCGGAGCGTACGCAAGCTGACGGTCAGCTGCTGCGCGAGGTCCAGATTTCCGGTGTGGTTCCAGTTCGCCGCGAGCGAGCGCGCGGCAGCAACCAGGTACGTGCCAAAGGTCGACGCCGGAATGGCTCCGCTGCCGCCAAGGATGGTCGTGTCGGGCCTCCACCGCGCGCTGGCGTCCACCAGCGCCGTCACGGCGCCGGTTGCATTGAGCGTGATGGCGCGGCCCGGCGTGGACGTGATGTTGTTGCCCGCACCGATCACCGAATCGGTCCCGGCCACGAACGCTGCCGTTGCGAAGTTTGCACCGCGCGCATTCGCGAAGGAGAGGTTGCCAAAGCCCGATAGCGTGCTGGGGTTCCCCGGGTTGGCGAAGGTGATGATGGGCGTGACCAGAGGCGGCTCGAACCGCGTCAGGTGCGCGTTGCTCGCCGCAAACGACTGCGCGCTCGCGCCACCCTGCGTGAGGTTGCCCTCGAGGAAGAGCTTCCCATTGGTCAGGTTACTCGCCGTGGAGGCGCCATTGAACAAGGCGTTGCCCTTCACCCGGAAGGTGCCGGCCGCGTTCGTCATGCGCAGGCTGCCCGTGCCCGTCGTGGTGAAGTTCGCGTTCAGCACGACCTGCGCTGCGGCCACATCGAGCGAGCCCGACGTCACGTACACGTCCGAGGCAAAGGTCGTGTTCGTGACCAGCGACGCCGAACTGAGGTTGGCGAACGTGGTGATGGCGTTCACGGTCGCCGGCAGCGTCAACGTGCCGCCCTTGGTGAAGGTCGTGGAATCGGGATCCCACAGCACCCCCGCATCGCCCATGTCGCCACCGACCGTGATCATGCGATTGAGTCCGGTGATCAGCCCCGTCCCCGTTATGCCCACGTTGCCCAGAATCGTCGCGTCGGTCGCGAACACCTTGTTGAACGTGCCGGACGTCACAAACGAGCCCAGCCGCGACGTCGATGGACTCGCGATCGACACGGTCTGCTGCGTTGCGACACCCAGCAAATTCGACGTATGTGTGGCCGTGGCGTCGTACGTCGAGGGCCCACCGCTCTGCGTGAGATTGCCCGCGAACCGAATCTGCCCGGCGACGAGCGCGCCGGACGTCGACCCGCCACTGAAGAGCGCGTTGCCCTGAATGAGCAGGTTCGGAGTGCCGGACGCCATGCGCAGCACGCCGGTACCCGTGGTGCTGAAGTTGCCCGCCACCGTGGAATTCAGGCCGTTCAGATCGAGCGTCCCCGCCTGCACGTCCACGCCGCCGGTGCCGTTGAATTGAACGCCGTTGGCCATCGTGAACGACGACAGCGATGCGAACTGCACGTTGGTGGAGGTCATCACGGGCGGCAGTGCCGTCACGGCACCCGCGGTGAATCGCGTCGTGCCCACCTGCCACGACGGCGCCGGAACGGCCCGCGTCGCGGTCGAGTCAAACAGTGAGCCGTTCAACGTGGCCGTCACCGCCGCACCGGTCACCGTGCCGACGGAGTCGATCATGGCGCCCGTGATCACGACGTTGGTGTTGAACACCACACCCGCAGCATTCCTCGTCACGAGCGACGCGAAGCTCGAGCCGGTCGTGGCTGCCGGATTCGCGAAGTTCACGGTCTGCGCGACCGTGCCTTCCAATCGCGTCACGTGCGCCGCGGTCGGGGCGAAGGCCGTGGAGGTCGTGTTCTGCACGAAGTTGCCCCGCACCCGGAGTGTGCCCGCAGAGAGCTGACCACCCGTCGTCCCGCCGCCAAACGACGCGTTGCCAATCACCAACAGGCTGCTCGAGGGCGACGCCATCCGCAGCGACCCGGTGCCCGACGTGGCGAAGGACGCCGCGACGGTGTCCGCGAACGCGCCAACATTGAACGCACCGGTCGTCACCGACAGCGTCCCGGCGAAGCGCACGCGCCCGGTGGGGCTGAAGGTGCCAGCCGTGGCGATGATCGTGCTGCTGCTGCCGATGAGGGTTGGCAGGTTCACGCTGCCATTCCTTGTGAACTGCGTCGTGCCCACCTGCCAGAATGGACTGCCCGCAGGCAATGCATCGGTGAGGTCGCCGCCAATGGTGACCAACGGCCCCACTACCGCGCTGAACGCGGCCATGTTGCCGTTGACGAGTGTGCCCGACGGCAGCGTCACCGTGCCGCCGCTCGCGGCCGTCAGGTTCGCGAAGAATGATCCCGTCGTCGACGCAAAGTTGACCACTTGCACGCCGGCGCCCACGAACACGGTCTCATGCAGCCCACTCGGCGCGAACGCATTGTTCGTCGTCGTCTGCGTCAGGTTCCCGCCCAACGCCAGAATGCCGTTGGTGAGTTGCGACGCCGTGCTGCCGCCAGCGAAGGTCGCACTGCGGCTCAGCAGCAGGCCGCCACCCGCAGTCGCCATGCGCAACGCGCCCGACAGGGCGGTGTCGAAGAAGCCATCGATCGTGTCCGTGGCCGCCAGAATCTCCAGCGCGCCGGTCGTGACGCGCACATTCCCGGCGATGCGCACCGGCGTGTTGAGCGCGAGCGCGCCTGCCGTGGCGATCTCGATGCTGTTTCCCGTGACGCCCATGAGCGTCGGCAGCACGGTCACCCCGGAGCGCGTGAGCTTGGTGCGCCCGACCTGCCACTTGGCTGTACCTGACGGATCGACGAGGTTGCCCGCGACCGTTACCGTGTCAGTGCTGCCTGGCGCCAACACCGTGCCCGCCGCGCCCTGGAGCGTGGCGTCGCCGCCGATCGCGGCCGATGATCCAAAGGTCACGGCGCCGCTGGCGATCGTGAGGTGCTGGAACCGCGACGCCGTGGGTGCGGCGAACGACACGCTCGTGCCGCCGGCCGCGGTGAAGACGGTGGTGTGGTTGCCACTCGCGGCAAAGGCGTTCGGACTGGTGGGCGACGCCTGCGCAAAACTCGGGCCTTGGACCAGCAACGTCCCGGCCGTAAGCAAGCCCGACGTACTGTTGCCGGCGAAGCTCACCGCTCCCGCCACGAGCAGGGAGTCGAGCGGGTTCTGCATCACGAGGACTCCGAGCCCCGATGTGCCGAAGGTGCCCGCGACCACGAGCGTTCGGCCGTTCACATTGAGGCTGCCCGCCGCGATCGACAGCGTACCGGCGAGCGTCGTGCGCCCGCCCACCACGGTGACGTTGTTGACGATCACGCCCGGCAAGTTCTGCCCGACGATCGTCCGGGCCGAGCCCGCCATCAAGACCTGACCACCGGCGGCCAGCATCGCCGTGCCCCCGTCGAAGTTGCCGTTCACCGTCAGATTGAACGCGCCGAGATTGAACGGCACCGCCGGCATGACGGTCATGTCGAGCGTCGACTGCGCCGCCGTGAGCACCGGCGCAAAGGTCGTCCCGCTCGGCACGAACACATTGCTCGCGGCCGTGGGCACGAGGGCAGGACTCCAGTTGAGCGCGGTGGTCCAGTTGGTGCTGCTGGTACCGACCCATGTCGCCGTGGTACCGACCGGCACGGCGAACGCGCCGAACGGCACGGGCACGCCGACCCCCGTTGCCGTCGCATCGACGCTGTTGCCACCGAATCCGCCACCCAAGGTCCACGAGGTGCGCGCGCGTCCGTTGGCATCCGACACACCACTCGGCGCGCCGAGTGATCCACCGCCGGCGTTGACCGCGAACGACACGGGAACGCCGCTCACCGGATTGCTGAACGCATCGAGCACACGCGCCACGAGGCTCGCGCCGAGCGACGCGCTCGGGTTGCCCGTCTGCGCGTTGCCGGAATCCGCCAGCACCGCCGAGGGCGGACCGGCGAGCAGCGTGAACGACGCGCCCGGCGTGGTCCGCGTGCCATCGGAGAAGGTGAGTGTTCCCGCGCTGACGATCCCGCCGATGGCCAGCGACGTGAAGGCGGCAACGCCACTCGAGATCGTCGCGGTCGCGCCGGCGGTCACGGTTGCAGGACCGACGTAGGTCGCGGTCACCGTGCCGGTCGCGGAGGTCACCGTGTTGAGCGCCGCATCCGCCACGAACACGATCGGTTGCCCGGGGATCGAGACCCCCGCACTCCCCGTGGACGAGGGCGACACGACGAACTGGAGTGACACCGGCGCACCGGGCTGTAGCGCGATGCTCCCCGACGTCGCCGACGGCGTGCCCGTGCGCGTGGCGTTGATCGTGTACGCGCCCGCCTTGTCGAGCGTGACGCTCGGGAAAGTGGCCACGCCGCCCGACGCCGCGACCTTCACGAGGCCCGCGAGCGCTCCGCCACCGGGCCCCGTGTTGATGCTGAGCGTCACCGTATCCGTGGCGCTCGTGACCAGGTTGCCGCGTGCATCGCGGATCTGCACGGTCGTGCTGAACGGCGAGAGCGACGTCGCGGTCGCGGGCGGTGGCGCGATGAAGAAGAGCGTTGCGGGCACGCCCGCGCCAATCACGAACGGAGCCGTGGTGACGCTCGCGAGACCGGCGGCGGTCGCGTCGAGCCGGTAGCCCGTGCCGACGCGGTCAACCGTCAGGGTACTGAAGGTCGCCAGCCCGCCGATCGCGTTCACTGTCCTGGTGCCACCCAGCGCCGCGCCCGCGGTGCCCGAGCCGGCGGTGATGGCGAGCGTGACCGGATTCGTCGCCGACGTGACCGCGTTGCCAGCGGCGTCGAGGATGGCGATCACCACCGGCGGCGCAATCGGCGAGAGTGAGCTGGTCGACGACGGGTCCGTGATGACGGCAAGGACGGCCGGCGCACCGGGCTGTAGCGCGATGCTTCCCGACGTCGCCGGCGGCGTGCCCGTGCGCGTGGCGTTGATCGTGTACGCGCCGGCCTTGTCGAGCGTGACACTCGGGAAGGTGGCCACGCCGCCCGACGCCGCGACCTTCACGAGGCCCGCGAGCGCTCCGCCACCGGGCCCCGTGTTGATGCTGAGCGTGACCGTATCCGTGGCGCTCGTGACCACGTTGCCGATCGCATCGCGGATCTGCACGGTCGTGCTGAACGGCGACAGCGACGTCGCGGTCGCGGGCGGTGGTGCGATGAAGAAGAGCGATGCGGGCACGCCCGCGCCAATCACGAACGGAGCCGTGGTGACGCTCGCGAGACCGGGGGCCGTCGCGTCGAGCCGGTAGCCCGTGCCGACGCGGTCAACCGTCAGCGTACTGAAGGTCGTAAGCCCGCCGATCGCGCTCACCGTCCTGGTGCCACCCAGCGTCGCGCCCGCGGTGCCCGAGCCCGCGGTGATGGCGAGCGTGACTGGATTCGTCGCCGACGTGACCGGGTTGCCCGCGGCGTCGCGGATTTCGATCACCACCGGCGGTGCAATCGGCGAGAGTGAGCTGGTCGACGACGGGTCCGTGATAACGGCCAGGACGGCCGGCGCACCGGCGGAAATCGCAAACGTGGTTGAGGTCGCAGCCGTGATGCCGGGCGTGGGAGTGCTGGCGCTCAGCGTGTAGCCGCTGCCCACCCGGTTGAGGGCGATGCCGGGGAAGGTGGCCACCCCGTTGATGGCCCGCGCACGGACCACGCCCGAGAGCGCGGAGCTTCCGGGGTTGGCGCCGATCGCGAGCACGATCGAATCGGTGGCCGTGGTCACGACGTTGCCGAGCGCATCTTGCTCGGTGACAGTCACGGTGGGGACGAGCCCCTGCCCGGCGAGACTGACCGCCGGCGGATTGACCGTGAAGACGAGCCGGGTCGGCACACCTGGCACGGCGGTCGCAAGGAACGTCACCGGAGAACCTGCGAGCCCGGCGACGGTCGCGCGCACGCTGACGGGCCCGGGGACAGTGGGCAAGGTGAGCGTGTCGGCAGCAACGCCGCCGGAATCGGTGAAGACGGTCGCGCTCGACAGGGTGCCGCCGCCAGAGACGATGCTCCAGGCAACCGCCACACCGCGCACGCCGAGCGAGTCGGGGGCGATCACCTTGATGCGGAAGGGGAGCAGGCGCGAGCCCGCGGCCCCGCTCTGCCCGTTGCCGCCAAGGCTGAACACGGCGCTGGCCACGGGCTGCACGGTCACATTCACCGTGTCCGCTTGCCCGGTCAGCGTCCTGGCAAGCGCCTTGACGAGGCCGCGTCGCGTGCCCCCCTTGAGCGTGCCACCGAACTTGTCGGTGACCGTGAGCCGCGTGGTGTCGGTCGAGGTCCACGCGATGAGCGTCCCCGGGAGGGGGGCGCCGGCGGAATCCCTGGCGAGAGCCGTGAGGGTGATCGAATCGCCGAAGGCAACCGAGGTGTCCCGCACGATGACGTTGATGGACTGCGCGTTCTTGCCCGGCCCGACATAGATGGTCGGCACGGTGACCGCCACCTGTCCGGCGGGCGCGCGGCCCGGTGCATATCCGGTGACCGGCACCGGGCCACCCGTGAAGATCGTGTCGCCTGCCGGCCCGATGAGCTTGAACGCAACGCCAAACGGCTCGCTGCCACCCGCGCCACCGCCGGCCAAGGGCACGTCGAGGCTGACGACGAGCGAATCTGCACCCGCCGGGAAGGTGACCACCGTGTCCTTGGCGACCGAGCCGTCCGCGCGCCGCGCGATGATGCGCGCACGGGCGACGGGGGCGCCCGCCGACAGTGGATTGGCCCAGGTCGGAAGGACCGCGAGCGCAGCGCGCGCGAGGAGCCGCGGGCCGGTCGAATCGGGGAAGCACGCGGCAGCCAGCGCAACAGCGGCCAGAGCCAGAACAACAACGCGGCGGAAGCGCACGATTACGACGGGGCTTCGAGGAAGCAGGACGACCTGTGAATAGTGCGCCCCCGCACGGGCCGGGGCAACCACGCGGCGCGCGGCGCGGCAGGCGTGCACGACAATACGACCCACGACCGGTCGGCGGCGGTGATGCGGCTCACGGCGGCGGTGTGGCCCGCGCCGACGCTATATAGACCTGCTCTAAGTGTTGCATATACTGTTTTGTTTCACTTAGTATTCATGCAGGTCACACATCCGCCCCGCACCCGGAGTCGCCCCGCATGGACATGTCCGGCCTCCTCAAGGCCAATCTCCTGAACCCGATCGCGCTGTCCTTCGCGCTCGGCATCGTCGCCCGGCTCATCCGGAGCGAGTTCTCCCTGCCCAAGGACATCTACACCGGCATCTCCGTCTACCTCCTCTTCGCCCTCGGCCTCAAGGGCGGCGTGGAGCTGGCCGACGCCTCCTTCGCGTCGATCCTCAAGCCGGCCGGCATGACGATCCTGCTCGGCGTCATCACGCCGCTGAGCGCCTACGGCACGCTGCGCTATCTCGGCAAGTTCTCCATCTCGGACTCGGCCGGCATCGCCGCCCACTACGGGTCGGTCTCCGCGGTTACCTTCGTCGCGGCCGGCAACTTCATGACCGCCATGGCGCAGGCCAACCCCGCCATCCCGCCCGTCGAGGGGTTCATGCCCACGCTGCTCGCGCTCCTCGAGAGCCCGGGCATCCACATTGCGCTCGCGATCGGCGCCATCAAGACGGCGCGCCCGGAACAGAACATCAAGCACGTCCTGCACGAGGTCCTCACCGCCCGCACGATGGTGCTGCTCGTCGGTGGCCTGATCATCGGCGCGCTGATGGGACACAAGAACTGGGAGGTCGTGCAGCCGTTCTATGACTCCAAGGGCGCCATCTTCCGCGGTGTCCTCTGCATCTTCCTGCTCGAGATGGGCGTGCTCGCGGGCGCGCGCCTGGGCGACCTGCGCAAGGTCGGACCCTTCCTCTTCGTCTTCGCGATCGCGTGGCCGGTCGTACACGGCTGCCTCGGCGCGTGGCTCGGCACGCTGGCCGGTCTGTCGGTGGGCGGTGCCACGGTCCTGGGGACCATGGCCGCGTCCGCGTCCTACATCGCCGCACCGCCGGCGGTGCGTGTCACGCTCCCCGACGCGAACCCGACCCTGTACCTCACCTCGGCACTCGCGATCACCTTCCCGTTCAACGTGCTCTTCGGGATTCCCCTCTACTTCAGGGCCGCCCAGTGGGCGGCCGGGATGTGATGATGTCAGCCTCGCCTCTTGGCACCACGCTGCAGCTCGTGACGATCATCGCCGAACCCGTGCTCGAGGAACAGCTCACGCGCGAGCTGCGGTCGCTCGGCGCCCGCGGGTTCTCCGTGAGCGAAGGGCGCGGCCAAGGCTCACGCGGCATCCGGGCCTCGGACTTCGGCGGCGCGCACGTCCGCCTCGAGTGCGTCGTCTCGGCCGCCAGCGCACACGCGATCATGGACCACATGGCCGCACACTACTTCGCTCACTACGCCGTGATCGCGTGGGTGAGCGAGGTCCACGTGCTGCGCGGCGAGAAGTACGCCTGAGCACCCTCGCGATGCGGCGCTCCGGCTTGGGGGCGCCGCATCGCAGTGCATCGCAGCGGACAAATGCGGCGGAACGGCGGGCGCCAGTCGGGGTAGCTTCCGCACCGCAGCCCCGCGAACCAACTTCTGATGATGCCTCTCCGCCGATTGTCGGCCGCGCTCGTCGCGGCCGCCGTGGTCGTCTTGCCGCTTCGCTCCATGGCGGCCCAGTGCACCAACCTCCCGGTCACGAGTCCGGAGGCCAGGCTCCTCGCGTTCTATGCCGTGCCGCTCGCCTTCAGCACCTCGGTGCAGCCCGATCAACTGCGCCCCGGCCAGTGGCGGCTCTCGTTGGACGTCACGCCCATGCCGTCGGCGAACAGCGCGCAGCGGGCCACCAACTGCTACGCCAGCTCGAAGCAGGAGTCGACCAACCTCGCGTCGATCTTTCCGCGGCCGCGCCTCACGGTGGGATTGCCGTTCAACTTCGAGGTCGAGCTGTCGTATGTCCCGCCGCTCCAGGTCAAGGACGCGACCGCCAACCTGCTCGGTGTGGCGCTCGCGTGGACCCGTCGCGTGGCGATCGTGGCCGGATCGAGCCTGATTGCGCAGGCCCGCGTGCACACCGTGCTTGGCTCCGTCGAAGGACCGATCACGTGCGGCCTGGATGCGCTGCAGGCCAATGCCACGCAGGACTGCTGGGGCAAGCAGATCTCGAACGACCGCTACACGCCCAATGTGTCCGGGGCGGAGCTGTCGGCCGCCATCGACCTCGGCGAGTATGCCGTCTTCCTCACCACCGGCGTGAACTCGATGCAGCCCGAGTTCCAGGTGAACTTCCAGCCGGGCGTGGGATACATCACGCCGCTGCCGCCGGTCGATCGGTCGCTCGTGACGATCAAGGAGCGCATCAACCGGTTCACGTTGGGCGGCGGTGCCACGTGGCGGATGTTTCGCCGGGTGGATCTCACCGGGCAGATCTACACGAGCCCGGATGACGTCTCGATCACGCGACTCATCCTCACGTACAAGTACTAGCGACGGGGAGCGGCCCTGAACTACCAACACCTGCACTACTTCTGGGTCACGGCGCGCGAGGGATCGATCTCGCGCGCCTCGCGCGTGCTCGGGCTCACGCAACCGACCATCTCGGTGCAGCTCAAGGCGCTGGAGCAGGAGTTGGGCGAGCAACTGTTCCAGCGGCGCGGGCGCAACCTCGTGCTCACGGACGTCGGACAGGTCACGCTCCGCTACGCCGAGGAGATCTTCGGCCTCGGCCGCGAACTGGTCACCACGCTGGCCGGCCGTCCCACGGGACGACCCGTGCGCTTTGCCGTCGGGATCAGCGACGCGCTTCCCAAGCTCACGGCGTGGAAGCTGCTCGAGCCAGCACTGGGAAACGCCGCCGCCGAGTATCGCGTCACCTGTCGCACCGACAAGGTGGATCGACTGCTGGGCGACCTGGCCATTCACGCGCTCGATCTCGTGCTCGCCGACGTGCCGGTGCCACCGACCGTGCGCATTCGCGCCTTCAACCACTTGCTCGGCGAGTGTGGCGTGACCGTGTTCGGCACGCCGGCACTGGCGCGCAAGTACCGGCGCAACTTTCCGCACTCACTCGACGGCGCGCCGTTCCTGTTGCATGGCGAAACGAGCGCGCTGCGGCGTTCCCTCGAACAGTGGTTTCACACGTCCGGGGTCCGCCCGTCGGTGGTCGCCGAAGTGGACGACGTGGCGATCCTGCAGGTGTTCGGCCAGGCGGGCATGGGGTTGTTTGCCGCGCCGACCGTTGCCGAAACGAGCGTGCGCGCCTCCTATGGCGTGCAGGTGCTCGGCCGCCTCGACGAGGTGCGCGAACGGTTCTACGCCATCTCGGCGGATCGGAAGCTCAAGCACCCGGCGGTCGTCACGATCTCCGAGGCAGCGCGACATCATCTCTTCGGGTAACGCGACATGGCGCAGTGGATGATCTATGGGGCCAACGGCTACACGGGCGAGTTGATCGTGGCCGAGGCCGTGCGGCGCGGACTGCGCCCGGTGCTCGCGGGGCGCAACGCGGGCAAGGTGCAGGCGCTCGCGGCCGCGCACGGGCTCGAGCATCGGGTGTTCGGGTTGGAGGATGCGACGACGGTCGCGCGCGGTGTCGAGGGGATGGTGCTCGTGCTGCACTGTGCCGGCCCCTTCTTCCGCACCTTTGAATCCATGCTGGGCGGATGCCTCGCGGCCAAGGCGCACTATCTCGACATCACGGGCGAGATTGCCGTGTTCGAAGGGTGCGCGCGCAAGGACGCCGAGGCGAAGGCGGCAGGCATCACGGTCATGCCCGGCGTGGGCTTCGACGTGGTGCCAAGCGATTCGCTGGCGGCGTCGCTCAAGGCGGCGCTGCCCGGTGCGACGTCGCTTGAACTCGCGTTCGGTGGTGGCGCTGGCTGGAGCCGCGGCACGGCCAAGACGATGGCGAGCGGACTGGGCCAGGGCGGCGCAGTGCGACGCGACGGGAAGATTCGTCGGGTGCCGATGGCCTACCTGATCAGCCACGCGTCGTTTCACGACAGGCGGCGCACGGTCGTGTCGATTCCATGGGGCGACGTGGCGACCGCGTGGCGTTCGACGCGCATTCCCGATATCACGACGTCCATTGCGGCGCCGCCGTCGCAGATCCGGTTCATGAAGCTGGCGCGGTACATCGGGCCGCTGTTGGCGCTGGGGCCGGTGCAGCGGTGGCTCGAGGCGCGCATCGATGCGGCGCCGGCGGGGCCCGATGAAGCCGCGCGCACGAGTGCGCGGATGGAGCTCTGGGGGCGCGTGCGCGACGCGGCAGGCACGGTGGTCGAAGGGACGCTCACGACGCCTGAGGGGTATGTGCACACGGCGCAGGCGTCGGTGGAGTGCGTGCGGCGCATGCTGGCGGGAGGCGTGGCCGCGGGGTACCAGACGCCGAGCCTGGCGTTCGGGGCGGGGTTCGTGGCGGAGTTGCCGGGGTGCACGCTGCGGGTGCCGGCGACGTCGTGAGCGCGATCGACGGGCGGCGCGCAGCGACGCCTCCGTGACCGTGAGCGCAGCGACGCCTCTGTCGTCCTGAGCGCAGCGAATCCTCTGTCATCCTGAGCGCAGCGAAGGATCTGCTTCTGTCATCCTGAGCGCAGCGAAGGATCTGCTTCTGTCATCCTGAGCGCAGCGAAGGATCTGCTTCTGTCATCCTGAGCGCAGCGAAGGATCTGCTTCTGTTTTTCGTGAACAGCACAAGCAGGTCCTTCGCTCCGCTCAGGACGACAACAAGCAGGTCCTTCGCTCCGCTCAGGACGACAACACGCAGCTCAGCCCGACGGGTCGCGGCTCGTGCGCAGCGCATTGAGGATCACCGCCACGTCGATCCCCTCCTGCACCAACGCCCCCATCACCGGCGGCAGGTACCCGAGCCCGGCCACGACCATGGCCGCGCCGGACAGCGCGAGCCCCCACACGATGCTCTGCCGCGCCACCTGAATGGTGCGCTGCCCGATCGCGATCGCATCGGCCACGCGGTCGATGTCGTCGACCAGAATCACCGCATCGGCCGCTTCGGCCGTGATCCCGCCGCCATGTCCGGCCAGGGCGATGCCGACCGACGCCGCCGCCAACGCCGGCGCATCGTTGGTCCCGTCGCCGACCATCAGCACGGACTCGCCTTGTGCCACCAGCTGCTGCACGATGGCAGTCTTGTCCTGCGGCAGCAGGTCGCCCTTCACTTCGGTGATCCCCAGCTCGCGCGCCACGCGCTCGGCGTTCGGCCCGTGATCACCCGAGAGCAGCAGCGTGCGCGTGACCCCCAGCGACTTGAGTCGGGAGAGCACGGCGCCGACACCGGGGCGCACCGCATCGGCGTAATGCACGATGGCCGCGGGGACGCCATCCACCATCACGAACGCGCGCAGCCCCTCGGTGCGTTCGGCCAGCTCGGTCACGCGCGCAGCCTGCGCGGGGTAGGTGTCGGCCAACCAGCGCGGCGATCCCACGGCGACCACGCGACCCTCCACCGTCCCGGTGATGCCGCGCCCGGGGGCCTCCATCACGGCGGTGGGCTCGGGCGGCGCGCCGCTGAGCGCGACGGACGCGTCCACCAGCGTGCGGGCGAGCAGATGTCCACTCTGCGTTTCCACCGCAGCCGCAAGTCGCAGCGCCTGGTTGGCGTCGAGCGTGCCCAACACCTCCACGCGCTCCACGACCGGACGGCCGAGCGTGAGCGTCCCCGTCTTGTCGAACACCGCAATGCGCACCTTCGCCAGCGACTCGAGCGCGCTCCCCGTGCGCACGATGATCATGCG
The DNA here is from genome assembly GCA_031372565.1 of Gemmatimonadota bacterium. Lineage (GTDB taxonomy): Bacteria > Gemmatimonadota > Gemmatimonadetes > Gemmatimonadales > Gemmatimonadaceae > JACPPC01. The sequence goes on along the minus strand of JANMLN010000188.1, from coordinate 17,004 downwards.
GCGCGCCGCGCGGTTGATCCCCCCGATGATCGCGACCGGCGTTGCCAGAATGAGCGGACACGGCGTGGCGACCACGAGCACCGCAAGCACGCGGAGCCAGTCGTGCGAGAACAGATACGCCGCCACGCACGCCACCAGCGTGATGGGGGTGAACCAGATGGCATACCGATCGGCCAGTCGTTGCAACGGCGACTTCGCGTCCTGCGCCGAGCGCACCAGTTCGACGATGCGCGCATACAGTGAATCGCGACTCACCTTCAGCGCTCGCACGGTCAGCGGTCCCTGCCCGTTGAGCGCGCCCGACGGCAGCGTCGTGCCGGCGGCGGCGCTGACCGGCACGGGCTCACCGGTGAGGCGCGAGACATCGACATCCGAGCGTCCATCGATGACTTCGGCGTCGCACGGGAACATCTCGCCGGGCCGCACGAGCAGCCGATCGCCGACGACAATCGCGTCGACGGCAATATCCTCGGCCGCGTCGGCATTGACGCGATGCGCGATGCGTGGCGCGGCCGCTTCGAGTTCGCGCACCGCATTGGAGGCGCGTCCTTCGGCATACCGTTCGAGCGCTTCGCCCCCCGTCTGCATGAGCACGATCACGAGCCCCGCGAGCGGCTGCAGCGTCGCGATGGCGACCACGATGGCGAGCATCGCCACCACGTCGCTCGCGAAATGTCCGCGGAGCATGCCCGCGACCGTGCGCCACACCACGGGCGCGCCAAGAATGAGCAGACCGCAGTACCAAGTGGTCGGCGCAACGCGGTGGTCGACCGCGACGCCGAGCGCCAGCGCACCGGCCACGAGCACGCCCGACGCGAGCAGCGGTTCGACCGCTTGCCGTGCGAACGCCGTGATCCGGTCGCGATTCACCAGGCCACGACGAGCTTGCCGAAGGGGTCGCCCGCTTCCATGGCGCGGTGCGCGTCGGCCATCGCGCTGAACGGATACACCGCATGCACGACGGGCTGGCAGGCACCATCGGAGAGCAGCGGCAGCACGTCGTGCGCGAATGCCGCCGTGACCGCCGCTTTCTCGGCCACATCGCGCGACCGAAGCACGGTACCACGCACCGTGAGGCGGCGGCGCAGCAGCACGCCCAGATCGAGCGGGACGCTCAGTCCCGCGAGCAGGCCGACGACAATCACGCGTCCCTTGAGCCCCATGCTGGCCACACACGCGCCCACGTACGGGCCGCCGATCAGGTCACAGGCAACGTCGGCGCCCGCGCCACCGCTCCACGCCTTGATCGCGTCGGCCATCGGCGCAGGATCGGCCGCGAGCACGATGCCGCCATTCGCGCCGAGCAGGCGCGCGCGTTCGAGCTTGTCGGCGGAGCGGGTGGTGCCGAACCCCTCGGCGCCACAGGCGCGAATGAGCTGCAGCGCGGCCGTGCCCACGCCGGAGCCGCACGCCGTGACGATCGCGCGCGATCCGCGCACGAGGCCGCCCTGCGTGACCAGCGCATCATGCGCAGTCATGTACGCCTCGGGCACCGCGGCCGCGGCGGTCCAGTCGAGCGTGACCGGAACGCGCGCCAGATGTGTCGCGTGCACGCGCACGAGCTCGGCGTGCGCGCCGCCATCCGCCAATCCAAAGACGCGATCGCCCAGCTTCCATCCATCGACCCCCGCACCCAACTCGGCGATCTCGCCCGCGTACTCGATGCCGGGGATATCGGCCGGGGCGCCCGGCGGTGGCGGATACCGGCCCTGTCGCTGCAGGATGTCGGCGCGGTTGAGCGCGGAGGCGCGCACGCGCACGATGACCTCACCCGGGCCAGCCACGGGATCGGGACGCTCGCCGAGCGCGATGACGGATGCGTCGCCCGCAGCGGTGTAGATGACAGCGCGCATGGAGCTTACGCCTTCGATGGGGGAACGTGACGCGTGCGCATGTCGAACACTACTTCCCTGCGCGCAGTCGCAGGCTGCCCGGCAGTTGGTCGAGCAACAGCTTCAGGTCGCGTGCGCGATCGAGCGTGGTGACGAAGGTGATCCCGTCGAGCGACACCACCAGCAGCTTGTGCACGCCGTAGAGCACCACCTGGCCATGCTCGGCGTGCACGATGTTGGACGTTGCGTCCACGAAGTGCGCCGGGCCCATGGCGCCATTGCCGTCGTCGTCGAGTTCGCGCGAGCGTCGGAGGCAGGCCCAGGTGCCGACGTCGTCCCAACCGCAGTCCGTGGGCAGCACGACCAGGTCGTCGGTGCGCTCGAGCAGACCGCGTTCGAGGGAGATCGACCCGACCTCGTGTGCGAAGCGCTCGATGTCGTTGTCGCGCAGCGCGGCGAGTCCCGGCTCGACTTCGGGGGTATGCTCGGCGAGTTGGTCGAGCACCTCGCCTGCTTCCCACACGAAGATGCCCGTGTTCCACAGGGCGCCATCGGCAATCATGCGCAGCGCGGTCTCGGGATCGGGCTTCTCGCGGAACTTGGCCACATTGGCCGCGCCGCCATCGGTGACCGGATCTTCGTAGTCCAGCGCCGAGCCCGGCAGCAAGTAGCCGAATGCCGTGTCATTGCGGCTCGGATCGGCGCCCAAGGCCACGAGCACCTCGTCGCGCGATGCGATGCCGGCCGCGCGACGGAGCGAGAAGCGGAGCGCCTCGGGATACCCCACGGCCAGGTCCGCGTGAAGGCAGCAGAAGACCGTCTTGGGTCCGGCGCGACGCGCGATCTCGCTTGCGCCCCACGCGAGCGACGCCGCGGTGCCGAGCGGCATCGGCTCGGCCAGCACGTTGGCGTGCGGGATTTCCGGAATGCAGGCGTGGATCGCGCCGGCGATGTCGCGACTCGTGACCACGAGCACGCGCTCGGGCGGGATGAGCGGGTACAGCCGCGCGATCGTGTCGGCGATCAGGGGCCGATCGTTGACCAGGGGGAGCAGCTGCTTGGGGCGGTCGGGCGACGAGAGCGGCCAGAACCGCGACCCGATCCCGCCCGCCAACACGATCGCCCACATCGAGACGCCGACCGACGGCTCCGTCTCGCTCTCGGCCTGCGGCTCGGCGAGCGTCGTGCCCGTGGCATCCGACACCGATCCCGTGAATCCCTTGGTCCGTCCCGTATCGGGACCGCCGCCGATCGGCGTCATTCCGGATGTACCTCGTGCAGCGGGACCGCGGGGGCCCCGGTGTTGAGCTCGGCCCATCGGCGCATGACGGTGGTCACGCCCATGGCCCCATAGATCCAGTCGCCGGTGCGTGGCAACAGCGCCTCCAACGCGCGGAGCAACCGCACGGGGCCAGGGTTCACGATGATGAGGGGTTCGTCGTCGAGTACGGCGCGCCGCACCGCGTCTGCAACTTCTCCGGTCGTACAGGTGCCGAGCAAGGCCGGCGACTCGACGCCGGAGGTCGACGTCATCCGGTGGTACATGCCGGCGTCCGACACAAAGCCGGGACAGATCGCGCTTGCACTCACGCCCCGGTCGGCGCACTCGGTGCGAAGCGCGCGGGTGAAGGCGACGAGTCCCGCCTTGGTCGCGCCGTAGGGCACGCCGTACGGGGGCGGGCCGATGCCGGCCAGACTTGCCAGGTTCACGATGTGGCCGCGGCCCCGCAGCAGCATGCCCGGGAGGACGGCGCGCGTGAGCAGCAGGGGCGCCGTGAAGTTGATCGCGATCATCCGGGCGATGTCGGCAGTCGAGAGCTGGTCGTAGGCGGCCATCTTCTCGATACCGGCACCATTGACCAGAATGTCGAGCCCCCCCAACGCCGACTCGGCGCGCTCGGCGAGTTCGTCCGTCGCGCCCTCGAGCGCAAGGTCGCACGGGATGGCAAAGGCCTCGGCACCAGCGGCGCGGGTCGCAGCGACGACCGGACCCAGATCGTCGTCGGGATGCGCAGACAGGGCGAGGCGACAGCCCTCCGCGGCGAGTGTGCGCGCGATGACCGGCCCGAGGCCGCCGGCGGCCCCGGTCAAGAGGGTGAATGCTCCCGTCATGTCGCGCATGCGGAAATATGCTGGTGGGGGATGTGGGTGGCCAGTCACTGTCATCCTGAGCGAAGCGAAGGATCTGCTTTTGCCCCCTCCTAACTGCACAAGCAGGCCCTTCGCTTTGCTCAGGGCGACATAGGGATCTGCTTTTGCCCCTCCTGAACTGCACAAGCAGGCCCTTCGCTTTGCTCAGGGCGACATGAGGATCTGCTTTTGCCCCCTCTGAACTGCACAAGCAGGCCCTTCGCTTTGCTCAGGGCGACATGAGGATCTGCTTTTGCCCCCCCTGAAGTGCACAAGCAGGCCCTTCGCTTCGCTCAGGGCGACAACTTGCTCAGGGCGACAACTTGCTCAGGGCGACAACTGGGGGACGGCGACATATTGGGTGGTGCCCGCCGACCCCACACTTCGCGGCCTCGACCTCGAGGCGCATCTCGCCGACCCGGCGCGCAAGCAGCAGTTCGTGACGCCGATGTTCGACATCATCGCGCCGCGCTATGACGCGTTCACGCGCCTCTTCTCGTTCGGGATGGACGTGGGCTGGAAGCGTGAACTGCTTGATGCGATCGTGCCGCGGTTGCCGCAGGGCGCCATCGTGATCGACGGCGCGTGCGGCACCGGCGACTTGGCGTTCCGCCTGCTCGGGCGACGCGCCGACCTCCACGTCACGGGGCTCGACGCCTCGAGCCGGATGATCGCCGAGGCGAACGCGGCGCGCGCCACCCGGTCAGCCACGGGCGGGCCGTCACCGGTGTTCGTCGAGGGCGACCTGGGCGCACTTGGCGCATCCGAAGGCGAACTCGACGCGATCACGGCAGGCTACGGTTATCGCAACACCCCCGATTGGCGCGCCGCGCTGGCCGAGGCGGCGCGCGCGATCCAGCCCGGCGGGTACCTCGCGACGCTCGACTTCTATCGGCCGTCGAATGCCGCTTGGCGCACGGTGTTGCTCGGCTATCTGCGCGCGGCCGGCGAAATCGTGGGATACGCGTGGCACGGGCACGGCATCGTGTACGGGTACATCGCGCCGAGCATCGCGCATTTCTGCACGATTGCGGAGTGGGAGAACGAACTCGCGCGCCTCGGGTTCGTGATCGAGGCGCGCGGGGTGAAGCTGCTGGGCGGGGTGGCCTGGCACGTGGCGCGGCGGGGCTGAGGTCGCCCTAGCGCCCCACGGTGGTTCGCTACGGCATCGCGTACATCTGGAGCGTCTGCCCCACGTAATCACAGGCGTCCATGCACGCCTGCGCATCCGGATCTCGCACCACCACCCACCCGTCGCCGAGCAGCGTCAGCTTCCAGTCGCGTCGGTGGTCGCCCAAGTTGAGCAGGTTGAGCGCGACCAGCTGATCGCCCAGCGTGCGGCGCACCTGATCCACGCCATCGATGCGCCGGATGATCCCCTGCCCCTGTGCGCGCTTGGTGAGACAGGTGCAGTTGTACTTGCGCTCCACCGTCTGGCTGAACGTCCCCTTCACCTCGGCTTCGCCCATGCCGTGGAACAGGTCGATGTCGTTCGCCCAGTTCATGATGTCCACGGTGTGCGCGCCGGGCGGACGCGCGCCGATTTCGCCGAACACCGCTTCGCCATTGGGCAGGAGGTACCACTCCATGTGGCTGAAGCCGGTCTGGAAATCGAGCGCCTTGAGCACGTCGAAGCCGAGCTGCTTGCCGGCCGCGTACTTGGGGTTGTCCACATCGCGCAACACCATCGTCTGCGGCGATACCCACTCCAGCGTGCGCGCGATCAACGGACGCGGCCGGTAGAAGCAGATATTCCAGAACAGCACCTTCCCCTCGTGACAGACGGTATCGAAGGTGTACTCCTCCCCTTCGATGAACTCCTCGATCGCCACATCGTCGACGTGCTTCATCTTGGCCAGCGCGGCGTCGAGCTCGGCCGCATTGTTGCAGCGGAAGGTGTCCATCGAGCCCGCGCCCGCAATCGGCTTCACGATGAGCGGATAGCCGACGATCGCGGCGGCGTCTCGAACGCCCTTCTCGGTATTGGCGCGCTCGCTGCGCGCCGTGCGCAGCCCGGCTTCGCGAATCTTGTCCTTCATCACCGCCTTGTCGCGGAACGGCAGCAGCGCCTCGTATCCCATGCCGTGGACGCCGAGGAAGTCGCGCAGTCGACCGCACAGCAGCACGCCGGGCTCCCACTGGCACACCACACGGTCGATCTTCCGCTCCCCGAGCCAGGCCCGCACCGGCGCCAAGTCCGCGTTGTCGTTGAAGATGCCGTGAAAGCGACCGTAGTCGGCGAGGTTCTCGCGCGCCATCGGCGGCAGTTCGTGCGGCTGCTGGTCGCCCAGCCCGAACACGGTGGCACCGTTCGCGCGCAGACCGCGCACATAGTAGGGCATCTCGGCCGGATAGCCGGGGGCGACGAAGAGGACGTTCATGGACCGGGGAGGGTGGGAGTGTACTAGCCGAGCTCGACGCGAACGGTCGTGATGATCTTGCGGAGGGCCTTCTCGACCACCGCCGTGTCCGGATGACGGACGATGATGTAGCCGTCACCCTCGTACGTGTCCTTCGGCGTGTCGCCGACGACCGGCAGCCGGTGATCGCAGATGAGCGGGCCCAACGTGCGCTCCACGTCGTCGAGCCCGTGCACCGCCTTGACGCGCCCGCGCCCCTGTCCCCGCAGGTACGCCGCGCCCACGGCGTACGCGCGCGGCGGAATCGCGAAGGTGCCCTCGATCAGGAGCCGCGCCCACAGCTGCACGAAGTCCACGTCGTGCGCTCGCGACAAGAGCGTCGTGAACTGCGCGCCCGGCGGACGTGCGGCGACTTCACTGATGGCCACCGAGCCATCGGGACGCCGGAACCACTCCATGTGCGAGAGGCCGGTGTCCATGCCCAGCACCGAGAGCGCCTTGGCGGCCGCGGAACGGATGTCGTCGAACGCCGGGTCCATGTGCTCGCGCGGCAGCAGCACTGCCCACTGGATCCAGGGGGTGGCTTTGACCTCGAGCGGCGTCGGGTGGTAGTGGCTGACCGACTGCCAGATCGTGCGCCCCTCGATGGTGATCGATTCGCAGGAGTGCTCGCTCCCCTGCACGAACTCCTCGACGAGCGTCGGCGTCTCGCCAAAACGGAAGGCGGCGAGCCCCTCGCGCAGCTGCACCTCGGAGTCGGCACGGAAGGTGGCCATGGCGCCGGCCCCCTCGGGTGGCTTGATGACCACCGGGAAGCCGATCCGCTTGGCTCCCGCCACCGCCTCCTCCGCATTGTTCGCGAGTTCGGCCTTCGCGCACGGCAACCCATGCTCGCGAAAGACCGCCTTCATCCGGTGCTTGTCGCGGAAGTTGCGGGCCGCCTCGACCCCCATCCCCTCGATCCCCAACTGCTCGCGCACCTGTGCAATGGGGACCTGGAGCTGTTCGAGCGCGGCCAAGAGCCGATGCACCGGGCCATGCCGCGCCGAGAGCGCCTGCACCGCTCCAGCGAGCTGCTTGACATCGAACAGGTTGTCGACGCGCCAATGGCCCACCACGGCCGAGCGTGCCGGCCGGGGCATGGCGTCCCACGGCTCGGGACAGATGACCGCGCAACGGATGCCGGCGAGCCCCGCCGTCGCCTCGATCATGTGCGTCGCGGCGGGCGAGTACATCGGACAGACAAAGATGACGAATGACATGGAATGCCCATGCTCGCCAAGGCCGCGCTCAACCGCAAGGGGGCAGCGTGCGAACAGATTAGCCTTCTGGCGTGTAAGGGAGGGGCGACGGTGGCCCACGCCCCGCTTCCCGATGGTTCGACCGACCCTGACTGCCCGCAATGCCCCGCCTTCGACCCCTCCTGATCGCGCTCCTGCTCGGCTCCGCCGCGCTCCCCTGGATCGCCAACGCGCAGCGACGTGGTCGTGGCGGTGGCTTCCCGCCCGGTCCGCCCCGCGGGGGCATGGCGCCCGCCATCGACACCAATCAGGCGCCGGGCGCGCGCGACAGCGGCATGACGGAGCCACCGACCCCCGAAGACGCGCGCGTCGCGCAGCGCGACTTCGAGGCGTACCGGCGGTGGCGGCTGCGCGAAGCCGACCTGGGCCGCGGTTCGGGCGACTGCGATGAACAGATCGGCACGTTCTGCTATTGGTACGATCCCAAGGCGCCACCGCCGCCGGTCGAAGATCCGGCCGTCGGCAAGGCGCGCGCGCGACTGCTGATCCTGCTCGACTCCATCGCCGTCGCCTTTCCCGGCGAGCGCTGGATTGCCGGGCAGCGCATTCGCTACCTGTTCGAGGCGGGACGTGTGGCCGACGCCGAACGGGCGGCGCGAGCCTGTACCGCCACCGGCCCGTGGTGTGCGCAGCTGCTGGGCCTCGCGTTGCAGGAAGCGTCCAACTTTGCCGGAGCCGAGGCGGCCTTTGCCGATGCGCTGGGTCGCATGACGCCGCTCGAGCGCTGCCGGTGGGGCGACATCCTGATGCTGCTCGACGACGCGCTGCGCGGTCGCTACCTCAAGATGACCTGCGAGCAGAAGGCCGATTTCGAGCAGCGCTTCTGGTGGCTCGCGCGCCCGTTCTTCGGACGGGGCCCCAACGATGCGCGCTCCGAGTTCCACGCGCGCCTCACCATGGCGCAGATCCTCGACGGCACGATCAGTCCCTATCAGTTCGCCTTCAACAAGGACGAGCGAGAGATGCTCATTCGCTACGGGCGCTCGATGGCCTGGAGCAAGAGTCGCGGGCGCGGTCAGGGGGTGCCGGAGTCGATCGTGGGACACGAGCACGTGCCCGCCTATCCGTTCGTGCCGCTCACCGGGATGTTCGACTATCCGTGGCGCACCGACTCGTCGCTCTGGGCGCCCGACTATCGCCCGGCGTTCGGACGCTACGGACCCAGCTACGCCAACACGCTGGTGCCGCTGACCCATCAGGCCGCGCTCTTTCGCCGGGGTGATACGGCCGTCGTCGTCGTGGCCTTCGACGCGCGCGACCAGAAGGCGCCAGCGGGCCCCTTCGAGGCCGCCATCAGCGTCTCCGACAGCAGCCTGCGCGCCGGCGTCGCACGGGCCACCCTCGAGGGCGCCACCGGTTCGCTCATGGCGCGCACCCGCTGGGGCGGGGTGCTCCTCTCGGCCGAACTGCGCAACCTCGCCAAGTCGTGGGCGGCACGCAGTCGCTACGGCATTCAGCCGCCGCTGTCGGTGGGCGCGCGCGTCACGCTCTCCGACCTGCTGCTGTACCGCGCCGGGGGCGAGTCACCCGCCACGCTCGACGAAGCCGCCGCGGTGGCGCTGGGCGTGCTGCGCCTCAAGTCGACCGACAAGATCGGGATGTACTGGGAGCTGTATGGCGTCGATGCCGCCGGTGAGCAGGCCACGGTGACGATCACCGTCATCCCGGAGATCGACGACGCGGGGTTCTTCACCCGTCAGGCGCGGCGACTCAGCCTCATGAAGGCGACGGAGCCGGTCTCGATGCGCATCGGCGACCAGACCACCCCCGGCGTGAATCGCGCCTCACGTGCGGTCTCGCTCGACATCTCCACGCTCAACAAGGGGGTGTGGCGGATCGAAATCGACATCGAGCTCAAGGGGCAGGCCATCGCGCTGCACGCCGAACGCACGATCGAGGTGACGGGCAAGTAGCGGTTGTCGGGCACGGCCAGCGCGCCAGCCGTGCTCAGCCCGTCGGCGCGCTGAATACGGCCTGCGCGTCTGCGTATCCGGCGGGCACGGTCAGGTCGCAGTAGCGCCCGCGAATCATCTTGCCCACGAGCTGCCCGCGCATGAGCAGGCGCTGCAGCACGGCCGTCACGTCGGTCTCACCCGCGCTGGCGGGTGCACGCAGCACGGCATCGAGCGCCACGTACGCATCGGGGGCAAGCACGATGCGGCCGCCGCTCGCGAACGGCGCCGACCCGGTCGGCAACTGGCCCACGACCCCGACGTCCGGGATCTGGTCGATCTTCACTTCCTCGCCCAGCAGCACGCCGCCGATCACGGGCACGGCCTGCTTGGTGGCGGCGATCGCGGCGCGCGCCTCGACCATCCCCATCACGGAGTGCAGCGAGGCCCGGTACGCCGTGATCACCTGGGCGAGCGCCGGTCGGTCGCCGCGGTAGAGCACCGACGGGAGCACGACGGCCAGCGGCTGCTCCGGCGCGGTGTCGCGGGCGCGACCGATGGCGTCGGCCAACCCCACGGCCGCCGGCTGTTCCATCACGACGATCTCGGCGGGAAAACCCGGGGTGCCCGCGAGCTTGAGCACCTTGAAGGCGATCGACTCCTTGCCCGGGGCGATGACCACCATCGCGCGCGTGATGGCACTGGCCGCGCACTCGCGCAGCACGTGCTCGAGCGGAGAGCTGCCACCGACGTCAAGCAGCTCCTTGGGAGCGCCGTTGGTGATGCTCCGCATGCGCGAGCCGGTGCCCGCGCACGGAATGACCGCGCGCGTCACCTCGAAGCGCCGCTCGAGGAGCGACGCCGCGGTGATCCGCTGCCTAATGCCGGTGCCCGACATGCGTGAGGTCGAGAGAGACGCCGCTGGAGGCGCGGGAGATCCAGATACTCGGGGCGTGACCAGTCCGTCGTTCGTAGTCGCGCGCAAGCCGCTCGGCGACCCGCGGCAATGCCAGCGCATCGCCGAGCACGAGCACGCAGCCACCCCAGCCGGCGCCCGTCAGGCGTGCGCCGCGCACGCCATCCATCGCGTCGGCCGCTTCGGCCAGCCAGGTGAGGTCGTGCGTCGAGCACTCGAACAGATCGCGCAGCGACGCGTGCGACGCCGTCAGCAGCTCCCCGGGAAATCGGGCACCGCCGAGCATCGCCGCCACGGCGGTGCGTACGCGCGCCGTCTCGCCCACGACATGCAGCGCTCGCTTGCGGGCGGTCGCACTCATCGGCGCCGCCAGCACCTGCGCTTCGGTGGCCTCCGCCAGCGCCTCGATGCCCGGCACGATCTGCCGGAGCCCGGTCAGCGCCTCGGCGCAGTCGCGCACACGCTCGGCGTACGGCGAATCGGCCAGGCTGCGCGCGCCGCCGCTGTGAATCAGCAGCACCGAATCGCCGAACGGGACCTGCTGCGTCGCCCCGGTGGCGCACTCGAGGTAGAGCGCGTGTCCCTCACGGCCGAGCGCCGACGCCCACGGATCCATCATGCCGCAGGGGACGCCGATGAATTCGCGCTCGGCACGCAGCGCCAGCCCCGCCACCGCGAGCGGCTGGGTGGGCTGCTCCGTTGCCTGCGCAATCGCGGAGCCGGCGGCCACCAGGAGCGCCGCAGACGACGACAGGCCGGACCCCACCGGCACGTCGCTGGCCACGGCAACATCGATGGCTGCAATGGCCACGCCGTTCACGTGGAGGGCACGCGTGATGCCACCGATGTAGTCGGTCCAGCTGCCCGTGCGCGCGCGCAACGTGGGGTCGAACTCCTGCGCCACGCCGCCGTCCTGCAGACTCACGGCGCGGCTGGCGCCCGTGGGGCGCACGCGGACCGCCACGGCCGTGCGAAGATCGAGCGCGAATGGCAGCACGGGGCCACCCACGTAGTCGACATGTTCGCCGATCAGGTTGGCGCGCCCGGGCGCCGAGGCGACGACGTCGGGATCGTCGCCGAACGCGCGGCGGAAGAGGAGAGCGGCGTCGACGCTGATCATGCGGGAATCATCACCCGCGGGGGGGCCAAACGCCAGTTGTCATCCTGAGCGAAGCGAAGGATCTGCTTGTTGCGGCGGAACGGCACAAGCAGGTCCTTCGCTTCGCTCAGGACGACGACAAGCAGGTCCTTCGCTTCGCTCAGGACGACTACTTGATCAGCGCACGCAGGGAGTCCCGCGCCCCCGCGAAGTACCTGGCCTGCGCCTTCTGTGCGGCCGTGGGCTCGGCGGTCACGCGCAACACGTTGCGATAGAGCGCGCCGATCCGGGTGCGCAGTTCGCCAGCGGTGAGGGCGAGTTCCGACTTGTCCCCCTGCCCCTTGGCCTTGGTGGCCAGCGAGTCGGCGCCCAGGTACAGCGCCGTGAGCGACCGCATGGTCGTGTGCCAGTTGCCGCGCACGATGGCGGGCACCGCAATCCGACGATCATCCACGACCGTCAGCGGCTGCTCGGTCGTCACCCCAGCTGCGGTCAGGCGCACGACATATGCGCCCGGTCGCACCCAGTGGCCTCGCGGCGCCTGCGGTCCCTCGTCGTCGTCGCCCTGCGCGGCGGGTCCCGGCAGATCCGGATAGCGCAGGTTCCAGTTCACGCGATTGAGCCCGGCGTTGGCCGTCGGCTTGAGCGTCGCCACCAGCGCGCCGCCCTTGGCCTCGTGCACGGTGAGCGTCACCTGCGCCGCGTTGCCGGCATTCGCCATCCAGTAGGTGATCAACGCGCCGTTCACGGGATTCTCCCCGCGGAAATACATGTCGCCCGTATGCGGGCGCTCGTTCGCGAGCCGCTTCATTTCAGCCTCGCGCGGCGGAAAGAGGTGGAGCGCCTTCGCACGCACGGCTGGCGAGAGGTCCCGAATCGCGGAAATGTCGTCGAGAATCCAGACGCCCCGCCCGTGCGTGGCGAGCACGAGATCGCGCTCGCGCGGTTGAATGGCGATGTCGTTGACCGGCACGTTGGGCATGTTGTTGCGCATCGAGAGCCAATGCGCGCCGCGATCGACCGACACGAACAGGCCGAACTCGGTGCCGAGGTAGAGCACATCCGGGTTGGCCAGCGCCTCGACCACGGCGTGAATCACGCGCCCGGGCGGCAGGTCGCTCGCGATCGACGTGAACGTCGCGCCATCGTCCTCACTCACCCACAGGTAGTTGGTGTAGTCGTCGGCCTGGTGACCATCGGCGGCGAGATACACGCGCTTGGCCGCGTGCCGTGACGGCGTCACCGCCGCGATCCACGTCCCCTTCGGCAAGCCCGGCACCTTGTCGGCCAGGTTCACGAAGGTGCGACCGCCATCGAGCGACCGCTGCACGTTGCCGTCATCGGTCCCGACCCAGAGCACCCCCTTCCGCATCGGCGACTCGGCGAGCGCCGAGATCGTGGGCCAGAAGCTCACGCCATCGTCGAGCGACAGCGTGGTATCGGCCGGGAGCTGCCCCATGATGGCCAGCGTGCGGCGGTTGGTGCCCGTCGTGCGATCACCGAGCGACGTCCACGTGGTGCCGCGATCGGTGCTCTTGTAGAGCTCCTTCATGCCGGCATACAGCGTGTTGTTGTCGTGCGGCGAAATCAGGTACGGCGCGTTCCAGTTGGCCGGCTTGACCTTCTTGCCGATGCGCGGATCCGGCGCACCCCAGTTGCCGAGCTTGGGCCCTTCCCCTTCGGGTCCGACCGGGCGGATGCTCGCACTCTCGCGCGTCATGCGGTTGAACCGCTCGAGACCCAGGTACTGCGATTCGACGTAGATCGTGGTGCGATCGACCGTGTCCGGGATGATGAGGAAGCCGTCGCCGCCGCCGACGCGCCACCAATCGTCGTTGGCGATGCCATTGGTGGAGTACGTCGCGCTCGGGCCTTCCCAACTGCCGTTGTCCTGCAAGCCACCGTACACCTTGTACGGGCGGGCGTTGTCGACGCGCACATGGTACCACTGGCTCACGGGCAAGGTGCTCACGTACAGCCACTTCACGCCGCGATCCCATGAAATCCCGACACCACCGTCGTCCGCCTTGACCAGGTGACGCGAGTCGGCGGGATCGACCCACACGAGGCGATCATCGCCGTGCAGCGTCTGGCGCGGCTCCTTGAACGTCTTGCCGCTGTCGTCGGACACCGAGTACTGCACCATGTAGATGCGCGACTCGTCGTTCGGATCGACGGTGATGCGCGAGCTGTACGCCGGACGCGGATTCCAGTCGCCCATGCGACGGAACGACTCACCGCGATCGGCCGAGCGATAGACACCGGCGAGTCGCTTGTCGTACGAGATCGACGACGTGTAGCGGAGCCCCTGCTCGACGCTCACGTACACCGTTGACGGCGTCTTGCGGTAGATCGAGATGCCGATGCGGCCGAGCGTGCCGGTGGGGAGGCCGTTGGTGAGCTTCTTGAAGGTCGCGCCGCCGTCGGTGGTCTTCCAGAGCGCATTGCCAGGGCCTGAGCCCACGAAGCCGAACGGCTGGCGGCGGCGCTGGTAGCTGGCCGCGTACACGATCTCGGGATTGGACAGGTCGATGGCGATGTCGGCGATGCCGGTCTCGTTGTCCACGAAGAGCACGCGCGTCCAGGTGCGGCCGCCATCGGTGGTCTTGTACAACCCGCGTTCGTTGTTCGGTCCCCACAGATGCCCGACCGCGGCCACGTACACGATGTCCGGGTTGGACGGGTGCACGAGGATGCGCGAGATGTGGTGCGAATCGCCGAGCCCGACGTTGCGCCAGCTCTTGCCACCATCGGACGACTTGTAGACGCCGTCGCCCCACCCGGAGCTCTGCCGGTTGGTCGCCTCGCCGGTGCCGACCCAGACGTCGGTCGGTCGCGCCTGGGAGACGGCCACCGCCCCGATGGAGTTCGTGGCTTCACGGTCGAAGACCGGCGCCCAGGTGATGCCGGCGTCGGTCGTCTTCCAGAGACCACCCGTGGCGCTGGCCGCATAGATCACCGTCGGGTCGCGCTCGACGATGGCCAGGTCGGTGATGCGACCGCTCATCGCCGCCGGGCCGATGGACCGGAAGGTCAGCGCGCCCAGGTCGGAGGCCACGAGGGGGCGCTGGGCCGAGAGCGGGAGGGCGCCGAGCGACGACAGGGTGAGCAGGGCGAGCAGCGCGCGGGAGACGAGTCGACGGGGCATGATGAGACGACGAGGACGGGGGAGCGCCCTTCGGGAGGGCGGGATGACCCGCTAACTTGGGGGACCCTCACGCCAAGCGCGAGGGTACGAACGGGTTGATCCGCCCCCGTCGTCCCGTTTCTGGAGCCTGTCTGATGCGTTTTCGCTTGTTCGCCTGTGCCGTGGTCGCCGTGTCGCTGTCGGGTTGTTTCGGGTCGTCGGTCATCGACGATCCGACCTCCACCTGCGCGGTGTCGATCCTGCCGGCGCTGGAGCTGGCCCCGTACGACTCGCTGGGCGGCGCCAAGCTGTCGTTCCAGCGGTTTGGCACGACCGCCGGGTGCTTTCGCGGCATCTACCTGATCGATGGCACCGCCCGACGGGTGCAGAACCTCCTCGGGGGTCGCGCCGTCGACCGGGCGCTGCAGAACCCGACCACGGGGCAGCTGGTGTACGGGGCGCAGACGCAGTCCGGCAGCTCGATCTTCGACGTGTACACCACACGCATCACCGACTCGATCGAGACGCGCCTCACCAGCGGCGTCGAGGTGGAACAATTTCCAAGCTGGTCGGCCGACGGCACCAAGGTTTACTACCTGTACCGTGGCAACGGCCGCTCGGTCGTGGTCCGCCAGAACCCGACCGCCGGCAGCATCCGCGATACGCTGCTGCTCCCCGACTCGCAGTCGTTTACCTGGAACGCCGATGCCCCGGTGTCCGTGAATGCCGCCGACCGGCTGCTCCTCGTCACCAGCTCGTCGGGGTGGCGCATCTGGGCGATGAACTTCAACGGCGGCAATCGCGTGATGCTGCGCTCCGACACCCGGAGCGGCATCGGCCCGATCTTCCAGGGCGCGACCTGGTCGCCCGACGCGAGCAAGATCGCCTTCCTCGAGCTGGCGTACGACGCGGCCGATCAACTCACCGCAACGACGCTCAAGACGATGAACCCGGACGGCACGGGCGAGGCCAGCATCGTCACCATTCCGACGCTGCCGCTCACCATCCAGCCCAACTCGCTGAGCGACTTCTCGGTGTGCTGGCTCAGCCAGACACGCATTGCCTTCACGGCGCTGGGCAATGACCGCGCCTCGCACGTCTACATCGCGCGCACGTCGCCGGCGGTCACCCTGACGCAGGTGACCTTCAACAGTGGCGTCTACGATCGCGGCGTCTCCTGCCGACCGTAGTCGCATGACCCGCCATCGTCGCCTCTTCGCGCTGCTCGCCGCGCTGCTGCTCCTCCCGGGAGAGGTGGCGCGCGCGGGCACGTGGTGCGCGTCGGTGTCGGTCGCGGGGGATGCGCATGGAGTGGCGAGCGCGCACCACGCCGAAGCCCAAGAGGCGCCCGTTGCGCCGGCGCCTGACGCACACGCAGCGCACGGCAATCACCACGTCGTTGCGGCCGAAGCGCTCACCGCTGCGCCGCACGACGCCGGGGTACCCGCCGCGCCCTCGCACCACGGCCGCACCACTGCCTGCGCGTTCATGGCGGCGTGCGCCAATGCGGCGCCAACCGTTCCCGTGAGCATGACCGATCTGATCGTCGTGCCCACGGTGGAACGGGCCAATGCCCCTGAGCCAGCAGCACTCGCGTCCCGCTCGGACGCCCCCGAAACTCCCCCTCCGCGCTGACCCGTCCGGCGCGCCCACCGTGGCGCGCGTGATCCCGCCCCCTCGCCGCGGACGACCGTCCGCCCGGCGTACTTCGGGGCGCGCCATCCGGACTGGACTGCCACCCATGCCACCGAACATGCTGCACGCGCGACGCCGTCTCGGCCTCGCATTGCGTGCGTGCCTTTTGCTCAGTCTCGCCCGACCGGCGAGTGCTCAGACCGACTTCATGAACACCGATCGTGGCCGCCCCTTCACGATCGAAGATGCGGTCGCGGTCGAGCGCTGGGGCCTGGAGCTCCAGGTCGCCCCGCTGCGCCTCGAACGCTCCAAGGGCGGCAGCTACCTCTGGGGCATGGAACCGGGCTTCACGCTCGGCATCCTGCCACGCACCGAACTCGAGCTCGGCCTTCCGCTCGCCATGTTCGACGCGGGAGGCACGCGGACCACCGCGCTCGCGGGCATCGACATCGGCGTCCTGCATCAACTCAACGCCGAGAGCACCACACTCCCGGCGCTCGCGCTCCGCGTCGACGCACTGCTCCCCGGCGGTGGTTTGGGCCCTGATCGCGTCTACACGAGCCTCGGCGCACTGGTCACGCGCTCGTTCGACGCCGGCGTGCGCCTGCACGCCAACGCCATCTACACGACCGGCAGCTCGGCCAGCTCATCGGTGGGAACGGCGGGCCCCGGCGCACGCGACCTGGCGCGCTGGATCACCGGCCTCGCCCTG
>JANMLN010000172.1:0-12668 GCA_031372565.1 Gemmatimonadota bacterium | reverse complement strand
ACGCGGGATCGAGGTCGACGGCCTCCCGAAACGCCTCGACGCTCGCGAACAGGCCGGCCTCGGTCCGCTGATTCCAGAGCCAGCGCCCGCGCAGGAAGCGCTGGTAGGCGGGCGCGTTGGGCGCCGCGACCGCGGGCGCCGACTCGGGGCGCCACACCGTGGTCTCGAGCGACTGCGCGATGGCGCTGGCGAGCTCTTCCTGCAGCTGGAACACATCGGTGAGCTGTCGATCGTAGCGCTCCGTCCACTGTTCGAACCCGCTCGCCGTGTCCACGAGTTCGGCGGAAATGCGCAGCCTGTCCCCGGAGCGGCGCACGCCGCCGGTGACGATGCCACCGACGCGCAATTGCTCGCCGATGAGCCGGATGTCGTCGGTGCTCCCCTTGAACCGGAAGCTGGTCGCACGCCCGACGACCCGGAGATCCGGAATCTTCGAGAGCGAATAGATGAGCTCGTCCGTGATGCCGTCGCTCAGGTATTCGTCGTCGGGATCGTTGCCGAGATTCTGGAACGGGAGCACGGCAATCGTGCGCAGCCGCGTGCGCGGGGCCTGCGCACGGGGACTCAGGTCGCCCGTGACGAGTGCCTCGAGGAACTCTTCGACGGAGGTGAAGCGCTCGTGCACGGCGCGTGCGAGCGCGCGACCGATCGCGTGTCCGGCATGCGGTGGCACGTCATGATCGCGAGGCCGCATGGTCGGCACCGGCTCCTGCGACTTGCGCACGAGCACGGCCACGGCCGTCGCGCCCGAGTAGGGCGGTGACCCGGTCAGCATCTCGTACACGGTCGCGCCCAGGCTGTACACGTCGCAGCGCGCATCGAGCGAGTCCCCGGTCGCCTGTTCTGGCGCCATGTATTCCGGCGTGCCGACACCCAGGCCATCCGGCGTGCGGTACTCGCCGCGCGCATCCTCGATCGCGCGCGCAATGCCGAAGTCGGCAACAACGGCGTGCCCGCCGACGAACATGATGTTGTCGGGCTTCACATCGCGGTGGACAATGCCGCGCCGGTGGGCGTACGCGAGTGCGTCGACGATTTCGCGGACCACCGGCAGGGCGTCGTCCCAGCGCATCGGGCCCTCGTGGCGGAGCCGGTCGCGGAGCGACGCGCCATCGACGAACGGCATCACGTAGAACAGGTGACCGCCGAGTTCCCCGGAGTCGAAGACGGGCAGCACGTTCGGATGCTGGAGCGCCGCCGCGATCTCGATCTCGCGCAGGAACCGCTCGGCCCCGAGTTCGCTGGTGGTGTCGCCACGCAGGATCTTGACCGCCACCTTCCGGGCGTGACGGGTGTCCGTCGCGAGGTACACGTTGGCCGAGCCGCCTGAACCAACCAGACGCTCCAACTCGTACCGGGGCGAAAAGGCCGCGCGCAGCGACTCGGTGGGCATCCCGTGGGGGCAAATGACAGCGCACGCGCGGCGACGGGGCGTCGTTGCCCCACACCGTGCGAAGGGGCGAAAGCTCGGCGGTCGCACCCAGCAGGGCAAGCGACCTGCGCCGACCCGCGGCGCCTCGCCAGCCGGTCGGCCCCGCGGGAACCCCCGGGAATGCGCCCTACCCGAAGGTGATCGGCAGGTTGCTCGGCGACCGGAGGAACGGATCGGTACGCCATTGTGGTGTGCCGGCGAGCCGAAGTCCTGGCAACTGCTCGAGCAGCGCCTGGAACGCGACCGGAGCAACGCGCTCGGCCAGCGGAGCGCCAAGGCAGCGATGGATGCCGGCGCCAAACGACTGATGCGTCGTCTCGTCCCGGGTGATGTCGAAGCGGTCGCCGTCGGGAAAGACACTCGAGTCGTGGTTCGCCGATCCCGTCACGGCCGTGACCACGTCGCCCGGCTTCAGTTTGACGCCGCCGATCTCGGTTTCGGCCGTGACATACCGGTCGATCAGCTGCACGGGCGCATCGAAGCGGAGCATCTCCGTCACGGCGCGCTGCATCAGCTCGGGCTTGGCGCGCAGGAGCGCCAGCTGGTCCGGATGGTTGAGCAGGTTGAGCGTGCCCGTACCAATCAGGAAGGTGGTCGAGTAATACCCCGCGATCGAGAGCGTCACGGCGTTCGTCTGCACTTCGTCGAGGGACAGCCCGTTGGGTGCCTTCATGCCCTGATCACGCATCAGGTCGAACATCGCCGTCGGCTGGTGCATCGGACAGCGACCGAGCGCCTGATAGTACGCATTGAGCGCCATGCTGCACGTGAGGCCGCCCAGTCGCACCGACATCGGGGCCGTGATGTCATTGGCCGCCACGATCGCCGTCACCCAGTTGGTGATGCCCGCAAAGTCGGCTGCCGCCACGCCGAGGACGCCTTGCAGCACTCCGGCGGGGAGTGGAAGCGCGTACGCATTCATGAGTTCGAACTGCGAACTCACCTTGGCGGCAACGAGCAGCTGTTGGGCCAAGGCCGTGGCGGCGGGCACTGCGCCAGCGATCGCCGTGGCGAACAGGCCATCGAGAATCGGGCGCACTTGATCGTGCCTCGGATTGTCCACACTGAACACCGACTCCGGCATCGCGGCGAGGACGCCGGCGATCGGCGGCGGTGGCGATGTCGACGGCACGGGATTGTTCTTCACGAACAAGTCGGTGCCGGTGAGGATGCGTTGGCAGTCCTCATAGCGGAAACACCACCAGGTGTTGTACGGCGTCACCCAGCTCACCGGCGCCTGCTCGCGGAACCGCGCATACGTGGGGTACGGATCGGCGAGAAACGCCGGATCGTGCGGATTGAAGCTCGATGGCGTGAAGGGCGCAGTCATGACAGGGCGTGTGACGAGACGGGCGAGGGGGGCGCCACGAGTTGCTCGAGCAACCACCGGGCGACGTCCGGCGTGAGCGTGCAGTGCGGCGTGTCGTGCTCCGAACAGATGAAGTCGTGGAACGGCGAGCGCCCCGCCGACGGGGACGGGATGGGCGCGAATGGATCCTGATCGATATCGAGCGCGCTGATGGTCGGCACCACGCACGCGGATGGCGCGTGCACGGTCACCGTGCCGCATCCGAGCAGCGAGGCGATCGCGGCGGCAGTGGGGGTGTAATCGTCCAACCCGCCCGGCGCCCCTTCCCAGCTCACGGCACTGCTCATCGAGAGCGCGGGAGGGGCCGTGTCCGATGCCAGCAGGCAGTTGCCCTCGGCGACGACCGCGGGCACGGTGTCACCCACGCTGGCCCGCAACGTGGCCGACACGAACGGGGAGCCCGTCCACGAGAGGAGCGGCGCACCGGCCGGCAGCGCGGAGCCGCCCGTTCCGTGCCCGCACGTCACGGCGATGCGCCGCACCCGCCGCGGATAGTTGCCCATCGCGGCCAACTGCGCCAGGAACGATGTGCGCAACGGGTCCACGCCGACGCTGCTCCCGTCAAGGAACGCCACGAGGAACTCCCGATTGGCGGGAGTGCCCACGAGCGTCGCGAAATCGGCCGCCATGGGGATCGCATCGCGGAAGAAGTGCGTGAACCACTGGATCGCCACGGCCGTGGTCGAGCCGCGATGGGGCGTGTCGATGCTGAAGTAGAGGTGGGCGTTGTGCGGCAGCCCGCGCGACTCGAGCCAGGCCAGCGCGTAACGCGTGGTCAGGCCCCCCATGCTGACGCCACCGACAGCGACCGGGTGCCGTGTGCGCGACGCCACTTCGTTCAAGGCGGCAATGACCACGTGGGCGTTGTGCTCCATCAGGTCCGTGCCCGCGCTGTAGCCGAGCAGGATCACGTCGTGACCGGCCGCGCGCAGCGATGCGAGCAGTCCGCCCTGATTGAACAGCTCGTACAGGTAGTCGCAGGCAAATCCGCCGGGGAACCCCTCGGACATGATGATCGGTCGCACGACGTCTGCATGACCGTTCGCGCGGAACACGTACGCGATGCCACTGTTGCCTCCCGGCACGCGCAGGGTCCACGTGTCGTCTGGCAGCGGTGTCGGAGCACCGCCCACCGCCACGGTTCCACGGGCATCAAGCGCCTGCGTGCCCCAGTGGCACCGCACGGTGTAGGTGATCGTGTCGCCCGTCGGATGTGCGGTCGCGATCAGGTCGCCCCACTGCACCGGGCGGAACCCGGCGCCGTCGCCGGCATCGAACTCCATGCGGTCGGGGAGCGGCGTGCCTGGGGAGGTGAAGTAGAAGCGCTGGTCAAAACTCCAGGTTACCATGCGGCTACGGAACGTCGGAGTCACTCGTGCCCACTGCTCGTGCATCGGCGCCGCTGTGGCGAACACGTCCAGGGTCGTGAGCACCTCGCGGAGCGGAGGCAGGGGATCGGGCAATGCGCCGCCAACCGCGGCCGCGGCCTGCACCTGTGCCGCGAACTCGGCCGTCGGGGTCGACACGGTGTAGCGCGTGATCGCGACGGGGAGTGGTCCGTCGGAACGGATCGTCGCGGTCATCGCATCGACCGCGGGCAGTGCCGTCACGAGTCCCGGCCTGAGTTGCGCCTGCCGGAGCGCATTCATGACCGCAGTCCAAGCGCCCAGCGACAACGCGGGCGCGGGGCTCGTTCCCGTGGGCAACGGAAGCGCCCCCCACCACGCCATGAGGCCACTCGGCACCGTTGCGCTGTCTGCCTGCGCCCGCAGCGCGGCAAGTTGCCGCGTGAGCGTCTCGGTGATCACGGTGCCAGCGACGCGAGAAAGCGGAGGCCACCGATTCCGGGAAGGAAGCAGTACAGCGTGCCGCGCGTGGTGACGAGGGCGGGCAGGTCGGAGATCGAGATCGGATCGCGCGTGTCGTTGGTGCGGATCGTGAACTTGCCACCCTCGGGCGGCTGCCATCCGATGATCGGGTCGCGCGTGCCCCGGATGCCGCTCGTCGCGAAATCAAGGTTGGCCCATGTGGTCGCGAGGAACTCGTACTGCATCTCCAGGTCGCCACACACGAAATAGCCGACCAGTCCGCGCTCGATGGCGGGATCATCGTGGCCATGCCGGTAGCTGGGGCCGTAGGGCATCGCGCGACGGATGATACGCCGGCTGTGGGGATGTCCCATCACGCGCGCGCCACGCGGATTCAGTCGGCGTGCGTGCGCGCCAACCGGGCAGCGCAGCCCGGCCTGATCGTCGTAGAAGGCGGGATGGTCGGCGCTCGGGGCGTAATCGAACGCGTTGATCCCCCCCTGCGGGATGGGCGGCGTGGGATGCGGCGTTTCGGGCGAGAGCACGAGCGGCGCACCGCTGCGCCAGCGGCCCATCATCTTGGCCGCGATCAACTCGGGATCCATGTTGAATCGCTGGCCCGCCCGCTCGATGAAGGCCTCGAACCCGGACACGTCTTGCTGCAGCATGCGGAAGACGCCGTAACTGCCGTTGTCGCCGATCGCGTGCGGAAGGTCGCCGAGGAAGTTGCCGTCGTATTGGTTGAGATAGTCCTTGCCGAGCAGGAACTCTCCGGGCTCGCACTGCGGCTGCATGTCGGGCAGTTGCTTGCCGGGCACGCCCTTGATCCGTGGCTGCGCGATGCCATCGCGATACCCGAAGTGCACGCGGCCCTCCGGCAGTGCGGCGGCGTCATGGTGCGACACCTCCGTGAGGCCGTGCGCGGCGATCAGCGTGCGCAGTTGGGCCGAGTAGGCCTCGAGCACGCTCGCGTCATGGGAGTGCGTGTACAACGACACCAGGAGATGCACGACGGGGTTGCCAGGGCCCCCGAGCACCCAGTGCTCGGGCGCGCTCGCGCCGCGGTCGCCCAAGGCGGTGGCGGTCTCGGGTGGTTGCGCGGGCCCTTGCTGGAAGCGTGACGGAAAGAGCGCGGCGACCGCGGGCGGTACGCCCAGCGCGCCGACTCCGGCGAAGGTCAGGCCCACGTTGAGGCAGTACGCGGGCTTCGTTTCCCAGAGCGCGGCGGTGGAGACGCGCGGCCCGTCGCCGGGCGCATCGGGCAGGAGCGCGCGGAGGAAGTGCGCGCCCGCTGCGGCCCCGGGAACGGCGAGCGCGAAGTGACGCGCGAGCCGGGCCGAGAAGCCGCGCACGATGTTCGCCTGGATGTCGGCGAGGTCGAGGGCTGCTGCCGGGGCGAGATCAGCGGTTGCCATGGATGTTCTGGATGTCGATGACGGTCATGGCCGGGTACGCCGACCATGGCTGCACTTGCTGGTTGTTGTTGGCCATGACGAAGGCGATGAAGTCACGCGGGTAGCGCTGGACCGGGAGCCGCGGCGCGCCGTCGACGAACATCAGCATGACGTTGAACGCATCGCCGAGCACCTTCACGAAGTCCATGAGGTACGACTCGAGGTCGCCGTCGTACTCGGTGATGACCATGAGCGTCGAAAAATCCTGCGACGGCAGGAAGCGCGCGAAGTGCACGTAGTGCAGGGAGGACAGCGCGTAGTTGATCTGCGGCTGGATCGCCTTCACGGACTGGAGCAGGGCCAGCATCTGCGCCGGGGACTTGAGCCGGAGAAACAGGTTGAGTCCCTGCTGGACCTGTCGCTCGAGGGCGAAGTCGCCGTGGTCGTAGGGCGCCCTGGCGGCCGGTGACGCATGGGCGCTGCGGGCGAGGTGCGCGGAGGAGCTGGCGTGCATGGAGCGAGGGGGCCGGGGGGCACGTGACGCGACGCGCGTGGCTCGTGTGGCGATAGGGTAGCACCATACATTTCCTCTCGCAATCGGCGCGCCGCTTCCTCAAGCCCTCTCGCTTCCGTTCGTGACCACCGGGTTGCTGGACTGCTATGTGCCGCGCCTGCTGCGCGAGCGACTGGCCGCCCCCGAGCCGCTCGCGGGGCCCGAGGCGCGCGAGCTGTCGGCGGCCGTCCTGCTGTCCGACCTGCAAGGGTTCACCGCGCTCGTCGAGACGTTCTCGAAGGGTGGCCGGGCCGGGCTGGAAGAGCTCACCTGGGCGCTCAACCGCTACTTCGCGGACCTCGTCGACGAAGTGGCGCGGTTCGGTGGCGATGTCGTGTCGATCGCCGGTGACGCGTTCCTGTGCGTCTGGCCCACTGTGCCCGGCGAGGAATTGGCCGATACCGTCGCCCGGGCGGCGGCGGCGGGCCTCGCGATTCAGCAGGCAGTGCATGATCGCGACGCGGGCCGCGGCATGCGGTTCGCCACGCGCATCGGTGTCGGCGCGGGCGACGCGACCTTGGCGATCGTCGGTGGCGACAACCAGCGATGGGAACTGCTGGTCAGCGGAGAAGCGCTGCGCGATGCGGTCGCTGCGGAGCACGCTGCGAGCGCGGGACAGGTGCTCCTGTCCTCCCGCGCGTGGGCGCTGGCGGGGGCGCGCGCCACGGGCCGCGCGGTCGCCGGTCAGGGCGCCGTGCTCGATGCCCTGCAGGTCACCGTGCCCGCATCGCACGCGATCGACCCGGTCGTGTCGCCGGAGCGTCTCCGTCCGCATCTCCCGGGTGCGGTACTGGATCGCGAAGCGATGCCCTCAGCCGACTGGTTGGCCGAGAGCCGCGGCGTGACCGTACTCTTTTCTGCCATTCCTTCGTTGAGCGACCTCGACGGCGAGGCCGAGGTGCGACTCGCCCGCACCGACGATGCGGTGCGCGACTTCCAATCCATCGTGCGGCGCCTCGAGGGGACCGTGAAGGTGGACATGGATGACAAGGGGACCATTCTGCTGGGCATCTGGGGGCTGCCGCCCATCAAGCACGAGGATGACGCGGAGCGGGCGGTGCAGGCGGCGTGGGCGCTGCGCGAAGCGCTCACATCGCGCGGACTGTCGACGGGGATCGGCCTGGCGACCGGTCGCGCCATCTGCGGCGCGTACGGCAGCGACCGCCGGCGCGACTACATGGTGCGCGGTGACGTGATCAACCTCGCGGCGCGGCTCATGCACGTGGCACCTGGCGAGATCACGGCCGACGAACCGACGGTGTCCGCGACGCGCGGCCGCATCAGTGCCGAGCCATGCCCGCCCGTGCGCGTGAAGGGCCGCGGCGAGCCGGTCGTGGTCTACCGCCCGACGACGCGGCGCGATCGAGCCGATGCGCTCGTGCCCAGCGGCGAGGCCCTGGTCGGTCGAACGGACGAACGCGCGCGGATCACCTCGGCGCTGGATGCCTTCTGCAGCGCTGGCGCCGGCGGCGTCATGCTGCTCGAGGCGGACGCCGGGCTCGGCAAGTCCACGTTGGTACGGGAACTCGCGCGCCAGGCGGTCGCGCTCGGTGTGCGTGTGCTGGCGACGGCTGCCGATGCGATCGACCGGTCCACACCGTACTACGCGTGGCGACCGATCTTCACCGAACTCTTCGGTGTGACGGGCGATGGTGACACGATGGCCGTCTCCAAGATCGGCGAACGGATGCGGGCGCTGCCCCATCTCGAGCGTCTGCTGCCGCTCCTGGGCGCCGTGCTTCCGCTCCGGCTTGGCGACAATGCGCTCACGGCCGAGATGACCGGCGATGTGCGCGCCGACAACACGCGCCGGTTGCTCGTCTCGCTGCTGGCCGAAGCGGCGCGCGAGCAACCGCTCGTGCTCGTGATCGAGGACGCCCACTGGCTCGACTCCGCGTCTGCGGCGCTGCTGCTCGATGTCGCGCGCGAGTTGCCTGCCGCACTCGTGGCCATCACCGCGCGTCCGGATACGACGGACCTGCGCCCGCTTCGCGCGCTCGCGACCGTGGCGCACCTGGCGCTCACCCACCTGTCGGACGTGGAGACCGATGCACTCGTGGCGCGACGGCTCGGCGTGACGGAGGTGCCGGCTGGATTACTCGATTACGTGCGGACGCGCGTGGCGGGCCACCCGTTCTTCTGCGAGGAACTGCTGCAGGCCATGCTCGCGGCCGGCGTCGTGACCGTGGTCGAGGGCCGATGCGTCGTGGGCGACCTCACATCACTCGACGTGCCGACGACCGTCGAAGGCGTCATCGTCAGTCGCCTCGATCGGCTGACGCCCGGGCAGCAGCTGTGCCTCAAGATTGCCGCCGTGGTCGGACGCACCTTTCGCGAGCGCACGGTACGCGAGACGCATCCGATGCCGGACGAAGCGCTGTTGGTCCCGGCGCGCTTGCACGAACTGGCGGCGCTCGACCTCACGTCGCTCGATGCCCCCGCGCCCGACGAGAGCTACCTCTTCAAGCACGTCACGACCCGCGACGTGACGTATGCGCTCATGCCGCGCGCGCAGCGGCAGCCGCTGCACCGCGCCGTGGCCGCCTGGATCGAACGCGAGTTCGCCCGGGACTTGGGCCCCGTCGCCGCGCTGCTCGCGTGGCACTCGACACAGGCCGATGACGTACCCCGTGCGTTGACCTACCTCGAGATGGCTGGGGAGCAGGCGCTCCGCGATGGCGCCTTTGCCGAGGCGGCGCTCTTCTTCACCAATGCGCTCGATGCGGCGGCGCGCGCGCCCGGGGCGCCGGACGCCTTGCGCCGGGCGGCGTGGGACAAGGGACTCGGCACCGCGCGATACTTTCTCGGGGATCTCGTGGCGGCGCGCACGCACCTCGAGCGCGCCGTCGCGACGCTGGATCGTCCGGTCCCGACGACGCTCGGCGCAACCGTCTTCGCGTTGCTCCGCGCAGCCGCGCGCCAGGCGGTCAATCGACTCGTACCGAGCGTGGCGGTCGCCCGGCACTCCGATCGCAAGGCGCGCCTCGACGAGGCCACGGACTGCTACCGGGCGCTGGGTCAGATCTATTTCCTCGAGGGCGAGGCGGCGCCGCGCCTCGCTTATCTCACGGTCCGCGGCGTGAACGTCGGCGAGTCGGCGGGTCCGTCGCCCGCCCTTGCACGCGTGCTCGCCAACATGGGGACGCTCACGAGTCTCGTTGGCCTGAAGCCATGGTCCGACTGGTACGGCGCGCGTGCGGCGGCGATGGCCGAGTTGGAGGGGCAGTTCGCTGCAGGCGCGTATGTCTGGCACATCGGGGCACTCCGCGAAATCACCAACGGTCGCATCGTGGCCTCGCTCGCGGCCAACACCCAGGCGCTTGCGCGCATCCGGGAACTCGGTGACTTCAACCTCGAGACAGAGGCGTGGAGCGTGCGCGCGATGGTGCTGGCCACGGCGCTCGATTGCCGCGATGGTCCGGCCGCGGCGACGCGATGCATCGAACGCGCCGACGCCACCGGGAGTACGGTGCTCGGATGCTGGGCGTGGCTCAACCAGGTCGAGTTTGCCCTCGGTGTCGGTGACCTGTCCGCCGCGGAGCACGCCCTCGCCGCAGCGTGCGCGATGGAGACGCGCGTGTCGGATGTCGCGAGCACCATCCTGAAGGCGCGCTCGCGCGCCGTCGTGCATGCGCATCGTGGTGACTGGGAGGTGGCGATCGTGGCCGCACGCGAGCTGCTCGCGGCGGTTCGCCGTCAGCCGCCAACGGCGTACTATGTCGCCGACGCGTGCGCGGCCGCGGTCGAGGTGCTGCTCGACGCGCAGCGTGCGGGGGACCATCGCGACGGCCTCGCGGCGGATGCCGCGGCCGGCGTGCGTCTGGTGCGCGGGCTCTCGCGCAACTTCTCGCATCTTCGGGCGCGTCGTTGGCTTCTCGAGGGGCTCGCCGCTGAGGCGGCGGGCGACACGGCGACCGCGCGGGTGCGCTACGAGGCCGCCGTCGCGATGGCCCGCGCACTGGATGCGCCGCGCGAGCACGCCCGCGCGCTCCTGGCGCTGGCCCGTGTTGCTCCGGCGGATGCGCAGGTGGCCGCGCGAGACGAGGCGCGCGCGCTGCTCGATCGGTTGGGCGCGCACATGCCCTGAAATCGAAACGCCCGGCCCCCATCGCAACGGGGAGCCGGGCGTCAGACGCTGCGTGAGGCGCGGTGACTACATCCGCGCCGCGACGGCGTCCCAGTTCACCACGTTCCACCAGGCGCCGATGTAGTCGGGCCGGCGGTTCTGGTACTTCAGGTAGTAGGCGTGCTCCCACACGTCGAGACCGAGGAGCGCGTGCTTTCCCTCCATGAGGGGATTGTCCTGATTCGGCGTGCTCATGATCGCGACCTTGCCGCCCTCGTGCACGAGCCACGCCCAGCCCGAGCCGAACCGGCCGACGCCAGCGGCGGCGAACTGTTCCTTGAACTTGGAGAAATCGCCGAAGGCGGCGTTGATTGCGTCGGCCAACTTGCCCGTCGGCTCACCGCCCTTGGCCGGAGCCATCAGCTCCCAGAAGAGCGCATGGTTCCAGTGACCGCCGCCATTGTTGCGTACCGCCGTGCGCACAGCCTCAGGCACCTTCGCGATGTCCTTGGACAGTTGCTCGAGCGACCAGCCCGCCAATTCGGGCGCCTTCTCGATTGCGGCATTCAGGTTGTTGACGTACGCCTGATGATGCTTGCCGTGGTGGATCTGCATCGTCTGCGCGTCGATGTGCGGCTCGAGGGCCTCGAACGCGTACGGCAGCGCGGGCAGGGTATGGGCCATTGGAGCAACTCCTGTGGAAAGTGGAGAGGCGAGGTCAGGTCGTCTGCGCTGCGGCCTTCTGCCGCTCGCGCCACCAGTGCCACACCATGGGAAGGACGGACACGAGAATGATCACGATCGCCATCTTTTCGATGTGCTTGTCGAGCCCCGGCACCAACTGGCCCAGCCAGTAGCCGCTGAGCAGCATGCTCCACACCCACCCGATGCCGCCAAAGACGTTGTAGGCCAGAAACGACGGGTAGCGCATCGCCGCAGCACCCGCCACGACGGGCGCGAACGTGCGCAGGATCGGCACGAAGCGCGCCATGATGATCGTCTTGCCCCCGTGCCGCTCGTAGAACGCGTGCGCGGACGCCAGATGCTTCTTGTTGAGCCAGAACGAGTCTTCGCGCGTGAACAGCCGCGGACCCAACTGCCGGCCGATGGCGTAGCTGACCGTGTCGCCAGCGACGGCCGCCACCGACAGGATCAGTCCGAGTAGCCACACGTTCAGCCCGAACGCCGGCTGCGCTGCGAGCAGGCCCGCGGTCACGAGCAGGGAATCGCCTGGCAGGAAGAAGGCCAGTGTGCCCGTTTCGACGAAGATGATGATCGTCAGCCCGACGTACCCCGCCCATTGAACGAGGGCTGGGAGGTCGCGGAGCTTGTGGAGAAGTTCGGTGAGGAGGTCCATGCAGCAAGGTAAGCTCCTCACCGCCTCGCTCCGGGTCAACGGCTTGACGGCAGGAGAACGTTTCGCTCGGGCGGAGCACCCTCCCCGCGCGACGTGCACGACGCTACCGTTGCGCACGTGTCCACTCGACGTCCGCCCTTCGCGCGACTCCTCGCCGTCGCCCACACGCACTGGGATCGTGAGTGGTATCACCCCGAGCCACGCTTCCGCGCGCGGCTCGTGGCGCTCGTCGATGACCTGCTCGACGCCCCCGACGCCGGCAGCTTCCTGCTCGACGGTCAGGCGATCCTGCTCGAGGACTACCTGAACGTCCGGCCGGATCGGACGGAGCAACTCGCCCGTGCGCTCCGGACGGGAGAACTCGAGAGCGGCCCCTGGTATGTGCTCGCCGATTTGCTGTTGCCCTCCGGCGAAGCGCTCGTGCGCAACCTGTTGGCGGGTCAGGCCGTCCTCGAGCGCCTCGGCGCGCACGCCCCCGACGTGCTCTATGCCCCTGACGCCTTCGGCCATCCCGCCATGCTGCCCGCGCTCGCGCACGGGTTCGGGGCGCGCCTGATCGTGCTCTGGCGCGGCTACGGAGGCGCGCGGTGGCCCGACGGTGACGCGGTGTGGTGGCGTGCACCGGACGCGAGCCGCGCACTCGTGATGCACCTGCCGCCCGACGGGTACGAGTTCGGCTCCGGCCTGCC
>JANMLN010000165.1:0-77908 GCA_031372565.1 Gemmatimonadota bacterium | reverse complement strand
GTGGTCGTGCGCCCTGCTATGGACGTGTTTTTCGGGGGCCCACTAAAAGATGGTCTTTCGCTGCGCTCAGGACGACATCACTTCCCGAGCGGACGTGCGTTCACGTCCATCACCGTCAGGCGCTCCATGAAGCTCGCCATGCGCGACCGGAACGCCGCCAAACTCCGCCCGCTCGCCGGCGTCCACGCCACCTCGGCCAGCGCCGACAGCCGCGGAAACGCCATGTACTCCACCGCTCGCCCGTCGGGGATGTACTCGGTCCAGACCTGTGCCTGAATGCCGAGGATGCGCGGAAGCTTGTCGGGCGCAATCGCCTTCGGAATCGGATCCCATGTGTACACGGTGTCGAGCGGCAGGAACCCGCCGATCGCCAGCGGTTCACGCGCTCGGTCGCGCGACTGGTAGTAGTCGAAGTAGGTGTGGTGCGTCGGCGTGAGCACGGCGTCATGCCCGGCATTCGCCGCCGCAATCGCCCCGTCGTCGCCGCGCCAGCTCATCACGGTGGCGTTCGGCGCCAGTCCGCCCTCGAGAATCTCGTCCCAGCCGATCAGCCGGCGACCGCGCGCCGTGAGCCAGCTGTCCATCTGCCGGATGAACCAGCTCTGCAGGTCGTGCTCGGTCTTCAAGCCGAGGTCGCGCATCTGCGCCTGCATGGACGGACTCTGTTGCCACGGCCCCTTCTGGACTTCGTCGCCACCGACGTGAATCCAGGGCGACGGAAAGAGCGCCAGCACCTCGGCCAGTACATCCTGCATGAACGCCACCGTCGCCGGACTCGCGTTCAGTACGTCCTCGCCTTCTCCCCACCAACGGAAGACGCCCAGCGGGCGCGACACGTTGCCGAGCTCGGGGTAGGCGGCAATGGCGGCCTGCGCGTGCCCCGGCATCTCGATCTCCGGCACGACGGTCACGAACCGCTCGGCCGCATACGCCACGATCTCGCGGACGTCGTCCTGCGTGTAGAACCCCCCATGCGGCGTGCCATCAAACTTCCGCTTGGCAGAATCGGGCTGCTGTGATCCGATCAGCGTTTCCGTGCGCCATGCGCCCACGGACGTGAGCTTCGGATACTTGAGAATCTCGAGGCGCCACCCTTGGTCATCCGTGAGATGCCAGTGGAAGCGATTCAGCTTGTGCAGCGCCAGCAGATCGATGTAGCGCTTCACGAACTGCTTCGGCATGAAGTGGCGCGACACATCGAGGTGGGCGCCGCGCCAGCCGAAGCGGGGCACATCCTCGATCCGCACGACGGGGATCGTCCAGGCGATGCCCGTCACGCGAGCGGCCCGCTCGATGGCGTTCGGCAGCAGCTGCCGTATCGTCTGCGTCGCATAGAAGGCGCCGGCCGCCGTGGCCGATCGCACAGTCACGCGCGTGGGCGTCACGTCGAGCCGGTAACCCTCCGGTCCGAGCACCGCGCCGAGTGCGGCGTCAAGACGGAACTCGATCACCGAGCCGCGTGCTGCCGGCGCCGTGCGGCGGACCACGTACTGCCAGCCGGTCGCCGGCTGCACGCGTTGGGCAAGACCGGTGGCAACCGACGCCAGCGCCTCGTCGGCAACCATCACCGTGGCAGACGTCAACGTGAACACCCCCGTGCCCGGCGCGACCATCGACGGCCACGGCACGAGCGCGAGGGCGGCCACGGCCGCGGCAGGGAAGACAGGCATCGCGTGGCGCCTACTGCTTGGCGATGATGTGCTCCTTCAACTTCTCGTACGCACCCTTGGACATGATCTTCTTGCGCCACAATTCGTCCTTCGACTTGTACGGGCGCCCCTTGATGATCTTGGCCGAGTACGCGTCACCGATGCCGGCGACCGCCTTGAGTTGGTCGGCCGTCGCCGAGTTGATGTCGACGGGCTCGGCCTTGGCCTGCGCGACCGCCGCAGGAGCGGACTTGGCTGCGGCTGCGGCGGGCTTCGCATCCTTGGCCGCCGGCTTCGGCTGTGCGGTGGCTGCGGTCGCCATAAGCGTGAGCGCGGCGAATGCGCCGACGAGCGTCTTGATCGACATCGGTACCTCCCGGATAGGTGACGGCCCTGCGACTGCGGGATGGCACGGTACGTTGCGATGACCCCCCGGCGCAAGTGAGATTGCCGGATCTCCACGGAGCGAGGGAACACCATGCAGACGATCTTCGAGCCCGCCGCCGAGCGTGCCACGCTCGAGCGACTCGCGCGCCTCACCCCCGATGCGCCAGCGCAGTTCGGCAAGTTCAACGCGCATCGCATGATCTGTCATCTCATCGATGCCTCGCTCATCGCGGTCGGCGACAAGCCCGTCAAACCAGGGACGGGCTTCATCGCGCTCAAGCCGGTGCGCCACCTCATGCTGTTTGTGCTGCCGTGGCCCAAGGGCAAGGTGAAGACGCACCGCCAATTCCTGGAGACGAAGCCGGCCGAGTTCGAAACGGACCGAGCCCGGCTCCGCGCGCTCCTGCAACGCGTCGCGCAGCGTGGGCGGGAAGGCGGCCCGTTTCAGGCGCACCCGGCCTTCGGTCATCTGAGCGTGCAGGAATGGGGCGGACTCGTGTATCGCCACGTCGGGCATCACCTCGCGCAGTTCGGCGTCTGACGTCGTCCTGAGCACAGCGAAGGACCTGCGTGCGCTGTCCGGCGGCACGCACGCCGGTCCTCCGCTCCGTGCCTGACAACGCCCGCTCCCCCGTTCACCCGACCGACCAATCTCCCCCGAACGGGGGATGCGTCCGCAACCGGAGAGCGGCGACACTCCGTGCATTCCCGCGCGCCGCGATTGTCGTCACCTGCGCGCCCCGTCACACGAACGCTGGAGCCCGCCCTTGTCCACTTCCCTCGATTACGCCGATCAGCTGTCCACCGTCTTCGCCGACGCCGCGCAAGCGGGCGGCGCCGGTGTCGTCGCCATTCACGCGCGTCGCCGCATCCCCTCGAGCGGCATCCATTGGCGTCCGGGCGTTGTCGTGACGGCGAACCACACCACTCGCCGCGACGACGACATCGTCGTCACGCTCGACGGCGGACGCGAGGTGAAAGCCGAGCTTGCCGGCCGTGATCCCGCCACCGACATCGCGGTCCTCAGGCTCGCCTCGCACGACGGGGCGATCGTTGCGACGCGAGCCGAGGCCGCCCCGCGCGTCGGGCAACTCGTCCTTGCCGTCGGTCGCCCGGGTGCCCACATCACCGCAGCGCTCGGCGCCATGGCGGAAGTCGGTCCCGAGTGGAAGACGTGGCATGGTGGTACCGTCGAGCTGTTGCTGCGCGCCGACGTGACCATCCAGGACGGCTTCTCGGGCGGCGCGTTGGTTGACGCGCGCGGCCGGGTGATCGGGATGAACACGTCGGGCCTGGCGCGTGCGGCCGCCATCGCGCTGCCGCCCTCGACGATCGAGCGCATCACCGACCAGCTGCTCGCGCACGGACGCGCCAAGCGCGGCTGGCTGGGGCTCGGCTTGCAACCGGTGCGGTTGGGCGCCGATCTCGTCAGCAGGGAGAAGCTGGGCCGGGAGCTTGGCCTCATGGTCGTGACCATCGAAGCCCTGGGGCCGGCAGAGTCGTCGGGGATCCTGCTCGGTGACATCGTGATCGAAGTCGGGGGCAAGGCGGTGAGCGATCCGCGCGAGCTGCTGGCGATCGTGGCGGGTGCGGCGCCGGGAACCACGCTGGCCGCTCGAATCGTACGCGCGGGAGTGGTCCAGCCGCTGGCACTCGCGGTGGGCGAACGCCCGCGCCGGAGTTAGTTCTCGCGCGTGAGCGTTCGCATCGCCGTTGTCGCCAGTTCTCCCGTCGTTCGCGCCGGGCTCGAGCATCTGCTCGCGCTCGGCGATGACGTGATCGTCGTTGGCACCGCCGCCACGCGCGACGCGCTCACGGACGCCGGCACGGACGATGTGGACGTGCTCGTGCTCGATGACGACAACGGTACGCGCATCGGCGCGCTCCGCATCGAGGCGGCCGACGACGAGACGCGGCCGCATCCCGCCATCGTGCTGCTCGTGCACGAGCCGTCGCCGGCCATCGCACGTGACGCCATTGGCGCCGGCGTCCGTGCGGTCCTCGCACGGGATGCGGGTGACGCCGAGTTGGTTGCGACGGTGCGCGCCGTGGCAGCCGGGTTGGTGGTGCTCACCCTCGATGCCGCGCAACCGCTCCGCGGAAGCGCCGTCACGCGTCGCGATGGCACGCCGCGCACGGTCACGCTCACGCCGCGCGAGCACGAGGTGCTGCAAGCACTCGCCGAAGGGTTGGCGAACAAGCAGATCGCCGCGCGACTCGGCATCTCGGAACACACGATCAAGACGCACGTGACGGCCGTGTTCGAGAAGCTCGGCGTCACCACGCGTGCCGAGGCGGTCGCGCGCGGCGTTCAGCTCGGCGTGTTGATGCTCTGATGTCGTCCTGAGCGCAGCGAAGGACCTGCTTGTCCGTCGTCAGCTCACGCTCGCCCCGCGGCGATGGAACATCCGCCCACGCATCGCCTTGGCCTTCTCGCGCTGCGCCGGCGTCAGGATCCGGTCCATCTGGGCGCGAGTCTCCGTCACCAGCGAGTCCATCGCCGGCTCCATTCGCTCGCGCAGCGCGCGGAACTTGGGTTCCTGCATCGACATGAGCGAGTCAACCTGAACCGCCTGCGCCGGCGTCAGGTCGAGTTCCTGCTTCATCCGTTCGCGCATCCGCTTTCGCATGGAGTCGCTCGGCGCGCCGCCACCAAACGGCCCACCCATGCGTGGGCCGCCGAAGCGGTCACCGCGCCCCCCGCCCATCGCGCGTGCGTGCAGCGCCCGATCAATCGCCACCCCCGCGAGCGCTCCCGCGAGCGCGATCGCCACCACGGCCAGCGCGATCCAGAGCATCGGACGCTTCACCTCGCCCGCCTCCGGTGGCCCAAGGCGCGCGGCCACGGGCGACGGTCCGATGGCATCGTCCGACGCGCTCATGGCGTAGCCTCCGGGCCGTCACCGATCGCGCCTTCCGGTGTCATCGACGCGAGGCTCACGCGCACAGGTTCGCCAACGGCGGCATACGCCGACGTGGCGTCGACCGCTTCGGTCACGGGACCGTCCGCGGTGCGGGGGGTGCGCATGAGCACCATCATGGCCCCCAAACCGGCCGCGATCGCCAACGGTAGCGCGGGACGGCTCCATCGGACCGCAACCGTCACCCACGGTGAACGACGCATCGGACGACGATAACGGGACAGGACAGGCAGTGCATCCGCTCGAATGCGTGCCGCGAGCAGATCGAGCGTCGCGTCCGCGGGGGTCTCGGCGGCATGCTGGGCACGCAGCGCGAGCCAGCCCGCTCCCTGGCTGGCAATGCGCGCCGCCAGTTGCGCTTCCTGATCTGCGGTGAGCGCGTGCGCGGTATCGGTCGCGCTCAGCATGGCGCGTACCGTGTCGTCTCCCGCCACGATGCGCGCGTGTAACGCGGTTTCGCGCTCGGGGTTCAAGGGCACCGCCTCGTCCGTGGCGCGCAGGAGGGCGCGCAGTTCGACATCGTCGTCGTGGTGCGTCATGGAGAACCCTTCTGGAATGGGCGCTCGGCGCGCGGCGCGTGGGCCGCCAGCGAGTGCCGCAGTTGCTTGCGGGCTTGATGCAGATGCCAGCGAACGGTGCCCGCCGGCATGTCGAGCATCGTGGCGAGTTCGCCGCTGCCGTACCCCTCGATGTCGCTCAGCTGCACGATCGTGCGCTGCGCCGCGGGGAGCGCGTCGAGCGCCGTTCGGAAGGCCGCGCGAACCTCCGCGCGCTCCGCGAGGATGTCACCACCCTCGCTGTGGCCGTGCAACTCTTCGGGCAGCGCCTCGGTGCGCCGGACCTTGGCGGACCGCTGGAAGTTGAGGCCCTGGGTAATGAGGATACGGAAGAACCACGGGCCGAACGCTCGTCCTGGGCCGCATTGGGCGATCCGTTCGAGCGCGCGCAGAAAGGCGTCCTGTACCGCGTCTTCGGCGTCTGACGCATTGCCGAGCATGCGCTGCGACACCGCATAGGCGCGCTTGAGGTACCGGCGCACCAGCGTGTCGTACGCCTGCATGTCGCCCGCACGGATGCGCGCCACGAGCGCCGGCTCATCGGCCATCTCGGGCGCGATGTCTGGCGCGTCGGCTGGCGACCGCTCCACCGGGTTGGGCGCAGCGTCGCTCGGGAGTTCAGCGTCCGGTGGTACGGCGGGCACGGTCACAGGGTCGCTTGGTCTCGCCTCGGCGGGACTGCCGAGGTGGTCTGCAAGAGATACAACCATGACCGGCTCCGCGTTGGCGCGCGCGCCCTCCCGAGAAAGGCAAAGGACCTGCTTGCCGTGAGACGGAAAGCAGGTCCTTCGCTGCGCTCAGGACGACAACGCGAAGCTCAGGGCCGCTGCTCGCCAGGCCGACGGGTGCCGCCCTGCGGCCCACCGAACATGCCCGCAAACGGCGACTTCACCGTCTCCGGCACGAGCTTCCACTGCTCCGGGGTGAGCAACGCCTGCAGCGCCTTGAGCGCCTCGCTCACGTTCTTGCGCCCCTCTTCGAGCTTGGGACGGATGCTCGAGAAGACCACCGCCGGGTCGGGATTGTTGCCCGCCTTGGCCACGGCCGCGCGGATCTCGTCGCCCGTACGCTTGCTGCGCGCCGCGAGCGTGTCCGACAGCTCGGTCACCTGCTTGATCTGCGCCTCATTGAGCTTGAGCGAGTCCTTCAGTTCGAGGACCTGCGCCATCGGGTTCAGGACCCGACTGTTGTTGAGCCCGCCGACGCCACCACCGCCCGCACCGCCGCCGCCGGCAGGCCCGCCACCGAAGCCACCCATCGCGAAGCCCATGCGCTCCTGCGTGGTGTTCATGCCGTACGTGAAACGCGCCTGCAACTGGAGCAGGAACGGCTGGCGGAATGCCTGCGCACCCGAGATCGCGTTGCCGAATCGCTCGTTGACTTCGTACTTGTAGCGCCTGGTCAGCGGATCGAAGCCGCGCACATACAGCAGCGTGCCGTCCGGATTCGCGGGCTGGCCCCAACCCTGCAACTTGTTCTCGCCGTTGATGAGCTGGTCGAGCCCGGCCATCGGGTTGATGAACGAGAGCGACAACGCGAGACGGCGCTGCAGCCCCAACATGTCGGGGCGCCAGTTGAGCTGCATGTCGAGCGACGGGAACCAGGGCTGCTGGCACGAGTTGCGCGCCGACAGCTGTCCCATCTGCGCCTGCAGGCAGCTGCGCGCCTCACCGCTGGTCTTGTTGAGCAGGCGCGTCATCCCGTTCGCGAGCCCCGTATCCGGCGCCGTCGCGGCAGTGTACACGAACGCGCGGTCGTTGCGCGTCCCGTCACCGTTGATGTCCGAGCCCACCAGCGGTGCGTAGCGACCACCGGAGGTCAATCGACCGATGAACGTCACTTCGAAGGACGAACCGAGCGGCCACGTGACGGTGCCCACGACGTTGTGCCGACGCTCCAGGTCCGAGGACGCCCACTCGTTGATGTTCGGGTTGCCCGCCGTCGTCGGCTGGCTGAAACCGAAGACGGGTGGCCCGAACGACCACGACGACTGGTCCCACGCGCGCTGATAGGTGTACGAGAAGTTGAGCGCGACCCCCTTGTCGGTGAACGCATTGAGCGACGCGGTGATCTGCGCCGTCCGCGAGTTCAAGTTCGAGCCGACCTCGTAGACCTGCGCGAAGGCCGGGTTGATGCGGGAGGCCGATACCGTCGTGAAGCCGTTGAGCGGCGAGATCGCGGTGGCCGGCACGAAGACCGGTCGCCCTTCATCAGGCAGCGTGAACTGCGGCGTCGTGTTCAGGTTGGCATCGCGCACGCCATAGAGCGCTTGCCCCCACGCGTACTGCGCGTCCACGCTCGCCGTCCACCGCTCCCAGAAGCGGCGCGTCAGGCTCAGGTTGCCGCGCCAGCTGCGTGGCGCCTGGAAGTCGTTGGAGAACGCGGTGACCTGCGGCGTCGAGAGCGAGGTGATCGGCGGTCCGCCGGCCAGACATCCGCTCGGGATGGCGGTGCCTCCCGAGGCGAAGCCCGACCAGTTCGGCAGCGGCACGCTGGGCCCGAGGCAGGTCAGCTGCGTGAGTCCGGTGCCGAGTCCGTTCCCCGACTGCGCGGCCGTGTACAGGTTCGACGGCGTGCGCCCACGGAACTCGCCCACGCCACCGCGCACGAACCAGATCGGCGCCGGGCTGTCGCCATCACCAAAGATCGTGTACGTGAAGCCGATGCGCGGGCTCACGTGCATCTCGGAGCGCCACAGGTCGGTGCGCAAGCCGAACGTGGAATCGACGCCTGCATTCCGTGCCGGCGCCCCGTTGAACATCGAGTACTCGCCGCGCAGACCGTAGGTCAGCTGCAGCGACCGCGAGATGCGCCAGATGTCGCCCAAGTAGAGCGCCGAGTTCACCGAGGAACCGGTGATCCGCTGGTCGCCCAGCGTGCGGTTGTAGATGGCCGGCTGATTGCCGAGGAAATCGGCCAGGGTGTTGTAGGTGTAGCTGCCAAACCGGTTGAACCCCGAGTTCTGGTCGTTCTCCTGCCAGTTGTAGAGCACACCGAGCTTCACGCGATGCGACCCTTCATCCGAGATCCACGACAGTTCGTCCGTGCCCTCGAACGCGCGCCCGGTGTTGTAGTTGGGCAGCCCAGGGTTCGAGCCGAACGTCAGCGAGGTCACGCTCGTCGTGCCGTCGGGCAGCGCCGACTGCAGACGGACGCGCCCTTCCGGGTACGTCACGTACGGATCGGCGTCACGGTTGTCGGTCGAGAAATACCCCTTGGCCTCATGCACGAACTGCCCGAGACGCGACGTGAGTGTCACCTGCAAGCCGCCACCGGTCGATCCCGCGTTGCCGCCATGGTTCGGCGTCGAGTACGACCCGATCCGGCTCGCATCCTGCTCGGTCCAGCGGTAGTCACCGCGCAGCGTGATCGTGTGTTCGTCGGTGATGTTGAAATCGACGCGCGCGATGCCGGTGAGGTTGTTGTTGGTGCGGCGCCCGGGGATCCCGTTGACCGTCGGCGAGAGACCGAGCGTTCCGATCTGACCGAGGAAGCGCGAGACCGAGTCCGGCGCGAGACCCAGCCGCACGAGCGAGAGCGAATCGGCGCTCGTGACGGTCTGGATCGGGTTGAGCTGCTGGCGCCACTGCAAGGCGCCGAAGTAGAAGAGACGATCTTCGATGACCGGGCCGCCCAACCCAGCCGAGAAGGTGGCCTGATTGTAGCCCTGTCCGAAGCTCGAGTTCACGGCCGGCGTCCACTGCAGGCTCGGGTCGCGCATGTTGAGCGTCGCGGAGCCCTGCAGCACGTTGGTGCCCGAGCGCGTCGTCGTGGCGATCTGCCCGCCCGTGAACTGCCCGCGCCCCACGTCGTAGGTGCTGGTGATCACGCGGGTGCCACGCACCGCTTCCTGCGGAATCGCGCCGGACCCGAACGAGATACCGTCGAGGGTCAGGTTGTTCTGCGTCGTGCGCTGCCCGGCCACGGCGAAGCTCGCCCCGGTCGAGTCGCTCGAGCCGACCCCCACCACGCCAGGCGCCAAGGCGGCCAACGTGTTCAGGTCGTTGGCGTCCACGGGCAGTCGCGACTGCTGATCGGCGCTGAATGTGCGTTCGCTGCCACCGGGTGCCGGTCGCTCGACGCCCTGCCCCTGCGGCCGGCGCGCCTGCACGCTCACCGCCTGCAGGTTCTGCGGCGCCGCGTTCACCGTCATGCGGAAGCTGCGCTCCAGCCGGTCTTCATCGCCCTGCCGCGACAACGTCACGGTCTGCGGGGCAACGCCGATGGAACGCACGGTGACCCGGTACTGGCCACCGCCGTCCGGAAAGAGGATCGTGTACCGGCCGTCCTTGCTCGTGGTGCGCGAGCGCGAGACGCGCGTTTCGATCGAGGTCGCCGTCACGGTCGCGCCCTCCAGCGGACGCCCCGTGGTGTCGGTGACCTTGCCGGTGATGATATCGGTCGTGGTCCCCACCTGTGCGGTGAGCGCGCCAGCGGTCGCCATCAGGGCGAACGCGGCTGCGACAAGGGAGCGAACAAATGCAAAACGCATGAGACGGCGGAGTAGGCAGAAGACGTAGATCGGGGTCGACGCGTGGACGGGAGGATTCCCCTCACCCGCATCGACCCCTTATACGCGAACGGCTGCCGACCTGTTGGTGTTTCATGGCTCCCCCACCCGTCCGGGCGGGGGACGATCGCCGGGGAAACGGCTAGAACAGTCCTTCGATCGACAAGTAGCGCTCGCCCGTGTCATAACAGAACGTCAGGATCCGGGCGCCGTGCGGAAGCTCGGGCAACTTCTGCGCGACCGCTGCGAGGCTCGCACCACTCGACAGACCGATGAAGAGCCCTTCCTCCTTGGCGGCACGCTTGGCGTAGGCAAACGCATCTTCCTCGGTGACCGCGATCGTGCCGTCGAGGGTGGCACGATGCAGGTTGGCCGGCACGAAGCCCGCGCCAATCCCCTGCACCTTGTGCGGCGAATGCGTGCCCCCGCCGATCGTCTGGCTCTTGGCCGGCTCCACGGCAAACGTCTGCATCGCCGGAAACGTCGTCTTGAGCACCTCGCTCACCCCCGAGATGTGCCCGCCCGTTCCGACCCCCGTGATGAGATAGTCGAGCCCTTCGGGAAAATCGGCCAGAATCTCCTGCGCGGTCGTGGCGGCGTGCACGGCCACGTTCGCCTCGTTCTCGAACTGTTGCGGCATCCACGCCCGCGCGGTCGTCGCCACGATCTCGGTCGCGCGCGCGATCGCGCCCTTCATCCCCACCTCGCGCGGGGTCAGATCGAACTCCGCACCGTACGCGGCCATGATGCGTCGCCGCTCGACACTCATCGACTCCGGCATCACCAGGATGATGCGGTAGCCCTTCACCGCCGCCACCATCGCGAGCCCGATCCCCGTATTGCCGGACGTTGGCTCGACGATCACGCTGCCCGGCCCGAGCAGTCCGCGCCGCTCCGCGTCCTCGATCATGGCCAGCGCAATACGATCCTTGATTGACGCGCCGGGGTTGGCGCGCTCCAGCTTCATCCAGACCTCGTGCGTGGAGCCGAACAGTCGATTGATCCGGACGTGCGGTGTGTTGCCGATGGTGGCAAGAATGGTCTGGGCGCGCATCAGAGTCCTCGGGGCAGGCGACGGAGGGGGCTAGATCACGAAGTCGAGCAGGTCATCATCCGGAATGCGGGTGCGCGGCGCCTGGGGCGTATTGATCACCACGGAGCCGGCCGGGACGCTCGCGGTGACCCAGGTGTTGCCGCCAATGATCGCCTTGCGGCCGATGACGGTCGTGCCACCCAGGATCGTCGCACCAGCATAGATCACGACGTCATCCTCGATCGTGGGGTGCCGCTTCGCGCCGGCGAGTCCCTTCTGCACGGACAACGCGCCGAGGGTGACCCCTTGGTAGATCTTCACGCGATCACCAATCACGCTGGTTTCACCGATGACGATGCCCGTCCCATGATCGATGGCGAACCCGCGTCCGATCGACGCGCCCGGATGGATGTCGATCCCGGTCCGCGAGTGCGCCCACTCGGCCAGCAGTCGCGGAAACACCGGGACCTTCATGCGGTAGAACTCGTGCGCGATGCGGTGCACCGCGATGGCGAGGAAGCCCGGATAGGCCAACACGACCTCGTCGATCTCTTCCGACGCGGGATCCCACGCGTGAATGGCGCGCGCATCTTCGCGCAGCTGATCGAGCAAACGCGGTAGCGCGTCGAGAAAGCGCGTCGCAAGCTCGGTGGCCGAGACCGGCCCCGCGCCATCGAGCGCCTCGAGCAACAGCGAGCGCACCGCCTCGCGATCACGCGCGACATCAGTCGGGTCGGCCAGAGCGGCCGCATCGCCACGCACGGCCGGAATGAAGTGCGGAAAGAGCAGGGCGAGCACATCGCGGACCACACGGTCCGCGAGTTCGCGATAGGCGCGCGGAAACGGATACGTGCGGCGCGCGTCGGCGATGGCCGACAGGAACGGATCGGGGACATCCATGCCGGAAGCTACCGCGCACGACTGCGGCGCGAAGGGCTGGCGATCAAGCGGGGGCGAACGGGCAGGGGCCGCGACTCCGGCAACGGTCGCACATGACCACGTGTCACGAACTGGATGTATCATCATCATGCGTCATCCGGCGATTCTGCCGGCTGATCGCCGTGTCCCCATCAGGAGCTCACGCATGGCCGCCCCGCATCCCCTCGCTCTCGTCACCGGCGCCTCGATGGGCATCGGCGTCGACCTCGCCACGGTCCTTGCCGAGCGCGGACACGATCTGATTCTCGTGGCCCGCAGCGCCGACAAGCTGCAGGCGGTGGCCACGCGGCTGAGCAGCGCGCACGGCATCACGGCGCACGTGCTCGTCGCGGACCTCGCCGCGCCTGGTGGCGCGGATCGCATCGCCGACGAGGTCATCGCGCGCGGCTGGACGATCGACGTGCTGGTGAACAACGCGGGCTACGGCCTGTTCGGCGCCGTGACCGAGACCGACCCCGCCGATGAGCTGAACATGATCCAACTCAACGTCACGGCACTCTACCGACTCACCAAGCGCCTCCTGCCCGCGATGGTCGCGCGAAAGCGTGGCTACATTCTGAACGTGGCCAGCACCGCGGCGTTCTTCTCGGGCCCGTTCATGACGGTGTACTACGCCACCAAGAATTTCGTGCTGGCCTTCAGTGAGGGGCTCGACGAAGAACTGCGCGGCACGGGGGTGCACGTGACCTGCCTGTGCCCCGGCCCGACCGAGAGCGAGTTCCGAACCCGCGCCAAGTCCAACCGCTCGAAGCTCTCCGACCGCGTCCAGGTGCCGTCGCGCCCCGTCGCCGAAGCCGGCATCACCGGCCTGTTCGCAGCCCAGCGCGTCGTCATCCCTGGCGCCAAGAACAAATTCCAGACGACGCTGCCGCGGTTCCTGCCGCGGACCCTCATCACGAGCATCGTGCGCGACGCGCAGTCCGCGAAGGCGTAGCGCCGCTGTCGTCCTGAGCGAAACGCGGGACCTGCTTTTCTCGCTTCACCCCGTGTAGCATCTCCCGATGCTGCATATCACCAACGGCGCCGCCGCCGTCACCGTCCTCGCCCACGCCGGCATCGAGGGCGACCTCCTCGCCTGGGACGACGTCCTGCACGAAGGCCCCGTGCGCGGCGAACTCCCCCCCAACGACCGCCGCCGTGAGCGCGCCGCCTTCATCGCGGCCCAGGGGTGGGCCGAGGACGCCGCGAGCGTCGACGCTGCCTTCCGCGCGCGCGACGCGCGCCTCGCAGCCGCCCTCGACGCCACCGAACCCGTCACCCTCTGGTTCGAACACGACCTCTACGACCAGTGGCAGCTGGTCGAGGTGCTCGTCATGGGTGCCGCACTCGGCGGTACCGACATCGCCGTCGATTTAGTGCTTACAAGTGACTATATCGGCACGATGCGGCCGCACGACGTCCATGCGGCCCACGCCCGTCAACGCAGCGCAACCGCCGTCGATCTCGCCGATGCCATCAGCGCCTGGGAAGCGCTCACCGGCGCCGACCCGCGCGCCATCGACGCGGCCATTCGCGCCGACTCGGGCGCGCTCCCCGACCTCGCCGCAGCGCTGCGACGCCACACCGAGGAACTGCCCGATGCGCACACCGGTCTCTCCCGAACCGAACGGCAACTCCTCGAAGCCCTCATCGAGGGCCCGCGGGCGCTTCGCGCACTCTTCACCGCGACGCATCACGAACGTGAAGCCGCCCACTTCCTCGGCGATGTCGTCTTCCTGAGCATCGTCGCGC
Source organism: Gemmatimonadota bacterium (assembly GCA_031372565.1). Classification (GTDB taxonomy): domain Bacteria; phylum Gemmatimonadota; class Gemmatimonadetes; order Gemmatimonadales; family Gemmatimonadaceae; genus JACPPC01. The sequence continues at coordinate 64,181 of JANMLN010000165.1, read as the reverse complement.
GCCTTGCCCGAGCGGCAACGCCGCTCGTGCGCGCCGGCAGCGCGCCGACCAGCGCCGTCCGTGACTCGTGGGCCCGCACCCTCGAGATCACCGATACGGGACGCGCCGCGCTGGCCGGCACTTTCGACCACGCGCGCGAGAATCGCGTCGTCCGATGGCTCGGCGGCGTCGTCGTCGGTAGCAACGCCCCCGACTGGCGCTACGACCGCGACGCAGAAGCGGTCATCCTGCGCGCGCCCTGATCGCAACAGAAGGACCTCCCCTGCAAGGCGCGGGTTACCGCTTCCGCGCGCGTCCGACATAGCATCGAGTTGTCCGAGGTCCTCCGTACGCGCGGCCAGCGTGGAGGCCCGGCACGGGGCACGCCGCTCGCGGTGCGCCCCACCGGACCTACATGCAAGGAGGTGCCCCATGCGGGCATCATCATGGATCGCAGCGCGCCCCATCGCGCTTCGTGCCGGATCACTCGTGGCCGTCACCCTCACACTCGGCGCGTGCGGCGACCTGCCGGCGTCCGGACCGGCGTCGTACCGTGTGCGCGATGGTGAGCGGTTCAGCGCCAACGGGACCGTTGAAGCGTCGTTTCGACCGGCAGGCGCAACAGCGGATGTTGTCGTTCGACGAGCGGAATGGTCCGCCGAGGCGACGGCGGAACGGGGGGTCGCGCGATTGAGTACCGAACTGCGGACCAGCACGGGACGTGCGCCGACCGTACGCCCCGACCCAGGCGAGCCGACCGACGACGGCGCCGCGCGTCTGCTCAGCGGGATCGCGACCCACCTGCTCCCGGCGTTGGCGGTCGATGTCAACGCACCGCAGGCCCGCTTCGGCAAGGCGTCCGTCGTCGAGAGCACCATCAAGGACAGCCTCGGACGCGACCTGCAGATCATCGGCGTCTCGAAGCTCGAGCGAGGGCCACTGACCGACTTCCTGCTCGTGCAGAACGGCCAGCTGCTCACGTTGCAGTCTGTGCACTGGGTGCGGGACGGTGGACACTGGCGTCCCGCGAGCACGCGAGCCGTCGCGCTCGGCGCGAACGGAGCGATGGCACGCACGACGGTGCGCGTGTCCGGCATGCGCGCCGACGCCGGCACGCATGACGACGACGCGCTGGCATCGGTTGTGACTCGCATCGAGTCCATCCAGTTTGCGTCGCTGGCCAAACGGCTCGTACTGCCGGGAGCGCTGCGTGCGCAGGACGTCACCCCGAAGGTTGACTGCACGCAGTACCAGAACCGGTTTGCTGGCACGGATTCGCCGTGTCTGTCCTACGCGCTCAATCGCGTCGGCATGCCGTTGACCACGCTGTGGGATTGGGCCAAGAGCGCCGTCGTCGGAGTCGGGATGGTTGACATCGCGGCCGCCCTGTCGACCGGAGGTGAGGTGGCCGTCGGAACCCTGCTTCAGGGTGTCGCAACTCGACTGCTGATCTTGGCGTCGTGGGATTGGGCGGCGTTTGTTGCTGCATCCCTCGTGGTGTACACCGTGGCCGAACTGGCCGACTGCCGGATCCGCCGTCAGGACGAGGTCCGAGAGTGTCAGCGCAAGCAAACCCGGGCCGACGGTGGCGGCGACCCGAACAGCGTCGGCCTCGTCAATGATGCGTGCGGCTTCGCCTGCAATCCTCAGCGGCGCGGGGAGATCGATGATCTGATCGGCGGACGAAGGGCTGCGGAGTAGCGTTTCCCTGCGTCATTGAATCAACTGACGCTCAGGTGACGATAGAGAAGCATCTGTTGCGGGAAGGGAGCACTGGCGCACGCGCCCTTTCCCGCAGCAGTCTGCATGCAGTCGCCGTCGTCGGCCGTACACACCGTTCAACCGGAACTCCGCCATGCCACCCACTATCGACGACTCGGACACCTCTTCTACGCCATCGACAGCGAGCGCCGCACCGGTGGTGCCGGCGTGGATGGTGCTGGTACTCGTGCTCGCCCTGCTGATTGGCGCCGACATCTCTGGACCGATTCCAAAGGGCGCGCTGATCTTTGCCATCGTCTTCGTCGCGGAGTCGGGTCGCCGAGGCCGCAGCTTCCGGCAGACGATCTCCGATCGAGGCGCGATGCTGCGCGTGCTTGGTGCAGGCAGCGTTGCGTCGGCCGTGGCGCTCTCTGGATTCGCTGGCACCATGGTCTTTCTTGGCGCCGGGTTCGCGCTGTACCTCGTCCTCTCGTTCCGGCAGTGGCGAAAGCTCGTCACCACCCCGTCGCAGCCACGCCGCACGTAGCCGACTCGCGTCGGGTTCGCGCTCAGAACCGCGCGTCGTAGCTGAAGTCCACGCGGAACCCGCTGCGCGGCCAGATACCGCGCGCGACGTCCAGTCGGACAAAACCGTCCAGCGCCGTTACACCGATCCCGGCCCCGCTCATGGGGCGGGCGCCCAGGGGCGCACCATCGCGCGAGCCCGCCCAGCCCGCATCATAGAACAGCACGGGCCGCGCGATCGGCCAGCGCGGACCCGCCTCGGCCCTCGCCAGCCAGAAGGTGTTGCCGGCCATCGTGCCCGCAACTTGCCCGCGCACCGTGCGCGAGCCCCCCAAGAACCAGGCGCGTTGCGCAGGGACGTCGCCCAGCGAGCTTCCCCCCGCGAGTGCGAAGGTGGCGGACAACGGACCGGCACGCCCGGCCACCAGCCCGTCGAGCACCACGCGGCCATAGGAGGTTGTCCCGCTCGCGCCCTCAGCGCGCACATCGAGCGTCCAGAGTGTGCCTGTCGGGTCCAATCCGGCCCGCCAACGATCGCGCCATTCCAGCCCCGCCCACGTACCCTCACGCGCGAGCACGTTCGGAATGAAGGCCAGGTCGTTGGCGAACGAGCGCGCACTCCAACGCGTGGTCACCGGCGCGTTGCCCTGCCCTTCCGCGAACACGCGCAGGAGGCTGCTGCCGACCCGCCGAGTGAGTTCGCCTCCCCACGTGCGTGCATAGAACCCCTCGTCACGCGCAAAGAGCGCAGACAGCACCGATTCCGGAAAGCCGAAGGGCGATCCCCAGTCGTTGACGCTCACCGTCTTTGCGTATGCGGCCAGGCGCCACGACGTCGTCCCATTGGTGCGCGCCAGCCCGGCCTCGCCGTTCACCCAGCGGTCGCCGAAGCCGAAGCGTGCGAGGCCATCGAGCACGAGCCCCGCACCCAACTCCTGGCGCGCGCGCACTCCCGCCGAGAAGCCCTCGACGCGGTTGTAGCGCAGCATCCCGTCGGCGAGCCCAGCCGTCCAGGTCGGGAGTTGTGGCCGGAACTCGGCTTGCCGCGACAGGTCGAGCCCGCGTTCGCCATCGGCGATCGTCGCCCCGAGTTCGTCCGCTGGATCGAACATCTTCTCCGGCAGGTCGCTCGAGCGCGCCAACGCCGCCGTGTCGCAGGGGACTTCGACCAGCGTTGTCACGCGCCCTCCGAACCGCTCCTGCAGCTGCGACCAGGTCGGGCCGGCGGCGCACTCCACCTTCCGGCGTGCATCCGACGCCTTGAGCCACTGCTGCACCACCTCACGGCGCTGCTTCAGCGGCACCCGGTTGAGCGTATCCCAGCGGATGCCGGCCGCCACGTTGGAGGGGGGCGCCGGTGGTGCGTCGCCGTTCACCGCCTCGTAGCTGAACTTCTCCTCGATCGAGAGTGGTAGCCGGCCGACATTGAGCCGGATCGTCCCGCTCGCCACGTGCCGACGCGGCAGCCAGAACCGCCCCTCGAACAGCGACGACTCGATCGAGATCATCGAGAGCTCGGCCCGCACCGGGAACGCAACCTGTCGCACGATCCACGGCACATTCGACGTCCCCTCCTGCACGGACCGGTTGAGACGCGAGGTGAGATCGGCCTCCGCGGCCAGTCGGTAGGTGGCGCGGACCAACTGCGCCGAGCCCTCGTCGAACCAGAAGGAGCCCACGAAGACGTTGTACTTGGGCTCTCGCGGGGTCACCCGAAGCTCGCGCAGGGTGAGCGTGCGTCCGCCTGGGAGCGACATCAGGACCGAGTCGCCGATGGCATAGGTATAGTAGGCCTCGCTCCCGCGGGCGATCGGGTGCACGACACGCGTCTCGTCGACCTCCTCGCGCACGACCGACGACCCACCGATCCAGAGCTGCTCGCTACCGGGAAAATACGGGAAGGGGACCCCTCCGTTTGAGCGCACGTTTCCGGGGGCAAGCGGGCTCGCCTGCCGTTCACCAGTTACCGTCACTTTCGCGCCAGTTGAGCGCCCCCATTCCACAAGTCCGCTGATTTCACGCCGGTAAAGGGTTTTCTCGGCACCCAATTCACGAAAGCCCAGGCTGACTGTTGCGCGCTGGTAGGACTTGGCAGAGTATGAGATCAGGGCGCTATCGACGGCGAGCCGAGCCGCCCGAGCACGGAGCAGGAGACCACGCGCGGCGGTGTCGCGGAAGGCCGAGCGTTCCATCGATGCGGTGACCGCCACTCGACGGCCGGTTCGGCCGGTATCGCCCGGGGCGAGGACGGGCGCGCTGGGCGGAGCGGGGGTGGCCGGGGCAGGAGCCGCAACGGGCTGCTGGGTCTTGGCTCCCACCGGAACGAAGAGCCCGACGGTCGCCAGCGCGAGAGCGATCCGTCGGCTGCGGGCCGGAAGCTGAAATGGGGCGGCGTGCATGGTGGTCATTCTACGCCAAGACGGGGTGCCGCGGTTCCGTACCGTCCAACAGTTAATGCCCCGAAAGCGTACCATTATGCTCCCGCGCCACAACGACGTGGCCGCGACTCCCCCCCGACCCACTCTGTCATGCGTCGTCCCGTTCTGGGCGCATTGCTGATGTCCGCAGCGGCACTCCCGCTTGTGGCCCAGCAACGTTCGCTCGATTCCACGACTGTCAGCGCCCTCCGTTGGCGCAACGTCGGCCCCGCCAACATGAGCGGCCGTATCGCCGACATCGAGGGCATCCCCTCGCCCTCGAAGACCTTCTACGTCGCAGCGGCTGCGGGCGGTCTGTGGAAGACCACCAATGCCGGCACCACGTTCACGCCGATCTTCGACAACGAGCGCGTGATCTCGCTGGGCGATCTCGCGATTGCGCCGAGCGACACCAACGTGCTGTATCTTGGCACGGGCGAGCCGAACTCGCGCAACTCGATCAGCCCCGGCGGCGGCATCTACAAGTCGGTTGACGGCGGCAAGTCGTGGAAGTTCATCGGCCTCAAGGAAACCGAGCATGTGGGCCGCATCGTCGTGCACCCCAAGGATCCGAACACGGTGTACGTGGCGGCGCTGGGCGCGGCATGGCGCTCGAACAAGGAGCGCGGGCTCTACAAGTCCATCGACGGCGGCACCACCTGGCAGCTCGTCAAGTTCGTGAGCGACAAGGCCGGGTTCATCGACGTCGCGCTCGATCCGCGCGACCCGAACGTGATCTGGGCTTCGAGCTACGAGCGGCAGCGCGGCCCCTACTTCCTCCAGTCCGGCGGCCCGGGCTCGGCGCTCTGGAAGAGCTCCGATGCGGGCGCCACCTGGACCAAGGTGGAGGGGAACGGCTTCCCGACGCAGATGAAGGGGCGCATCAACATCGCCATCTCGCTGTCGAAGCCCGACGTGATGTACACCATGGTCGAGGCGGACACGCTGCCGAACGCGACCAAGGGGCAGAAGCCGCAGACCCGTCCGAGCGGGCTCTATCGCTCGCAGGATGGCGGCAAGACGTGGGAGAAGACCAACGGCGAGAACGTGCGCCCCTTCTACTACAGCCAGGTCCGCGTCGACACGAAGAATCCGGATCGCGTCTATTGGTCGAGCACGCCGGTCAAGTTCTCCGATGACGGCGGCAAGACGGCGCGCAACGCCACCCAGGGCATTCACGTCGACCATCACGCGATGTGGATCGACCCGAATGATCCCGAGCACTTCATCGTCGGCAACGACGGTGGCATCGGGCAGACGTGGGATCGGGGCGGCACGTACGACCTGATCAACACCTTCGCCATCGGTCAGTTCTACAACGTGTCGTTCGACATGCAGATCCCCTACCGCGTCTGCGGCGGCCTGCAGGACAACGGCTCGTGGTGTGCCACGTCGCGACGTCGCGGCGGCATCACCAACATGTTCTGGTACAACATCGGTGGCGGCGATGGCTTCGGCACGGCGCAGGACCCGACCGACCCGAACATCATGTACGCGACCTCGCAGGGCGGCAACATCGCGCGCGTGAACTACGCGACGGGTGAGCGCACCTCGCTGGTGAAGCCGTCGTATCGCGGCCGCTACATGGAGATGGAAGACTCGATCATCGTCGAGCGTGGCGACACGGCGCAGCCGGAGTCGTCGGCCTCGAAGCGGCGCACCGCCGAACTGCGCGCGCGCCAGAAGCAGGACTCGATCGATCTCGACCTCCGCTTCAACTGGAACACGCCGTACTTCATCTCGCCGCACGCGGCGACGGTGCTCTATGTCGGCGCCAACCGCGTGCTCAAGAGCACGCAGCGCGGCGACAACCTGTACCCGATCTCGCCCGACCTCACGACGCGCGACACGATGCGCATCCGCGTGTCCACCAAGACCACGGGCGGCATCACGCCGGACGTGACCGGCGCGGAGACCTACAGCACGATCGTGTCGCTGGCCGAGTCGCCGATGCGTCCCGGGATTCTCTGGGCAGGGACGGACGATGGCCGCGTCTGGTACACCAAGTCGGATGGCGGCAGCTGGGAGGAGGTGAGCAATCGCTTCCCGGGCGTGCCGAAGAACACGTACGTGAGCCGCATCGAGCCGTCCGCGCACGACTCGGCCACGGTGTACGTCACGTTCGACAATCACCGCAACGGTGATTTCATGCCGTACGTGTACGTGTCGAACGACTGGGGCAAGACGTTCCGGTCGATCGCGAACAACCTGCCCACGGGCGGGCCGGACTTCGTGTACGTGATCCGCGAAGACATGCACAACCGCGACCTGCTGTTCGTGGGCACGGACATCGGCGTGTATGTGTCGATCGATCGTGGCCTCAGCTGGCAGCGCTTCATGTCCGGGCTGCCCAGCGTGCCGGTCAACGACCTTCGCATTCATCCGCGCGATCATGAGATCATCGCGGGCACGCACGGCCGCGCGATCTGGATCGCCGACATTGCGCCGCTCGAGCAGCTGACCCGGCAGGTGGCGGACGCGAAGGTGCACTTCTTCGCGCCGGCGACGGCCTTCCAGTACGGGCAGTCGCTGATCGGCACGCAGATGGGTGGTGGTGGCGGTGGCGAAGGCCACAAGCTGTTCCAGGCGAACGGTGGCGGCTACGGCGCCGATCTCTGGTATCGCGTGACCGATGGCGTGTCGTCGACGCGCGCCAGCATCAAGATCGTGGATGCGAGCGGCGACACGATCCGCACGCTGCCGGGCCCGGGCGCGACGGGGCTCCACAAGGTGACGTGGGACTTCCGTGGCAAGGCGGCGACACCGAAGCCGCTCTCGCCCGCTGGTGTGCGCGACTCGGTCATGCGCCAGCGCAAGCTGGTCGCCATCCTCGACTCGGTCGAGAAGGCCGGGACGATGGACAAGGCGATGGTTGACCGCGCTCGCACGATGCTGCTCAACCCGGCGGCCATGGAGCAGATGATGGCTGCGATGGGTGGTGGTGGCGGCGGCGGCGGCGGTGGTGGTGGTGGTGGTCGCGGCGGTCCTGGCGGCCCTGGCGGTGGCGCTGGTAACGCTCGGCCGGGCGAAGGTCCGGTACCGCGTGCGGGCGGCTTCCCTGGTGGTGCTCCCGGCGGCGCCGCCGCCGCGGGTGAAGGCGCGCAAGGCGAAGGCGGCGGTGGCCCGAACGCGATGTTCGAGGCGCTCGGCCCGTTGCAGGACGCGCTGCGTTCGCTCGGCGGCGGCGGCTTCGGCGGCCTGCTCGGTGGCGGGCGTCGCGGCTTCTCGCCCATGGTCAAGGCGGGCGACTACAAGATCGTCTTCAAGCTCGGCAGCGAAGTGCAGACGCACATCCTGCGCGTGGAGCGCATCGGCGACATCACGGGCGCACTGCCCACGTTCGGTGTCGACGACATCGACGAGGGCGACGAACCCTGATGTCCTCCTGAGCGCAGCGAAGGACCTGCGCACGCTGTCGTGGTGAGCGAAGCGAAGGACCTGCGCACGCTGTCGTCCTGAGCGCAGCGAAGGACCTGCTTGTAACGCTTCTCGCACCACCCGCCCGCCGTCGACCCTGTCGACGGCGGGCGGTTTGCTTGTATCTTCGCACTATTCGCCATTCATGTTTGTAATCGCTCCGCCTCCCTCCAGACCGGCGCTCGGCGCCACGCTCACGTGAAGGCTCCGGCCACCCCCGCGAACGAGCCCGAACGCCTCGCCGCGCTTCGCGCCTACGAGGTCCTCGACACGCCGATGGAAGCGGCGTTCGACGCGCTGGCGCGCCTGGCCGCACATGTGCTGGAAGTGCCGATCGCGCTCATCTCGCTGGTCGACGCGGACCGCCAGTGGTTCAAGGCGCGCTACGGGCTCGATGTCCCGCAGCTCGACCGCAACGTCTCGTTCTGTGGTCACGTTGTCGCGGACGATGCGCCGCTCATTGTATCCGATGCCTTCGCGGACGAGCGCTTTCACGACAACCCCGTGGTCACCGGCGAGCCGCATGTTCGCTTCTACGCCGGCATGCCGCTCCGGTCACCGGCCGGCCTGCCGCTCGGTTCGCTCTGCGCCATCGATCACGTCCCGCGCGAGCCCTCACCCGAGCAGCTGGAGATGCTGTCGCTGCTGGCTGGGCAGGTCGTCCTCCTCCTCGAGAAGCGCCGCCTGCGGCTGGAAACAGTGCAGCAGCGGGAAGAGGCGCGCACCAACGCCCGGCGGCTCGAAGGGATGTTCGAGGCCATGGCCGAGGGCGTCGTCGTGCAGGACGAACTCGGCCAGATCAGCAGCTCCAATTCGGCCGCGTCGCTCATTCTCGGATTGAGCCCGGACGAGATACGAGGGCGACGGTCCGTCGACCCGCGTTGGCGTGCGGTTCGCGAGGACGGCTCGGCCTTTCCCGGCGAGGAACATCCGGCCATGGTGGCGCTGCGCACGGGCGAGATGCAGCGCAACGTGGTGATGGGGGTGCACAAGCCGGACGGCACACTGACCTGGATCAGCATCAACTCGTTGATCGTCTCGCGCGGAAGCGAGGGGGTTGGCCGCGAAGCGGTGACGACGTTTCACGACATCACGCCGATCAAGCTGGCGGCCGAGCGGTTGTCTCAGCAGGATCGCCTGATCATGACCGGGACCCTGGTGGCGGGTATAGGTCATGAGATCAACAATCCGCTCTCGTTCGTGCTGGGGAATCTCGAGCTCGCGCTCGAGGAGATCCGTGCGATCGCTGGCCCATCGCCCTCGGCGCGCTTGCGCGAGGTCATGGACGGCCTCAACGAGGCGCGAACCGGCGCCGACCGGATTCGACGTATCGTGCGCGGCCTGCGCGCGCTGGCACGCGAGGATGTGACGCTCCAAGCGGTCGACCTTGAGTCGGTGGTCGAGACGTCGCTCAGCATGGCGTTGCACGAGATGCGGCTCAAGGCGCAGCCCGTGGTTGACGTGTCGCTGGTACCCGCCGTGCTCGGTGACGAATCACGCCTCACGCAGGTGCTGGTGAATCTCCTCATGAACGCGGCGCAGGCGTTCCCCACGCCTGATCCGGTCAACAACCGGGTGACCATCACGGCGGCCGCGGTGGGAACGGATCGCGTGCGCCTCTCCGTGAGAGACAACGGCCCGGGCATTCCCGAAGCGATCGTCGGTCGCATCTTCGATCCATTCTTCACCACCAAGCCGGTGGGTGAGGGCACGGGACTCGGACTCGCCGTCTCGCGCGGCATCGTGCATGCGATGGGTGGTGAACTCGAACTGGTCACGGCGCCCGGTGAGGGGACAACCTTTCACATCACGCTGCGGACCGCGGAGAGTGCGGATCAGAGCGCCGGAGCGTCCGACGGGGATGCGCCCGGCGATCGCGGCCGGATCATGATGATCGACGACGATCTTGGCGTGCTCGCCGCGCTCAAGCGCGTCCTCGTGCGCGATCACGACGTGACGACCATCAGCGACCCGCGCGAGGCGCTCGACCTGGTCAAGTCCGGCGCGCGCTTCGACGTGATCTTCTGCGACATCATGATGCCGCATCTCTCGGGCGATGAGCTGTACATGCAGGTACGCGCCGTGCGTCCCGATGCGGCCGAGCGGTTCGTGTTCGTGACGGGAGGCGCGACGAGCGCCAAGGTCCGGCTCTTCCTGTCCTCGATTGCCAACGACGTGGTGGAGAAGCCGATTCAGGTGCAGGAGCTCAAGGCGATGGCGCGGCGGTACGTGCTGCGTCGGCCGTCGGTGTGATCACCTCCTCGTCGTCCTGAGCGAAGCGAAGGACCTGCTTTTTCCCCTCCAACCGAAAGCCCCCCCACCACCCACGCACGGTAGATTCCCCCCGCCGTGCCCCCCCACCTCGCCCCCTCCCAGCTCGCCGTCGTCTGCGCCTTGGCCGTCCTCGCCGGCATGGCCAACTCCATTGCCGGCGGCGGCATGCTCCTCGTCTTCCCCGCCCTCGTCGGACTCGGCGTCCCCCCCATCATCGCCAACGCCACGAGCACCGTCGCCCTCTGGCCCGGCGCCATCACCAGCATGTGGGGCTACCGGAGCGAGCTCTCCGGCGCACGCGCCTGGGCCACGCGCTTCGCCGTGCCCAATGTCATCGGCGGACTCGCGGGCGCACTGCTGCTCCTCGCCACGCCGGAACAACGGTTCAAGTCGCTCGTCCCGTGGCTCGTGCTTGCCGCCACGATCATCTTCGCTGCGCAGAAGCCGCTCGTCCGCTGGCTCGCCACCGAAGGCGGCATCATCAAGCATGCCCAGGTCGTGCGCGCAGATGGCACGCTCGCGCCGCCCAGCACGGGCTTCCTCCTCGTGCAGCTCCTGATCGCCATCTATGGCGGCTACTTCGGCGCCGGGGCCGGCATCCTCATGCTCGGCGTCCTCGGCTTCATGGGGCTCACCAACATCCACCAGATGAACGGCCTCAAGAACTGGGCAGCGCTCTGCTTCAACGGCGTGGCCATTGCCACCTTTGCCATCGGTGGCGTGGTGGACTGGACGCTCGTGCTCGCCCTCGGTCTCTCGGCGGCGAGTGGTGGCTACCTGGCGTCGCGCCTTGCACAGCGCGTGCCGCAGGTCGCGGTGCGCACGCTCATCACGATCATGGGGCTTGGGTACGCGGGGTGGCTGCTGGCGGGCGCGCGCACGTAGACCGTGCGTGGAGCGGTGACCGGCGTCACCGCCGCACTTCGGCCCTATCACGCCATTGGCGGCAAAGCGCACTTTTCCCGAAGATCGTGACGCGCCGCACGACGCGCGACCACTCAGCCGTGTAGCTCTCGTGGGTCGGCTCTCTCCCCGCCCCAGCGAGTGTCCCCGGTGCTCGACCCCATCGACCCAGTCCGCGACGACGCGGCCAAGTCGCCCCGCCCCCGCAAGAGCGGCAGTCATCGGCGCACGCCAGCGCCGGGCGCCACGCCAGCCCCCACGGAACGAGAACGCCCCGCAGCACCGGGCAGCGGGGCGTTTCGGCTGGTCACTGGCGGCAGCTTCACCGCCGGATCGGAAGAGGCGCGGGCCGGAATCGAACCGGCGAATAGCGGTTTTGCAGACCGCTGCCTTACCACTTGGCTACCGCGCCATACGGGGCAACCTACCGAGCGCCCAAACAGCGAACAAGGTTCGCCGCGTCACGCACCGATCGGCACGCCCCCCCCAGGCCTCCCGCTCACACTCGTTGCCGCCCCCCGTCGGCGCACGCCGCCCGACGCCGCCTCCGCCGTCCGCCGCGACAACGCCCAGGTGCGCGGGGCGCTCGACCATGTCACCGACGCCGTCCTCACCGCCGACATCGCCGGCCGCCTGCTCACGGGTAATGCGGCCGCGCGCGCGCTGCTCGCCTTGCCGCAGGACGCCCCCCTCGAAGGCCGCACCGTGGACGATGCGCTCGCCGCAGAGTCGCATGCGGTGATCGCGACGGCACGCGAGCATGCCGCCGAGCTCGGCAGCTGGACCGGCGATGTCGTGCTGCGTCGCGCCAACGGCGACGACTGCCCGGTCGCCATGACGCTCTTGGCGCACCGCGGCCCCGGCGGCACCCTCACCGGCTGGAGCGTCGTCGCGCGCGAACTCGCGAGCCCCCTGCGCCTTCGCGCGGTCGAGGGGCAGGCCCGTCGCTACGAAGCGGTCGGTCGCCTCGCCTCGGGGGTCGCCCACGACTTCCAGAACCTGCTCGCGGCCACCCTCGCGACGTCCGAGCACCTGCTCGAACGGTTCGCCGACGGCAGCGCCGAACGCCGCGATATCGAAGCGATTCGCACCGCGACCGAGCGCTCGTCGAGCCTCGTGAAGCAGCTGCTGGGGTACGCGCGCCGCGCCTTTGATGCGCCCCGCGCCGCCGACCTGAATGCGGCCGTCCGCGAGGTTGCCGACCTGCTCGCGCGCGTCGTCACCCCCGCCATCACGATCGAATTCGATCTGGCCCCGGTGCTGCCCCTCGTGCCGGTCGATCGCGCGCACCTCGAGCAGGCGCTGCTCACCCTCTCGGTCGTCATCCGGGACGCCCTCCCGTCGGGCGGCTTCATGACCGTTCGCACCGATGAAGTCGCGCATCGTCCGAGCGATCCGGACCACTCCGTGGCGCCGCCGGGACGCTACGTGGCACTCACCGTCAGCGCGCAGCGCGCGACCGACACCTCGCCGCGGTCGGCTGGGCGCCGCGACGACACGGGCCTGGCCCTCGCGGCCGTCAGCGCACTCGCCGTGCAGGCGGGTGGCTATCTCTGGGGCGAAACCGTCCCGGGCCGCGAGGTCACCTACACGCTCTGGATTCCGCGGGCCGACGACGAGTTGCACGCCACCGCCGCCCCCTGATTCACGTAACTTGGCCCCCATGCTTCTCGCAATCGCGGGCATGGTGGGCACCGGCAAGAGCACCCTCACCGGTGCGCTCGCCACCCGCTTCGGCCTGCAGCAGGCGCAGGAATCGGTCGACGACGACAACCCGTGGCTTGCCGCCTACTACGGCGACCCGGACGGGATGCGCCGCTACGCCCTGCCGCTACAGCTCCACTTTCTCGCCACCCGCTTCGCCGCGCTCCGCCGCATGCGCGCGCGCGGCGGGGGCTGGGTGCTCGACCGGACCTGGTACGAAGACGCCGAGATCTTCGCACGCGGTGCGTTCGAACGCGGCCAGATGACCACCGAGGAGTTCGACCTCTACGAACGATTGTACGGCGAACTCCTGTACTCCCCGGCCGCGCGCGCGCCGACCCTGCTCGTGTACCTCGACGCCCCCCTCGACGAGATCCGCGCGCGCATCGCCCGCCGCGGCCGCGAGAAGGAACGCGACACCCCCGTCGAGTACTGGGACGAGTTGCACGCGCGCTACGAACGCTGGATCGGCGCCTTCCGCCGCTGTCCCGTTCTCCGCGTCGATGTCCGCGACTACGACATTGTCGCCTCGCCCGCCTCGCTCGACGCGGTCGTCCGGCTCATTCGCCAACGGGTGGCGCCCAGCCTCCCGCAGCACGAACTTTGGGACGGATGAGGGTTCTCCCGCGCCTCCGTATCGCCGTCCTCGGCGCCGCCGTTGCCATCGCCTCGCTCGCAGGGGCGGGGGCGTCCCGCGCAGCAGCACCAAACCGCCAGCACGTCGTCGACATGAAGGGGAAGCGCTATCGCCCTGACTCCCTCATCCTCGCCGCGGGCGACACGGTCCTCTGGACCAACTCCGACGGCGAACCGCACTCGGTCACCATGGACACCAGCGAGTTCGACTCGGGCGACATCAGCCCGGGCGCCAAGTTCCGCTGGACCTTTCGCCAGAAGGGACGCCTCCGCTACCACTGCGAAGTGCATCCGCGCATGAAGGGCACGCTCGTCGTCCGCTAGCTCCGCCGCCTCTACTTCCACTCCGCCAACATGATCGGCCAGCTCATCGCCCAGCTCGCGCAAGCCAACATCGAACTGTGGCACGAGGAGGACAAGGCGCGCCTCACCGATGACCACGTCGTGGCCGCCGCCAAGCGCAACGTCGACAAGCTCAACCAGCGCCGCAACGACCTGATCGAGCAGATCGACGCGCGCGTGCGCCAGATCATCTCGGACGCCCAGTCGGCGAACCCGTAGCCATGGCCGAAACCATTGGCTGGCTCTGCGACAAGCTGAGCATCATCGAGCTCAAGCTGTACCACATGCGTGAGCAGGCGGACCGCGCCGACGTGACCGAGGAGTTCCGCACGCTCTGCCGCAACAAGGTCGCCGTCATGATCGAGCAGCGTGACGATCTGGCCACCGAGCTCACACAGCTCATCGGCGACATCGCCTCCGGCCGCGTCGTGCCCAAGGTGTACCGGCAATTCAAGATGTACAACGATCCGCAGTACCGGACGGCCACCCCGCCCGGCGCACCCACGTGAAGGCGGTCATCCTCGCCGGGGGACTCGGCACGCGCCTGGCCGAGGAAACGAGCGTGCGCCCGAAACCCATGGTGGAGATCGGCGGCAAGCCGATCCTCTGGCACATCATGAAGCTCTATGCCGCACACGGCATTCATGACTTCGTGATCTGCCTGGGCTACCGGGGCTACATGATCAAGGAGTACTTCGCCAACTACTTCCTGCATCAGGCCGATGTCACGATCGACCTGGCCGCCAACAAGATCGACGTGCACGGCGCCAAGGCGGAGCCGTGGCGCGTGTCGCTCATCGATACGGGCGAGAACACGATGACCGGCGGCCGGCTCCGCCGCGTGCGTGACTACCTGGGTGATGGCGACTTCTGCTTCACCTACGGCGACGGTGTGGGCGATATCGACATCACGCGCGTGATCGCCGAGCACACCGCGTCAGGGCGATTGGCAACGGTGACCGTGACGCATCCGCCCGGCCGCTTCGGCGCCGTGCGGCTCGACGGCACGCGCGTGAGCGAGTTCGTGGAGAAGCCGGCCGGCGATGGCTCCTGGATCAACGCTGGCTTCTTCGTGTGTTCGCCCAGGGTGCTCGACTACGTGACGGGCGACGAGACCGTCTGGGAGCGCGAGCCGATGGAACGGCTCGCGCGCGACGGGCAACTCTCTGCGCACAAGCACGAAGGCTTCTGGCAGCCCATGGACGCACTCCGCGACAAGCAACAGCTCGAAGCGCTCTGGGCGTCGGGCCACGCTCCGTGGAAGTGCTGGTGAGCGATCGCGCCTTCTGGCAGGGTCGGCGTGTGTTCGTCACCGGCCACACCGGCTTCAAGGGCAGTTGGCTGACCCTCTGGCTCGGCGCGCTCGGCGCGCATGTGTCAGGGTACGCGCTGGCACCGGCCACGACGCCCGCGCTGTTTGACGTGGCGCGTGTGGCCGATGGCATCACGTCGACTATCGGTGATGTGCGCGACGAAGCGGCGCTCGCTCGCGCCATGCGCGCCGCCGACCCGGAGATCGTGCTGCATCTGGCGGCCCAGCCATTGGTGCGCGCGTCGTATCGCGAGCCGGTGACGACGTTCGGCACCAACGTCATGGGGACCGTGCACCTGCTCGAGGCGGCGCGCACCCTGCCCTCGCTGCGCGCGATGGTCATCGTGACCACCGACAAGGTCTACGAGAACCGCGAACGGGAACGCGGCTACACCGAGTCCGACACGCTGGGCGGCCACGATCCATACAGCGCATCGAAGGCCGCGGCGGAGGTGGTGGTCGCGTCCTATCGGCAATCGTTCTTTGGTGCCGCGCGGAGTGGTGGCGCGGTCGGCATCGCCACCGCGCGCGCCGGCAACGTGATCGGCGGTGGTGACTGGGCGGAGGATCGCCTGCTGCCCGACCTGATGCGCACCTTGAGCGCGGGCGCGCCGGTCCAGATCCGCCGCCCCACCGCAGTGCGTCCCTGGCAGCATGTGGTCGAACCGCTCGCGGGCTACCTGACGCTCGCTGAACAGCTCGCCACCGATCCGGCGGCATTCAGCGAGGCGTGGAACTTCGGCCCCGAGCACGCAGATGCGCGCCCGGTGGCCTGGATCGCCGACCGGGTGACCGCACAATGGGGCAGCGGCGCAACCTGGAGCGTCGAACCCGGGGAGCATCCGCATGAGACCACCTTCCTGTCGCTGGACATCACCAAGGCGCGCACGCGGCTCGCGTGGCGCCCGCAGCTCGATTTGGCCACGGCCCTTGATTGGACCGTGCACTGGTATCGCGAGCACGCCCGGGGCGCCGACATGCGCGCGGTGACGCTCGAGCAACTTCACGCCTTCACCGCCCGCTCGTGACCACGCACGCTCGCTCATGTCGCTCCTGCGGTGCGTCGCTGCACACGACCTTCTGCGACCTTGGCATGTCGCCACCGTCGAACGCATACCTCTCGGCCGATGCGCTCGATCAGGCGGAGGCGTTCTACCCGCTGCACGCGTGGGTCTGCGGACAATGCTTCCTGGTGCAACTCGAGCAGTTCCAGAGTCCCGACGAGATCTTCAGTGAGTACGCGTACTTCTCGTCGATGTCCGACAGCTGGCTCGCCCACTGCGAGGCCTACGCCGAGGGAGCGATCACGCGCCTCGGGCTCGACGCCACCTCGCAGGTGGTCGAGATCGCGAGCAACGATGGCTATCTCCTGCAGTTCTTCCACCGTCAATCGATCCCCGTGCTCGGCATCGAGCCCGCGGCCAACGTGGCGAAGCACGCCGAGGCCAAGGGGATCCGCAGCGTCGTCAAGTTCTTCGGCCTGCAGACGGCGCAGGAGCTGGTCGCGGCGGGAACGCGCGCCCACTTGCTCATCGGCAACAACGTGCTGGCGCACGTGCCGGACCTGAACGACTTCATTGCCGGGCTCGCCGTGCTGCTCGCCCCCTCCGGCACGATCAACATGGAGTTCCCGCACCTGCTCCGCCTGATGGCGGAGAACCAGTTCGACACGATCTACCACGAGCACTTCTCGTACCTCTCGCTGCTCGCGGTGCGCACGGCGTTCGCGCGTCATGGCCTCGAGATATTCGACGTCGAGGAGGTGCGCACACACGGCGGATCGCTGCGCATCCATGCGCGGCACGCGGCCGATCACACGCGCCCGGTCACCGACCGCGTGGTCGCGCTCGATGCGCGCGAAC
Source organism: Gemmatimonadota bacterium (assembly GCA_031372565.1). Taxonomy (GTDB): domain Bacteria; phylum Gemmatimonadota; class Gemmatimonadetes; order Gemmatimonadales; family Gemmatimonadaceae; genus JACPPC01. The sequence goes on along the minus strand of JANMLN010000165.1, from coordinate 47,109 downwards.
GTGCCGCGGGACTCGACAGCCTGGCCGCCTACGGTGCCTTCGACGAACAGGTGAAGGAGACCAAGCGCGCGTTGCTGTCGTTCCTCGTCGAGGCCAAGCGCGCCGGCAAGCATATCGCGGGTTACGGCGCCGCTGCCAAGGGCAACACCCTGCTCAACTACTGCGGCATCCGCGCCGATTTCCTCGACTACGTGGTGGATCGCAGCCCGCACAAGCAGGGCCGCTTTCTCCCGGGCACGCACCTGCCCATTCATGCGCCGGATCAGCTCGCGGTCACCAAGCCGGACTATGTGCTCATCCTCCCGTGGAACATCGCCGCGGAAGTCATGGAGCAGATGGCGCACATTCACGGGTGGGGCGGACAGTTCGTCGTGCCCATTCCCCGCGTCCGCGTGCTCCCGTGATCGTGACCCCCACGCCGCTCGCCGGCGCCGCGGTGATCGACCTGGAACGCATCGAGGATGAGCGCGGCTTCTTCGCCCGATCCTTCGCGGTCGAGGAGTTCATCGCGCAGGGGCTCGACCCGCGGGTCGCACAGTGCAACGTCTCCTTCAACCGGCGGCGGGGTATCCTCCGCGGCATGCACTATCAGGCCGATCCGCACGGCGAAGCCAAGCTCGTGCGCTGCACCGCGGGCGCCATCTACGACGTGATTGTCGACATCCGACCGGACTCTTCCACGCAGTGGCAGTGGACCGCCGTCGAGCTCACGGCGGCCAATCACCGCGCGCTCTTCATTCCCGTCGGGTTCGCGCATGGTTTTCAGGTGCTGTCCGACGACACCGAAGTGTTCTACCAGATGTCCGTCCCGTATCACGGCCCGTCGGGACGTGGCCTGCGCTTCGATGATCCACGCGTCGGCATTGCATGGCCGATCGCCGATCCGATCGTGACCGAGCGCGACCGGAGCTATCCGCTGCTGGCCAATACGCCATGAAGGTGCTCCTCATCGGCGCATCCGGGCAGCTCGGCACCGACCTGCGGCGCACCGGCTCGGCGCACGAGATCGTTGCGCCCGCCCGCGACCAACTGGACATCACCGATGAAGCCTCGATCCGCGGCGCCATCGCCGCGGAGCGCCCCGAGGTGGTGATCAACTGCGCCGCCTTTCACAACGTGCCGCTCTGCGAGACCGAACCGGAGCTGGCCTTCCGCGTGAATGCCGTCGCCGTGCGCGACCTCGCGACTGCCTGCGCTGAACGACACACGCGCCTGGTCACCTTCAGCTCCGATTACGTGTTCGGTGGCGATCACGTGGTGCCATACGCCGAGGACGCCGTGCCCGCGCCATTGCAGGTGTACGGCATGACGCGCGTCGCAGGCGAACACGCGGCCCGGGCGGCCGCGCCTGATCAGGCGTTCATCATCCGCACCTGCGGCCTGTATGGCAGCGCGGGGGCGCGCGCCAAGGGCGGCAACTTTGTCGACAGCCGCGTGGCCGATGCGCGGACTGGGCAGGATCTCGAGATGGCCAGTGAACAGGTCGTCTCCCCGACCTCCACGCACGATCTGGCGCTGGCCGTCTGGCAGCTGCTCGCTGCGCCCGGCACGGCGGCGGGCACGTATCATCTCGTGAATGAGGGAGCGTGCGCCTGGTCCGAACTCGCACAGGCGGTGTTCCAGCTCGTGCACGCGCGAGGCACGGTCATCCCCGTGGATCGTGGTGCGCGTTCGGGTGCCATGCGCCGCCCGCGATATTCCGCGCTCGCCAACACGCGCGCCCGCGCGCTGGGCGTCACGATGCGTCCGTGGCGCGAGGCACTCGCCGAGTACGTGCGTACGACGTACCCGGAGCTGGCATGAGCGCGCCGTCACGCGAGTCACCTCCCGTCTGCCGCATCTGCGGCGGCGCCGTCGCCCGCACGCTCGACGTGCGCGAGATGATGTTCGGCACGCGCGAGCACTTTGCGTACGAGCAGTGCGCCGCCTGCGGCTGCGTGCAGATCGCGGTGGTCCCGACGGACGTCGGCCGCTTCTACCCGAGCGACTACTACAGCTTCGCCGTCAAGCCACCCGACGCGTTCAAGCGCTTTCGTCGACGGCTCAAGCGACGCCCCATTCTCGGCGCTCCGGCCCCCGTCGCCAAGCTCCTGCGGTCGGCGTTTCCCCGTGATGGCCTGCTGCATCTGTACCGCGAGATCGGCATTCGCACGACCGATCGCATTCTCGACGTGGGCACCGGCTCCGGTGAACATGTGCTCGCGCTGCGCGATGCCGGCGTTGCCGGCGCCGTCGGGCTCGACCCGTTCATCACGGCCGACATCGCGGACGAGGGGCGCGTGCTCGTGCACAAGCAGGACCTCGCGCAGATGACCGGCGCCTTCGACCTGATCACCTTTCATCACGCGCTCGAGCACGTCCCCGACCAGGTCGCGACCCTCACGCACGCACGGGCACGCCTTGCACCCCGTGGACGTCTGTTGGTACGTGTCCCGAGCGTCTCCTCGTGGGCGTTCGAGCACTACGGCACCGACTGGGTCAATCTCGATGCACCGCGCCATTTCTGCCTGCATTCGCACGCGAGCATCCGGATTGCCGCCGAACGCGCTGGTTTGCAGGTTGATCGCCTCTGGTGCGACTCCACGGCCATGTCGTTCATGGGAAGCGAGCAGTACCGTCGTGACATGCCGCTGATGGACCCGCAGAGCTTTGCGCGAAGCAAGCGCGGCGGACTGTTCACCCCGGCCCAGCGCGCCGAGTACGAGATGCAGGCCCAGGCACTCAACCGCGAGCTGCGTGGTGACTGGATCTGTGTCCTCCTGAGCGCGACTGCGTAGCGCGATGAGCCGCTCGCCCCGTCCCCGCGTCAGCGTGTTGGTGCTCGGATACAACCGGTTCGACGACACCGTCGGCAAGGCGCTCGCGAGCCTCTACGCCGACCCCGACGCCGCCCAGTGGGAGGTGATCGTCGTCGACAATGCGTCCGACGAGGCCAACCGCGCTGCCTTCATCGCCGCGCAGGAGCGCTACCCGCGCATCCGGTTGCATCACCTGCCGGTGAACCGCGGCTATCCCGGCGGCATGAACGCCTGCCTGGCGCTCGCGACGGGCGATCTGTTCGTCCTCGTCTCGAGCGACATCATCGTGCCGGTCGGTACCGTCGCGCGACTAGCCGCCGCGTTGGATGCCAATCCATCGGCGGGGCTCATCGCGCCCGTCACCAACTTTGCCGGCAACGCGCAGCAGATCCACGTCGAACCCGGACTCGCGACCGAGGCGGTGATCGAGCGCGGGCTCGCCTATGCGAACGCATCCGATGGCGGCGCGGCATGTCTCCCGGCCTATCGCCTCGACTTCTGTTGCATCGCCATGCGACGCGGGGTCTACGATCAGCTGGGCGGACTCGACGAACAGTTCATCCCGGGCTACTACGAGGACTTCGACTACTCGCTGCGGGCGCGCACAGCGGGTTTCGATCTGCTCATTGCCGATCACGCCTTCGTGTATCACGAGGGCGGCGGGACCTTCGGCCGCATGAACGACGCCAAGCGCCAACTCGCCACCCGCAACCGCGCCTACTTTCTGCAGAAGCACGGCCCCGACGTCCCGATGCCGCACGAGCGCGACGCGAACCTCGCCATGCTCGAGGCCTACGCCGACGCGGCCGATGCCGGCACGCCCCCCTCGCCCACGCGCATCGCCAATCGCGTCCTGCTCGCCCGCGTGCGCCGCCCCAAGGGGATCCTCAAGCGCCTGCGCTACCGGAAGCAGCTCACCGCGTTGCGGCGACGGCTCGCTGCGTTCTGGCCATCCCGATCGTCAGCGTAGCCCTGCGCGCCGCGAAGCACGCGGCTTCAATCGTCCAGCCGGATACCGGCATCGCGGACCAACTGCGCGAATCCCTCGATGACGACCGTCGCATCGATGGCACTCACGGGGCGCCCACACGGCGCAACCAGCGCGCGCGACGGCACGCCGACGGCCTTCCAGAGATCGGGGACGTTGCCGTCCGTCGTGGTATGCAGCGACAGCACGGGGCGCCCGGTGGCCACCGCCAGATGCAGCGTCATCGTGTCGGGAGTGATCATCACCGCGGCACGCTCCACGAGTGCCGCCAACGTGAGCAGCGGCGCCTGCGGATCGAACACCAGCACCCGTGCTGATCGCACGGCGACCCGCACCTCATCCGCCTCCGCAGCGTCTGCCGGGCTCGGTACGAGCACCGCGTGGAGCGTCGGATACATCGCCAGCAAACGGGTGAGCGTCGTCATGGCCTCGGTGGCGCTCCACGAACGAGCCGCGGCGGCGCTGCGCAGGTTCACCGCGACGAATCGCTCGATCGCATTGGCGGTGAGGAACTGCTCGACCAGACGGCGGGCCGCGTCGGGCACATGCAGCCGAACGGGCGCCTCCAGTGCGCTCGCCTCGGCGTTGTCCTGGCCGACGGGTCCGAATGCGGCGCGCACGACATAGCTCATCTGGCGCGCGACGTGGGCGCTCATCAGGGAATGCGGCAACCGCACCACCCGCGTGAAGAAGCCGTGATATCGTTTGGGGCGCCATGTACTCACCCGGTGCGTGTGCGTGTGCGCTGCCGCGGCTGCGGTCCATCCCCCACGAATGGAACGTCCCGGAATCAGGCTGAAGACCGCGTCGTACTGGCGCGCGCGGAGCTGTGGTCGCAGTCGCCAGAGGCTGCTCCACGTGCCATCATCGACCAGCACGCGGCTCACGCGCTCATCGCCTTCAAGGAGCGTTGCGTTCCTGGGCGATGCCAGTACGTCGACTTCCACCCCGGGCGCCAAGGCGTGCAGCAGATCGAACACGGGAGTGGTCAGGATCATGTCGCCCAAGCGGTCGTTCCGCACCACGAGGACACGCTTGGCGGTGCGCGACAGATACGCCCCGCGTGCGACGCGCGTCGGCCACATCAGCCGGTAGAGCGGAAAGAGCGCCGAATAGAAGCGCCGCTTGAGACTGGCCACGTACACGAGGGTTGGGAGACGCCGTCGGAATGACGTAAGTTGCCCCCGTCTCGCGTGCCGTGGCACCCTCACCACCGTTCCATGCCCTCATCACCGCGTCGCCTCATCGTCAGTCGCACCGACCGGCTGGGCGATGTCGTGCTGACCCTACCGCTGCTGGGGCTGCTCCGCGAGCGCTGGCCCGACGTCGAGCTCATCATGTTGGTGCGCCGGTATGCTCGCCCGATTGTCGAGGCGTCGGCGCATGTGCAGGGAGTGATCGAGTGGCCGGACCATCACGATGCGTCGGACGACGACCGCGCGCAGCTGCTGGCGGCAACAGGCGCCGACACCATCCTGCACGTCTTTCCCCGCCGCGAGGTGGCAGCGGCAGCCAAGGACGCGCGCATTCCGCGCCGCATCGGCACCGCGCGCCGCTGGTTTCACTGGCTCACCTGCACCGAGCGCGTCAATGTCAGCCGCAAGCGCTCGGCGTTGCACGAGGCCCAGCTCAACGTGAAGCTCGCTGCGCCACTGCTCGGCGGCACCGACATCGCGCTGTCCGGACTCGTTCCGTACATCGGCCTCACGCGCACCGCCCCGATGGCGAGCCAGCTGGCCGCTCGGCTCCGCCCCGATCGCCTCAACGTGCTGTTCCAGCCGCTCACCGGCGGCACCGTGCCGCCGTGGCCGCTTGAGCACTGGAAGGCGCTCGCGGAGGCATTGCCGTCGGATCGGTTTCGCTGCTTCGTGACCGGAACGGCCGATGAGGGACGCACGCTGGCACCGTGGCTCGCGACGCTGCCCGCCCACGTGGAAGACGCCACGGGCCTCGGGCTCGCGGAGCTGCTGTCGTTCACTCGCGCGAGTGACGGTCTCGTTGCGGCCTCGACCGGTCCGCTGCACATCGCGTGCGCCCTCGGCGTCCCTGCGCTCGGGCTGTATCCCGCCCGGTCGAATCCGCTCCTCGGCCGCTGGCATCCACTCGGTGCGCGTGCGGAGGTGGTGACCGCACCCGAGCCGCCGCGCGAGCCAGCGACGTTGTCGATCAACGCAATTTCCGTCGAGGATGTGCGAGGACGGGTGGCTGCGTGGACACGCTGATCGCGGCTCGGGCCTGAAGGCGCACGCGACGCCCGATCCGCCCACTCTCCATCATGGCGCTGCCTCAGCCGGCGATCGCTCCTGTTCCGCCGGTGCGCACGGGAGGCCACACAGTCCCTTCGGGTGGCGCGTGCTTCCAGCGTCGGTGCTGCCAGAAGTACTGCTCGGGAGTCTCGCGAATGAATCGCTCGAGCGTCGCCGTGTAGTCGTGCACGATCATGTCGACATCGTAGTCCCGATCGCCCGTGGGGGTCACGGGTACGCGCTCGAGGCGCAGTCGGTACTTCCCGTCGGGCTGACGGATGGCCGCGGCGAAGACCACGGGCGAGTGGAAGCGCAGCGCGAAGACGGCGGGCCCCCGCGGCGTCTTGGCCAGTCGACCGAAGAACGGCACGAAGGTCGACGCAAGCCCGATCACCCCCTGGTCCATCACGAAGGCCACGGCCCGGCCCGACTTCAGCGCCCGTGGCGTCCGTCGGACCGCCTCGGCATCTGGAATGACCATCATGCCGAGCCGTTCACGCGTGCGGTTGATGTAACGCTCAAACAGTGGGTTCGATTGTGAGCGCACGATCGCCTCGAGCCCTGAACCCATCGCGGTGAGGCGCGCGCCAACGTAGGAGCCCGCCAGCTCCCAGTTGCCGAAGTGGCCCGTCACCATGCAGATGCCTCTGCCTTCGGCGAGTGCGGCTTCGACGACCGGCCAATCCGGGCACGGTTCGAACCGTTGGAACACCTCCTCGGGCCCACCCGAGAGGAGCGCCGCCTCGATCGTCACGCGTCCCAGATGCCCATAGCTGGCACGCGCAACAGCGCGCACCCGGTCTTCCGTAAAGGCGGGGAAGCAGCGCCGCAGCGCGTCTTCCACGAGGGCTCGCCGTATGCCGAGCGGCGCGTAGCCCAGTCGGCCGACCCACTCTCCGACCGCAGCGGCGGTGTTCCAGCCGACAAGCCGGAGCGCCCCGATCAGCGAGCGTAGCGCGAGGTACTGGGCCCGGTGGGCGAGGGTCGGAGTCTTGTACTTGGCCATGTGGGAGCGCCGGTCAGTGGGATCACCGGCGAATGACGAAAGCTAATCCCCCCGAACGGCCGAACGCCTCCGCCACCCGAAGGTGACGGAGGCGCTCGCCTCGTACGGTGCTGCGTGAGTTACGCCTAGTTGGTGCGGCGGATCTCGACGCGGCGGTTCTGCGCACGACCAGCCTCGGTCGTGTTCGGGGCAGTCGGCCTGACCGGGCCGAAGCCCTTGGCGGTCACGTTCTCGGCCGAGACTCCCTTGCTGATCAGGTAGTTGCGAACCGCATCAGCGCGGGCCTGCGAGAGCTTGCGGTTGGCCACGGCACTGCCGCGGTTATCCGTGAAGCCCTCGACGGCGATCTTGACGTCCGGGTTGGCCACGAGGCTTTCCGCGACCTTGTCCAGCGCGCCGTACGACTCGGCGAGCAGCGCCGCCTTGGCGTTCTCGAAGGTCACGCCCTGGAGCGTCAGGCTCTTCTTGCCGGCTTCGAACAGGACCGTGCAGCCCACCGCATCGACCTTGCTGCCGGCCGCCGTGTTGGCACACTTGTCCTTGTCGTCAGTCACGCCGTCGCCATCGGTGTCGACCACACAGCCGGCGTTGGCGCCCGTCTTGTTCACGACCATACCGCGCGGGGTATTCGCGCACTTGTCGTCCGAATCCGCCACGCCATCCGAGTCACTGTCGATCGAGCAGCCGTTCGCGTCCACCTTGGTGCCGGGGACCGTGTTCGGGCACTTGTCGAGGTAATCCGCCACGCCGTCCCTGTCGGTGTCGACCGGGCAGCCAGCGCCGTCGACCTTCACGCCAGCGGGGGTGTTCGGGCACTTGTCCATGTAGTCCGCGACACCGTCCTTGTCCGTGTCGATCGGGCAACCGGCGGCGTCAACCTTGGCGCCAGCGGGCGTGTTCGCGCACTTGTCCATGTAGTCAGCGACGCCGTCGCGATCGGTGTCGACCGGGCAGCCATTGCTGTCGACCTTGGCGCCGGCGGGCGTGCCCGGACACTTGTCGAGGTAATCCGCCACGCTGTCCTTGTCGGTGTCGACCGGGCAACCGGCATCGTCCACCTTCACGCCCGTCGGGGTGTTGGCGCACTTGTCGTTCTTGTCCGAGACGCCGTCACCATCGGTGTCCTTCGAGCCGCCCATCGTCAAGAACAGGCCGCCTTCAAGGCCCAAATTCACGTCGATGCCGTTGGCCTTCTGTCCGAGGCGATCCTTCGGGTAGGGAACGAAGCCGAACGTGCCATCGATGCGGGCACCAACGCGCTCCGTCCACTTCCAGTTGATGCCAAGGATGCCACGAGCGCCCAGATCCCACGCGACGTTCTGCGCGCGGCCGGCCGCCGAGATACCGCCGAGGTACGAGTAGCTACCGTTCACGCCATAGATGCCGTGCTTGTGAATGAGGTAGCCAGCGCCAATGTGCACGTCGAGGTTCTCCCCGGCCGGCACGTGATAGACGAGCAAGCCCGTCGTCGAGTAGCTCAGCTCGTCGCCATCACCCGTTGTACGCGCCCCGGTGAATTCGACGGCAAGATTCTGTGCAACGTAGAGGCCCAACCGCCCACCGTATCCGAGCTGCGAGCGATTGCTGAACGGGATGCCACCATCAAAGCGCTCGTACTTTCCAAACACCCCGACTTCGATAGTCCCGGGATCCTGCGCGCGCACTGCGCGCGACGGGAGCGCGAGCGCGGCGAGACCGGCGACCAGGAGCGCACCGCGACGAAGAGTCATGCAACCTCCAAAAAGAGAGAACGAAAGGGTGAGCCGACGCAGTCGGAACACCCGCAGAATATAGCGGCACCGACCGCGTTGTCGGCGCGCGCAACAGCCGTGAACCTCTGTGACAGAGGAACACGGGCAGTTTCAGCGAGCATTAAGGCTCGCAAATAATGTCCTAACCCGCAAGGCCCTCGTAAATGTAACGTGAGCCATGTCACGACTTACCGGCCTGGCCGCCAGACTGTCGTCCAGCGGCGCAGGGCCCTTTCCCGCCGTCGACCTATTAGACGGGGAAGAGCATCTCTCGGTAACGCGGCAACGGCCACGCCGCGTCCCCAACCGTCAATTCGAGGGCGTCCGAGCAGGCGCGAACTGCCGCCATGGCGTCCGCCCCGGCCCCGGTCAGCACCTTTGCCTGCTCCTCAGGGGCATCGTGGAGCGCCTCCGCCTTCGCAATCACGCCCTGCAGCGCCGCATGCGCCGCTTGCAGCGCCACGACCTGCGCACTGACCTGCTTGGCCCCAGCGAGCGCCGGGTTCTCCTTGAGCCCCAGTCCCTTGGCCTCAGCCGCCGTCCGCGTCAGCGTCGCCAGATAGCCCAGCGCCGCCGGCAGGATCTGCGTCCCGGTCATCTGGTCCAGCGTGTGGCACTCGATCAGCATGTCCTTGATGTACCGCTCCAGTCGCACGTGGTAGCGGGAGGCCAGCTCCTCCTTCGACAGGATGCCGAGCCCCGTGAGCAGCGCCTTCGCGCGCGGCGTCGTGAGCTGCGCGAGCGCTTCCGGCGTGCGGCGCAGGTTGAGCAGGCCGCGCTTGGCCGCCTCCTTCACCCACGCCTCGCTGTAGTTGTTGCCCTCGAACCGCACCGCCGTCGTCGCCTTGAAGATGCGGCGGCACACCACCAGCGCCGCGTCATCCACCTTCTTCGTCTTCTTGAGCTCGGCCTTGAGCTCCGTCGTGATCTCCTCGATGGCGCCTGCCACGCACGCGTTGAGCAGCATCACCGGAAACGCGATCGACTGCGACCCGCCCACAGCGCGGAATTCGAACTTCGCGCCCGTGAACGCGAACGGCGACGTCCGGTTGCGGTCCGTGTTGTCCTGCGCGACCTCCGGCAGCTTGGCTACGCCGAGCGCGAGCATGGCGTCCGCCGCCGTCTGTCCGCCCGTCTTCCCCGCGGCGATGTCCTCGATCACGCGCGTCAACATCTGCCCCATGAACACCGAGATGATGGCCGGCGGCGCTTCGTTGGCCCCCAACCGATGCTCGTTCCCCGACGTCGCGATCCCCGCACGCAGCAGTCCCGCATGCGCATGGACGCCCTTGAGCACCGCGGCGAGGAACAGCAGGAACCGCACGTTCTGGTGCGGCGTCTTGCCCGGCTTGAGGAGGTTGACCCCGTCCAGCGCGTTGTCCGAGATGATCGACATCGACCAGTTGCAGTGCTTGCCCGATCCGTTCACGCCGGCGAACGGCTTCTCGTGCACGATCGCCTGGAGCCCGTGGCGCAACGCCACGCGGCGCAGCACCGCCATCACGAGCTGGTTGTGATCGACCGCGATGTCCGTCTCCTCGAAGATCGGGGCCATCTCGAACTGCGACGGCGCCACCTCGTTGTGGCGCGTCACGATCGGCACGCCCAGTCGCGTCAGCTCCCACTCCACCTCGGCGATGCAGGCCTGCACCCGCTCGGGGATGCCGCCGAAGTAGTGGTCTTCGAGCTGCTGCCCGCGTGGCGGCGGCGCACCCACGAGGGTGCGGTTCGCCATCACCAGGTCCGGGCGCATCGCGAAGTGCGTCCGATCGATCAGGAAGTACTCCTGTTCCGCGCCCATCGTCGTGAAGACGCGCAGCGCACCCTTGTCGCCGATCGCCTCCAGCAACTCCAGCGCCTTGGCCGACAGGATGTCCGAGCTGCGGAGCAGCGGCGTCATCTCGTCGAGCGCCTCACCGTTGTAGCCGATGAACACCGACGGAATGAACAGCGTCTTGACGCCGCCCGACTCCAGGATGAACACCGGGCTCGCGGGGTTCCACGCGGTGTAGCCGCGCGCTTCCCAGGTGTTGCGCAGCCCACCGCTCGGAAAGCTCGAGGCATCAGGCTCGCTTTGAATCAGTTGCTCACCGGAGAACTGCTCGATCGGCTGCTTGTTCTCGTCGAACGTCAGGAAGCTGTCGTGCTTCTCGGCCGTGAGTCCGGTCTGCGGCTGGAACCAGTGCGTGAAGTGCGAGACCCCCCGACCAACGGCCCACTCCTTGATCACCTGCGCCACCACCGGCGCGATCTCGCTGTCCAGCTTCTTGCCCAGCCGCACGGCCGACACCAGCTTCGCGTACGTCGCCTTGGGCAACTTCTCGCGCATCTGACGCGCGCCGAACGTGTTCATGCCGAAGTGGCTCGGCGTCGATCGCGTGTCGGAGAGATCGCGGTACGCCGACGGCGTGCGCACCGCCTGCAGCGTGATCGCGCGGAGCGCCTGTTGGCGGGGGGTCAAGGCATCACTGGCCATGGCGGACATGACTCCTGAAGAGTGGGAGAAACAGCACATGATCGCGTCGCGCTGGTCGCGCGCCGTCGCTCGAACTGTGCAGAATGAACAAACTTATTGCGTCAGGCAACCGCTTTCAACTCACCCGGTTAGCTCGTTGCCCACGAATTACTGCGCATTTTGCTCGTTTTTTACGTCGTCGTGGTAAGTCTTTGCAATTAGTGAAGTTACGTCACTCTTTCGACACCGGATAGGCGAGCAGCGCCAGTGGAACAGCACGGAGCCCCGGCCATGCCCGGCGCCAGCCGGTCGGCTGCTGCACCATGAGTTGCGCCGAGATCCCACCGTCCAGCAGCACGGCATCGGTCGCGCCCAGGAGCCCCATGACCGCGGCCATTTCCGGCGTCGTGAGGCCAAGCGGCAACAGCCCCAGCCGCTCGCCCAGACCGGCAAAGCGCGTCATCGCGACCACCACGCTCCCATCCGCGCACGTACCGATCGCCAGTCGTGCATCCCGGTGCGCGACATCAATGCCGCGACCCGGCCCCAACAACGGCGCGGGCACCGCGCCGCCCGCCAGCAGTGTCGGATACGACTGAAAGCCCCAGACGGCGCGCGCGGGAGCTATACCCCCGCCATGCACCAGCGTGAGCCGCCCCGCACTGTCCACGCTCACCGCGCTCACCAGCGGTCCGCGCCCCGGTGCCAGGAAATCCCGACCGCGCAGCCGAACCCATCCCCACGGCAGATGGGCTTCGAACTGTCCGGCGTTCACGGCGAGCACCGCGGTGCGCGGCGCACGGGCGATCGTCCAGTTCCGCTGCCCGTGATCGAACGCGGTGTCGAGCTCGAGTCGCACGGCCCGAGGGACCATGCGCACCACGACCAGCGTGGTACGAAACGCTTCGCCGCTCCCGCCGAGCCGGATCTCCTCCACCGTCACCCCGGCCGCGACCGACTGCGGCGCGGTGGACCCGCGCAGCAACGGGTCGCGCGGGCTCAGGAAGCGCGACGGTGCGGAGTCGGACCGCCAGATCTCGACATACTGCGTCCCCGTCCAACGCCGCAACCGCGAGAGCGGCAACGTGGTGTCCTGCGCACGCGCGGGAGACGTGCCCATGGGCGCGCCTCCCGCGAGCAGCCAACCGCACGCGGTCGCGACGCGCCAGGCGCGCCGCCACGCGCGCGACATCAGAGCGCCTTCTTCACCTTGTCGAGCTCGGCCCGCTTGGCGCGCAACCGGTTGAGTTCATCGCGCGTGAGCATCCCGCCACCGTTGCCGCTGCCGAGGAACACGGTCGCCTTCTCGCGCTGCAGCGCGAACTCGGCCAGGTCCATGGCGGCCGCCTTTGCCCCCGCCACCTGCGACGTGCTCTCGATGTCGCGGACCTGTTCGCGCAGGCTGTCGCGCTGCACCTCGAGGGCCTCGAGCTTGACCATCGCGGGCAGCTTCCTGGGTTCGGCGCCGCATGCCCCGCGCGCCTTCGCGGAGTCGGCAGCCAGGTCGATGCCCATCATGCCGTACATCTCACGCATCATCTTCGCCTGCGCCTCTGCCAGCTTGAGCGTGTCGCCCGCGGCCATGGCCTCTTGCTGCGCCGTCTGGTACTTCTGCATCATCGCGGCGTACGCCTGCGCCTTCTTCGGATCGCCCATCATCTTCATCGCACCGACCTTGGTCTGCCCTTCGTGCGCTTTCTCGAGCTTCGAGAACTGCGTGCTGAAGCAGTTGCTCCACGTCGAGTGGCCCGACTCCCATGCGTTGATGGCCGCCTGATTCGGCTCGCGCAGGTCACTGACCGCCTTCTCCTGCAGCTCGAGCCGCGACTGCAGCGCGTCCCGCTGGCCGAGGCGATCCGCCGTCACCGTCAGGCCCCTGAGCAGGCGGCCCAGTGCGTCGTCGCTCAGTTCGGCGCCATTCACCCGCGGCGACACCTTGTCCTCCGCGCCGGTCGCCTTGTCGATCGCCTTCTCGCCCACCTTCTCGGCGGCCTTCTTCAACAAGCTGCCGAATTGCGCCGACGCCAGGCGCGGCGTCGCCAACGTCGCGACGGCAAGCAGCAGCGGCAATACGATGCGGGCACGGCGCGCAGAACGGCGGAAGCGGATCATGCGAGGCTCCTCGAAGAGGTCGTTCCGAAAAGTATGGCAGGTCGGTACGCGGCTGCCAGTCGGGTGATCGTGACGGTCAGTACTTGGCCAGATACTGCTCCAGCTCCCAACTGGACACCTGCGAGATGTAGCTGCGCCACTCCTCGCGCTTCGCCGCGAGGAACTGCCGCGTGATGTGCTCCCCCAGCGCGGCCGTCACGACGGGATCTTTCTCGAGTTCGTCGCACGCCTCGTTCAAGTCATGCGGCAGGTCGTCGATCCGCAACCGGCGCTTCTCGCGATGCGAGAGCTCCCAGATGTTCGTGTTCACCGGCTCCCGGCTCGAGAGCTTCTGATCGAGCCCATCCAGTCCGGCCGCCAGCAGCACGGCCAGCGCCAGATACGGGTTCGCCGACGGATCCGGCATGCGGCACTCCACCCGGGTGCCCGTCCCGCGGCGGTCCGGCACGCGCAACAACGGACTCCGGTTGCGCATCGACCACGCCACGTTCACGGGCGCCTCGAACCCCGGCACCAGCCGCTTGTACGAGTTCACGAGCGGATTGGTGATCGCGCACATGCCGCGCGCGTGCGCCAACAGCCCGCCGATGAACCAGTGCGCGTACTTGGACAGCTCCCAGCGTGCGTCCGCGTCCCAGAACAGGTTCTCCGCGCCCTTGAACAGCGAGAGGTGCGCATGCATCCCGCTCCCGTTCTGCCCGTACACCGGCTTCGGCATGAACGACGCATGCAACCCGAACCGGCGCGCCACGTGCCGCACCACGAAGCGGAAGGTCGTGATGTTGTCCGCCGTCAGCAGCGCATCGGCATAGCGGAAGTCGATCTCGTGCTGTCCGTGGGCGACCTCGTGGTGCGCCGCCTCGATCTCGAATCCCATCCGCTCGAGCACATCCACGATCGCGCGCCGCGCGTCCTCTCCACGGTCGACGGGGGTCAGGTCGAAGTAGCCGCCGCCATCATGCGTGCCGAGCGTCGGCCGCCCATCGTCGCCCAGCTTGAACATGAAGAATTCGGCTTCCATGCCCGCATTCATCACGAGTCCCATCCGCGCCGCGCGCGCGATCTGCCGCTTGAGACACCCGCGCGGGTCCCCCTCGAACGGACGGCCATCCGGATGCGTGATGTCGCAGATCAGCCGTGCCACGCGCGCCTCGTCCTCCGCAAACGGGAAGATGCGGAAGGTCGCGAAATCGGGCTTGAGGAGCATGTCGGACTCCTCGATCCGCACGAACCCCTCGATCGACGAGCCGTCGAACATGATGTCGCCGGCCAGTGCCTTCTCGATCTGCGACGCCGGCACCTCGACATTCTTGTTCACGCCCAGAATGTCGGTGAACTGCAGCCGCACGAATCGCACATCATGCGCCCGGGCGAGCTCCAGCACATCCGGCGCGGTGGCACCGGACAGGTCTGGCAGCATGGCGCGCGGCGAGGTTGGCATGGTCAGCGGCTGGGGCGGGCGGACAGCGACGGGTGGGAAGGATACGCCCGCCTCCCACGCCGCGGGAGCGCCGTCCGCTGGATTATCTTCCGCGCATGACGACCGGTTCCCCCGCCGTGACCACCGCTCCCGCCCCGTGTGCGCGATGCGGCGCCTCCACCAACGGCCGCTTCTGCAGCGAGTGTGGCACGCCGGTGGCCGGCGCGCGCTGTCGCCGCTGCGAGACGGCTCTCTCCGCAGGCGCGCAGTACTGCCATCGCTGCGGCACCCCCTCCGCGGCCGCCGGGCGGTCCGCCGCCCTGCTGAGCAACGCCACGGTGCCGTGGACGATCGCGATCAGTTGTGCGCTGCTGCTCGTGGCCGTGATCGGGACCAACCGGTTCGCCGAGAAGGCGCCGGCAACCGCCGCACCGGCCGGTGCCCCCGCGGGCGCGACGGCAGGCGTCGCGCCTGGCGCGGGCGGTGGCGATGCGCGTGGCGGCGGTCGACCGCCGGACATCAGCGCCATGTCCCCCAAGGATGCCGCCGACCGACTCTTCGATCGTGTCATGCGGCTCCGCGAGGAGGGCAAGCGCGATTCGGTGCGCTTCTTCGCCCCGATGGCCTTGAGCGCCACGGCCAACGTGCAGCCGGTCGATGCCGACGTGCGCTTCCATCTCGGCGCGATTGCCTTGGCGACCGAGGATTCGACGCTGGCGCTCCTCGCGCGTGCCCAAGCTGACACCATCCTGTCGGCGCGCCCCACGCACCTGCTCGGCCTGATTCTCGGGCTTCAGTCGAGTGCAATCCGCCGAGACGACGGCGCGCGACGCGACTTTCAGCGTCGCCTGCTTGCCGCCGAAGGGAAGGAGCTGGCGCTTCCGCTCGATGAATACCTGCAGCACCGTCCGGTCATCGACGACGCCCTCCGCACGGCGCGCGCGACGCCATGACGACGGCCGGCTGGGCTGGACACTCCCGGCACCCGACCCCGCAGTCCACCGTCCCACGCGCCGATACTTCACGCGTGATCAACGTTGCCTCGAACTCCCACCGCTCCACCGGCACCAGCACGGCCGCTGTGCGAATGGCGCACCGCGGCCGCGCCACCGCGTCGATGGAACCGCGGGTATCGCCGACATGATGACGAGCGAGGCCGCACCCGTGGGACTCGGGGACCGCGCCGTTCGGCACGCCGCCGTCCTCACGGAAGCGCTGCAGGCATGTGCCCGCGTCAGCACACGGGCGCAGCTGTTCGCGGGCCTCGACGCGCTGGCTGCCGGACCGCTCGGCGCACTGGGCGTCACGCTCTTTCTCGGCGGTTCTGATCGGACCGTGCGGGTCGTGCACACGAGTGGGGCTGGACGCAACACCGTGGGCGCGCAACCCGCGCCCGCATTCGCCCAGTTGGTCACGGCCACCATTGCCTCTGGCGCCCCGCTGACCGTGCGCGCGCTGGCCACGCTCCCCGGCGCGTCGCAGGATCCGCGGACCAGGGCGATGGTCGCGGCTGGCGTGCAGGCCGTGGCGTTCATCCCGTGCAGCACCCCGCGCACGGCGCCGGGCGTGCTGTCGGTCCGCTACGGGGCGGAGGATGCCCTCGATGAGGCGGAGGTGAACCTGCTCCGCGACGTGGCCTTGCTGGCCGCCCTGTGCATCGAGCGCGTGGACGCCGCGACGGTCGGTGAGCCGACGACCCTCGGCGATCGGCAGCTGCGCCAGCACCATCTCGCCCAGCTGGGCGAGCTGGTGCCTGCGGTGATTCACGACCTCAACAACCCCCTCACCGGCATCTCCGCGTTCGCCGAGCTGCTCGAGGCGGAGCTCACCGAGCCGGATCAGGTCGAGTCGGTCGGCTACATCCGCCGCGAAGCGATGCAGGCGGCGCGACTGCTGCGTGATCTGCAGCTGCTGGCCCGTGCGTCGGGCGCGGCCACGCTGGTCGACCTGAATCCGCTCGTCGAGTCGGCCGTGCGGCTGCGTGGCTACCTCGTGCGATCGGCGGGAGCCACGCTGCGGGTGGCGCTCGAGCCCGGCGTGCCGCCGGTGCAGGGGGACGCGCAAGCGCTGTTGCAGCTGATCATGCAACTGTTGGCCCGAGCCGAAGGTGTGGTGCGCGACGTTGATCCGGCGTCCCGCATCGTGGAGATCGCCACCGCGCGTGAGCCGCATGTGGCGGTTCTTCGTGTCACCGACACGGGGCCGGGGATGTCGCCCGAAGCACTTGGTCGTA
Source organism: Gemmatimonadota bacterium (assembly GCA_031372565.1). Classification (GTDB taxonomy): domain Bacteria; phylum Gemmatimonadota; class Gemmatimonadetes; order Gemmatimonadales; family Gemmatimonadaceae; genus JACPPC01. Next base: position 30,100 of record JANMLN010000165.1, on the reverse strand, counting down.
TGTTTGACTGGCATCCCGTCGGCGCGCCGGCACCGCTCGCCAGCGTCGGACTCGCCATCGCCAAGGCCATCGTCGAGGCCAACGGCGGCACCATGGCAGTCGACGGCGGTCCTGACAAACCGACACGGATCGAGGTGCGCCTGCCCTTGCCCCCCATCGCTGACTCCCGGTCCCCCGCCTCTCGATGAGCGAACGCCCAGCCCCATCGGCCTCCCGGCTCACGCGGTCGTTGCGCATGGTCAACGAACCGGGGATCCGCCGCCTGCTCGTCATCGACGACGAGGAAGCGATCCGCGTCGCGCTCGCCAAGTTCCTGCGCTCCCGCGGTTTCGAGGTCCAGACGGCGGAGTCGAGTGAGGTCGCGCTCGAGATCCTGAGCAAGGAGCGCTTCCACGCCGCGCTCTGCGACGTGCGCATGCCCGGCATCAGCGGCCTGGATCTCGTCCCACGCGCCCTCGGTATCGATCCGGATCTCGCGATCCTGATGCTGACGGCCGTCAATGACGCGCCGACGGCCACGGAGGCGCTGCTGCTCGGTGCCGTCGACTACCTCATGAAACCGATCGAGCTCGCCGATCTCGAGCAGGTGATCGAGCGCGCGCTGCACAAGCGCGATCTGGGGATCGAGCAGCGCAAGGTCGACAACATGATCCGCGAGGAGGTCGCGCAGCGGACGCTCGATCTCGAGCGGGAGCGCGCCGCGCTTCGCCAGCTGTCGGTCGCGGTGATCGACAGCCTCATCGCGGTGCAGGAAGCCAAGGACGTGTACCTGCGCGGGCATGCGCATCGCGTGGCCGATTTCGCTGCGGGAATGGCGGAGTTCCTCGGCTTGCACGAAGAGGTCGTCGAGGCGGTGCGCGTGGCGGGCCGTCTGCATGACGTCGGCATGATCGGCATTCGCGAGAGTGTCCTGCACAAGTCGGGGCCCCTCACCGGCGAGGAGTTCGACCACGTCAAGGCGCATGTGCGGATCGGTGTGGAGGTGCTGTCGCCACTCGAGCATCTGGGCGTCGCGCTCGAGTTCGTGCGCGACCACCACGAACACTGGGACGGCGGCGGCTACCCGCGCGGGCTCAAGGGCGAGGAGATCGCGATCGGCGGACGGATCATCGCGGCCGCTGATGCGTTCGACGCGCTCACCTCGCGCCGTCCGTATCGCGAGCCCACCTCGCCGCAGCAGGCCATCGAGTTCCTCGCGAACCACAGCGGCACGCATCTCGATCCGCGCGTCTTCAATGCGCTACGGGCCATCGTGGAGCGTCGCAAGAGCCTCGTCTTCATCGACGACGTCGGCCCGTAACGCCCCCACCCGCCGTTGGTGGCTACAGCACGCCGCCCACGGCCACGAGGAACCGCCACGGCTCCGGTCGGTCGATCGGCCGCGACACCCCGAGGCTGACCGCGCCGCCAAAGAAGCGCAGCCGCGCATCCAGCGTTGCACGCCACCCTTCGGAGCTGGCGTAGCCGAACGTCGCCATCCGCGCGCGCGTCGCGGTGCTCGCACCGACCCGACCGCCATACAGTCCGATCGTGGGCATCGGCGCCACTCCCGGCAGCACGAGGTTGCCGAGCCGGAGCGGCGCCTGCCAGAAGGGAAGCTGCCAACCGAGCGTCGAGCGCGCGATGACGCCCTTGTCCCCCGTGAACGCCTTGTAGTCGTAGCCGGGGAGTCCCTCAACGCCGCCCGCCTCGACCCACTGCTGCACCGGGGGTTTGTCGCCCAGCACCCAGATCGCGTCCGCACGATTGACCAGCAACAGCGGACCGAACCAGGCCCGTTGCTCGACGCGGGCGGCCGCACGGTGCCAGGCGAGCGCACCGAAGCCGGATTGCCACGAGAGCGTGGTGCGCGTGCCGCCCTGCACCGAGGCTGCGCCGCCATTTCGCCCGAGTTCGAGCACGGCGTTGGCCAGCCAGTAACTCCCGACGTCGATCGGACGGTTGTCGCGGAACTCCTCCCGCGCGAGCGGGCCGCGCCGGACCACGCGCGGCGTGGCCGCATCCTGGCTCCATCCGGCCTCGACGCGCACCGCCGCCGTGTGAGCCGAGCCAAGCTCGCGCGTCAGCCCCACCAGCGCGGCGCGACGATCGACCCAATCCATGTCATCGCGCCCGAAGAGTCCGCCCATCGCACCGGAGCCACCCGTCATCGGCGAAAAGTCGTTGGTACTGGCCAGAAAGCGCTCCAGGCGCAGGCTCGTCACCCACGGGCCGCGCACGTACGCGCCCTCGAGCCCCCCTTTGGGCGCGCCGGCGGACCACGCCCACCCCGCGATCCCGCGCAGGGTGAGCCCGGGAAACGCGTCGCGTAGTTGGAGCGACGCCGCAGCACCCGTGTACAACCCCTCGACGCGATTGAAGCGCACCAGATCCGCAAACCGGCGCGCCTGAAACACCACCTGCGGTGGACCGTCGCCACGCAGATCGGGCGGGGCGACATCGTCGAAGTCGCGCGCGCCGTGGTTGCGCGTTTCCACGCCAAGCGCCACCCGCCAGTCCGTCCAGCTGCGCACACTGTCGGCGCTGGCACTCGTGAGTTGGTAGCGCTGCACCCGCAGCGAATCGGCGGCATCGCGCTCGACAACCGTCCGCTCCGTCACGTCCATCTCCCGCCATTGCGAGATGATGCGAATGACCGGCCGTGTTTCCGTCATGGCCGTGAAGGCCTGGAACTCGAGCCGCTGCCGGCGCGGCAGCCAGTACCGGCCGAGCACCTCGGCGTTCTCGAAGTCGATGTAGGCGACGCCGCGCAGGCGGCTGGCCGCCATCACGAGCCGGAACGCCAACGACGAGCTGGTGGAGGGGTCCTGCTGCTCACTGTACAGACGGCCGCGCATGCGAATCAACTCCGCGCGCTCCGCGTCGATGAAGATCTCGCCGCCAAACAGGAGGGCATCGGTTGGTGCATCGGGAAGCGGGTCGACCGCCACGCGCACCACCGTGACGAGCCGCTGCCCCAGCATGAGGGTGGCGGCGGTGTCGCCCCCGCTGTAGCGGTAGTAACGCGGCCCGTCTGCCGAGAAGGGATGCACCGCGAGTCGGCGGCTCGAGTCGGTCGCGGTTCGGCCGGCGGCACTGTCCCCCGCGGCGCGCGGCGGCTCGGCTGTATCACGCGCAACGGTGTCGCGACGCGCAACGGTGTCGCGACCCATGAAACCGCGCCGACCGCTCGCACCGAAGAAGACCGAGAACCGGTTGCCGTACAGGATGGGCGCGGTCCAGGTCGCGCGAAGCCAGGTCAGCGCGGAGACGGCCGGCCCGAGCATCTGCGCGCGGTACCCGATGATCCGCTGTTCGTACGTGCCTGTCCGGCGCCAGGTCGCACGACTCTGGACCTGCTCGATCTGCCCGGCCTGTTCGGCGCTCGCGGCGGCCGTGCCTGCAACGGCGCCAGCCGACCCCATGGGAGCGTTCAGGACCAAACCGATCTCGCTCTCGATCTGGGCCGTGTAACGATCCAGCGCGGGGGGGACCCGCCGATTGGCGACTTGACCGCGCCGAATCAGGGCGGCCACTGCGGACGAGGAGAAACTGGCCGAATCGCCACGCTCCGCGGCGGGGGAAAAGGCCGCGCGGCTCTCGGGTTGGCAGCAGCCGCCGCCGGGCGAGTCGGCGGACAGTGTGGCGGAGACGAGGGCCGCAATGAGTGTTGTCAGCATGGTTCTGGACGGTTGTACGACCGGAGGGAGGTGCGAGTTTCCGGACCCCGAAAGACCCCATTGATGGGGTTACCGCTTGACCCTGTGCTCTCGTCGATATACATCGTTCGGTCGAACGCGCGCGTCGGTTCTTCGGGTCCCGCCTGTTGGCCGAGGGTCGGCGGTTCCGCGCACGGCTGGTTCGTTTCCGTTTTTCTTGCGACACCCAACCACTTTGGGAGGCGAAATGCCCCGCGGTGATGAGCTCGAGAAGGAGCTGCGGCTCTCTGAACGTGATGATGAGGGCGACGAAGTCGGTGGCTACGGCGGCGGCCCCTCGTACGACGAAGAGGACGAGGAGGACGGCGGCTGGGCCCTGACCAAGGACCGCTCCGACGACCTCTGGGATTCGACTGACGACGCCGACGACGACGACGACGAGGGGACCGAGCGTCCGGTTGTCGTCGAAGAAGAGGAAGAGGAGATGGTGTTCGGCACCGCCCCTATGCCGAAGGCGCGCCTCCCGAAGACCGTGGCCGCTGCCGGTGACGCGAAGGCGGCGGCTCCGAAGGCTGCTCCTGCCCCCAAGGCCGCAGCGGCTCCGAAGGCCGCGCCCGCCGCGAAGGCACCTGCGGCCAAGGCACCCGCCAAGCCAGCGGCCAAGCCGATCAAGGCGCCCGCGAAGCCACTGAAGGCCGCTGCGAAGCCGGCCGCCAAGAAGAAGGTGGCCAAGCCGGTCAAGGCTGCCCCGAAGAAGAAGGCCAAGGCTGCCCCGAAGAAGGCCGTCAAGAAGGCCCCGAAGCCGACGGCCAAGAAGGCCGTGAAGAAGCCGGTCAAGAAGGCGCCGGCCAAGGCCAAGAAGGCGGGCAAGAAGAAGAAGTAGCACGCCACGCGAGGTGCGCAGCGTGCGGCGGCCTTCCGTTCCGGAAGGCCGCCGTTCGTTTATCCGCCAACGGCGTGGTACTTTATCGCGCATGACCGTCGTTGAGCGGCGGATCCTGGACGCGCTCCCGTTCACGATCTACGCCGTGGATCTCGAGGGGCGCATCACCCACGTCAATCGCTCGTGGGGAGAGTTCGCGTCCGGCAATGGCGCGCCCACCTTGGCACCCGAGGCCTCCGTGCGCGGCCTGTCCGTCTGGGATGCGCTGCCCGATCGCGGTGCCAAAGCACAGGTCGAGAACGCGATGGAGGCGATCCGGACCGGCCGGCAGGCGCATGCGCGCTGGGAGTTTCCCTGCTCGTCGCCGGACGAGGAGCGCGTCTTCCTCATGCAGATCTCCGCGCTGCGCGACGAGGACACGCTGACCGGGTACGTCTTTTCGACCACGGACATCACGCCGAGCCACCAGTCGCGGGAGGCGCTGATCGACACCGGCATCGCGCTCTCGCGAACGCTCGACCTGGACCGCGTCTACATCGAGGTCGGACAGCAGGCGCGCCGAGCCACGCGCGCTGAGGCCTTCGCCCTCGCACTCGCGGACGCCGAGAGCTCGCGCCTGCGCCTGGTGTTTCGCGCAGGCTTCGGCGGGACGGACGAATCGGTCGAGAAGCTGTTGAGCAGCGTCTGGCTCAGCGCCCTGGCGAACGACCGGGCCATCGTCTCCCACGAAGGTGACCGCACGATCATCGTCGCCCCCATGACGTCGGCCGAGGGCGTGGTCGGCACGATGACGGTCGCGATGCGACGCGAAGAGCAGCCGCACCGCCTCGAGGCGGCCGAGCGCGTGCTCGACACGTTGGCGGCGCAAACCGCGGCCTCCATCGAGCGCGCGTGGCTGGTGCGGCGCGTCGAACACAAGCGGCGCCTCGAAGCGATCGGTGAAGTGGCGACCGGCATCGCGCACGAACTCCGGAACCCGCTGTTCGGTATCTCGGCGGCCGCGCAGTTGTTGCGCTTTCGCACGGGCGAGGATCCGGTCGTCGAGAAGAACGTGGGCCGGATCCTGCGCGAGGTCGACCGGCTCAATCGCATGGTCGGGTCGCTGCTGGATTACGGACGCCCGCAGGCGCCCGTCATGGCGCCCGGCGATCCCGATGCGGTATGGGACGAGGTGTTCGAGGGGCAGCGCGGCCGGCTCGAGGCCAAGGGGCTGACGCTCGTGCGCACGCGCGCCACGCCGCCGATCACCTGCCTGCTCGATGCGGAGCAGTTCGGCCAGGTGTGCGTGAACATCCTCGTCAATGCCTGCGACGCCGCGCCGGACGGGAGCACTATCACGCTCACGAGTGGGCCACACCCGACGGGGGGATGGCGCTGCCGACTGCACAATGGCGGTCCCGCGATTCCGGAGGAGGTCCTCGCCCGCGTCTTCGAGCTCTTCTTCTCGACCAAGACCGGGGGAACCGGGATCGGTCTGGCCCTGTGCCAGCGCATCATGGACGAGCATCGCGGTGCCATCTCGATCGACAGCGCCCCGGAGGCAGGGACGACGATGACCGTCACCCTGCCGGCGCTCGACTGATCGCGCATGGCCCTCTCCGTGGTGGTCGTTGACGACGATGCAACGGTCCGCGACACGCTGGTCGACTTCTTCGCGATGGGGGGAGCGGTCGTGCGCGGCGCGGCGACCGCGCGCGAAGGACGGCGCCTGGCTGCCGAGCACGCCTGCGACGTCGCCATCATCGACTTGCGACTCCCCGATGCTCCCGGGCTGACACTGCTGGATGCGCTGCGCGCGGACGACCCCGAGATCGCGGTGGTCGTGCTCACCGGACACGCCGACGTGCCAACGGCCGTGCGCGCGATGCAGCAGGGCGCCGTCGATGTGCTGGAGAAGCCGGTCGACATCCTCACGCTGCGCGCCGCCGTCGAACGGGCCGCCGAAGGCGCGCGCATGCGACGCGAGCTGGCGGTGCTCAGGGCCCGACACGAGGAGCCGCCCCCGGTCGACACCGACGAGATGCTCGGTGTCGAGCGCCTGCTGGCGCTCGCGGCGCGCAACGACGAGGTGCCCGTGCTGCTCTCCGGAGAGACGGGGACCGGCAAGGGCTACGCGGCCCGGCGGATTCACGACCGGAGCCCGCGCGCGACGCAACCCTTCGTGGCGATCAATGCGGCGTCGCTCGCGGGCGCGTTGGTCGAGAGCGAGTTGTTCGGGCATGAGAAGGGCGCCTTCACCGATGCGCGCGTCGCAAAGCGCGGCTTGCTCGAAGTGGCGGGACGCGGCACGGTCTTTCTCGACGAAGTGGCGGAACTGCCGATCGAGGTGCAGCCGCGCTTGCTGCGGGTGCTCGAAGACGGTGTCTTCCGCCGCGTCGGGGGAGTGACCGAACTCCGCTCCGAAGCGCGGCTGATCGTGGCGACCAACAGCGCCCTCGACCTTGCCGTCTCGGCCGGGCGATTCCGCGCGGATCTGCGCTACCGGCTCCAGGTGCTTGCCATCGAGCTCCCGCCGCTACGCGAACGCCGACACGAGATCGCCGCGCTTGCCGCCGCCCTCGCCCCGCGCGAGGCCGTGCTCACCGACGAGGCCGTGCGTGCACTCGTCGCGTACGCCTGGCCGGGCAACGTGCGCGAACTCAAGAATGCGCTCTGGCGTGCGGCGATCGTCGCGGAAGGGCGTCCGATTCGTGCCAGTCATCTGGGACTCGGCGGCGCTCCCAAGAGCGGCCGCAGCGCCGACCCCGTCCCCGTGACGCTCGCGGAGGCCGAGCGCGCCGCGATCGATGCCGCACTGCTCGCGCATGGGGGCAACAAGGTGCGCGCCGCCCGTGCCCTCGGGATCGCGCGCAGTACCCTGCAAGAGAAGATTCAGCGTTTGGGGATCACCGTGACGCGCGCCCCCGACCACTCGCCGAAGTGATCGAAAATAGGTGACCGGTAATCGGTCACCATTGAACATCGCATGACCGAAAACAGGTCGTTCTTCGACTCGCTTCCGCGCGTCTTCTATCTCTAAGTAGTTATCATTAAATATCTTGCAATGATTTCTTGCGCGGGCACGATTCTCGCATTGTGAAGGGCATGTCTCCTTCCAAATACGCCGTGACCGACGATGTCAGCAGCAAGAAGAATGTCCTGATCGTTGAGGACGAGCAGGGCATTCGCGACACGTTGGCCGAGCTGTTCGACACGCCCACCTCGCGCCTCTCCACGGCCGCGACGCTCGAAGAGGCCAAGGGCTTCCTCACCCGCGAACCCTTTGACCTCATCGTCACCGACATCCGGCTTGGCGCCCGCCGTGACGGCGGACTCCAGGTCATGGCGGCGGCGGGCCTGCTCTCGCCGGACGCGGTGGTCATCGTGCTCACCGCGTTCCCCGACGACGACAACCGCCACGCCTCGATCCGCCTTGGGGCCACGCACTTCCTCGGGAAGCCCGTGGACCTCGCGACGATCGCCACGGTCGCGCGGCAGGCCGGGGTCGTGACCTCCATCGAGCCCAAGCCCGTCACGACGACCAGCTGATGCAGCAACGGCGGTGCCCGTACCTGGGCACCACCGCTACTGGCGCGATGCTGCGCGCGTCCGATTCTCGCGTTAGCTTCGCCCATGGCCGAGAACCCCGTCACCCTGCTGCGAGCCCACGCCAAGCAGGCGCCGTGGAATGCGCGTGGCCTTGCCGCGTATGCCTCCGGGCTCGCCGACGCCGCCGGCGTGCGCCCCACCAACGCCGTGGCGCGCGCCGTGCCGAGCATGCGCGCCGTGCGCTTCTACGTCTCCATCGGATTGCTGGATCGGCCGGAAGGCGCGGGCACCGCCGCCACCTACGGCTACAAGCATCTCATCCAGTTGCTCGCCATCAAGATCCGCCAGCGTGAGGGACAGACGCTGGACACGATCAAGAAGGAAATGGAAGCCACCACGGGCGATGCGATCGAGCGGCGCGTGGCGACCGCGCTCGCCCCGGTCCTTGGGGCCACGCCACTGCCGGCCGTGACCGATCAAGGCGTCCTCGGGGCTCCGTGGCGACGCGCACAGGTGGCGGATGGCATCGAGCTGCACGTGCGCACCGACTCGCCCGCTGCGAGCGACGACGTGCTGGCGGCGGTCCGCGACGCCGTGCGCGCCGCCCTCGGGCAGCTCAACCGCGCGCCGTGACCGACACTCACGCGGTGGTGCTCACCGGCGTCGGCCGGCCGGGTCAGGTGGGGGAAGCGGTCGCACGCCGCTTCGCAACGACGGGATCGGTGCTGCACGTCATCGATCGCGATCCGGGCGTCGCCGACCGGGCACGTGAGCTCGCCGTCGATGGCGCCACGGTGCACGCGCATGTCGCCGACCTCACCGATGGGGCCGCCATTCGCGCGGTCGCGGCCGCCGTGGGCGGTCCGGTGCGCGCGCTCATCCACATGGCCGGCGGCTTCGCGATGAGCGGACCCGTGATCGACGCAGACATCACCGTCATGCATCGCCAACTGGCGATCTCGCTCGACACGGCCTTCGTGGCCACGCAGGCGTTCTTGCCCGCGCTTCGCGCCGGTCGCGGTGCGATCGTCTACTTCGGCGCCGCCGCCGTACTCGAGGGCGGTTCGACGAAGCACATGAGCGGCTATGCGGCCTCCAAGGCGGCGCTGCTCGCATTCATGCGCGCCGTGGCACAGGAGGAACGCGAGTTCGGCGTGCGCGCGAACGCCATCGCGCCCACGGCCATTCGCACGGCGGCCAACGAGTCGAGCATGGGCAGCGCGTTCGCGTACGTGGAGCGCGAGGAGGTGGCCGCCACGGTGGCATGGCTCACGAGCGACGCCGCGCATGCCGTGACGGGCCAGGTGGTGAAGCTCGGATGACGGCGTGCGGTCGTCCCGGTGGCCGCCAGAGGCCGCGCAGGTGACGCTCGCCGAGCGCCGCCGCGCCCTGATCCGCACCATTCGCCTCGATCGAGCGCTCGAGGCGCTCCCGCTCTTCCGGCTGAGTGATTCTGCCGAAGAGGGCGCGATCGTGTGGGAGGACGGCGACGGCGCACGCTGGCGCGTCCTGCCCGCCCCGGGCGACCGGTTGCCGGGCACGTTCGATCAGGACGTCTATGTCGAGTTGATGCACCGATGGCACGACGCGGGCTCGCCCGACGACGGCGTCGTGCACTTCACGCTGCACGACTTCCTGCGCTCGATGGGCCGCCGCGCGGACGGTCGCACCTACGAGTTGCTGCGATCCGCGCTGGCGCGGCTCGAACGCACGAGTCTCGAATCGCAGCAGACGTACTTCGACGCCGCCAATGCCACCATGCTCGATGGCCGCTTCTCGATTCTCACGTCGATCGTCATCGATCGGCGCCGCGCGGGCGACCGGGACCAGTTCTCGCTTTTTCCCGCGCTCCCGGCGGGTGAGCCCGGCGATGCGCGCGTCACGATCGGCCCGATGATGCGCAGCAACATCGCCGCCGGACATCACGTCACGCTCAACATCCAGACCTACAAGTCGCTGCCGTCTCCGGTCGCTCGGCGGCTCTATCGGCTGCTCGAGCTGGTGCGCGAGCAGGGGGAGGCGCACTGGCGGCTGCCGCTCGACAAGCTCGCCGCCTTGCTTCCTCTCACGCAGCGGTATCCCTCGCACCTCACGCGCGTCCTCCAGCCGGCGCACGAAATGCTCGTGACCGCCGGCCTGCTCAAGCAGGCAACCATCCGGCAGAGCAAGCGTGTCTGGATGGCGGAGTACACGGTCATGCCGCGATCGGTGTGATCGGCGGAACACTCCCGCGTCCCGACGCGTAGACAGGTAGATTTTCCCGCTCAACCTCAAGGCCCGGGTCCGCTCATGCGCCGCTCGCCCATCGTGATCGCCAGCATCGTTGCCCTGCCGCTCCTCGCGGGCGGTTTCTTCCTGCAAGCGCGGGAAGCGCGCGACGGCGCGCAGCTGTTTGGTGAGGTCTATCAACTCATCAACGAGCGTTTCGTGGACACCGTCGGCGCGGGCGCCCTGTACGAGAAAGCCGCGCGCGGCCTCGTCAAGGATCTCGCGGATCCGTACACCGAGCTCTTCTCGCCCAAGGATCTTGCGCTCTTCCAGCGCAACACGGGCGGCAAGTATGGCGGTGTCGGCATGCAGATCGAGGACCAGCAGGGGCAGGTGACCGTGGGTCGCGTCTTCCCGGGGACGCCAGCCGAAGCGGCGGGCATCGCCGAGGGCGATCGCATCATCATGGTCGACACCTCGTCCACGCGCGGCTGGAAGCTCTCGCAGGTCTCCGAGCGACTCCTCGGCACCCCCGGCACCAAGGTGAGCGCCAAGTTCGCGCGCCCCGGCGTCAGCGAGGTGATTTCGGCCACCTTCACGCGCGCCATCATCAAGGTCCCGAGCATTCCGTACGCGATCACCTTCGACGGCAAGATCGGGTACATCCCGCTCCAGAGCTTCAACGAATCGACGGCGCAGGATATGGCGCGCGCGCTCCAGAAGCTCACGGCCGAAGGCGCCAAGGGGCTCATTCTCGATGTGCGCGGCAATCCGGGTGGCTTCCTGGATCAGGCGCTCTCGGTGAGCAACATGTTCCTGGCGCAGGGGCAGGAGATCGCCTCCGTGCGCGGGCGCGACGCCGAGCAGCGCTACAAGGCCGAGCGGCGTCCGTTGGTACCGACGCTCCCGATGGTGGTGCTCACGGACGGCTACTCCGCGTCCACGTCGGAGATCGTGGCCGGCTCGTTGCAGGACCACGATCGCGCCGTCATCCTCGGCACGACGTCGTTCGGCAAGGGCCTCGTGCAGACGGTGTTCAACCTGGATGGCGGGTGGGCGCTCAAGATGACCACCGGTAAGTGGTTCACGCCGAGCGGCCGCACGATCCAGAAGGAGCGGAAGCTCCTGGCCGATGGCCGCTTCGTCGAGACGCACCCGGACTCGCTCGAGTCCGACTCGGCACGCAAGGCACGTCCCGCGTTCAAGTCGGATGGCGGCCGCGTCGTCTTCGGCGGTGGCGCCGTGACGCCGGATTTGATCGTGCGCCCCGACACCTTCTCGACCGTGGAGCAGACGTTCATCAAGGCCATCGCGCCGAAGTCGCAGGAGATCTACATCCAGCTCTACGAGTTCGGGCTGAGCCAGAAGGGGAAGGTCACCGCGGACTTCCAGGTGTCGCAGGCGTGGCGCGACTCGCTCTATCGCCGCATCACCAGCACCGGCGCCAAGATCGATCGTCCGATGTACGACAACGCGTCGAAGTACGTGGACCGGTTGCTCGAGAACCGGGTGGCCCGCTTCGCCTTTGGTGACTCCACCGCCAAGCGGCGCGACCTCGACGACGACGTGCAGCTGCGGCGCGCGCTCGAGATTCTGCGCAGGGGCCAGACGCAGAAGGACCTCTTCGCGATCGCCGCACGCGCGGCGACCAGCAACCAGTAGCACTCACCAACTCTCAATGCCGCCCCGCCCGGGGCGGCTGGACCACATGACACTGCGCCACACTTTCACCGCCGCGCTCGTCGCGGCGGTGCCGCTGTTTTCCGCCGCCGCCCAGATCGCCTCGCCGGTGCGCCCCCTCCCCCGCCCGATTCCCACCGACTCCGGCGAGCGACACTTCCGCAAGATCACGCAGCTCACCGACGGCGGCGAGAACGCCGAGGCGTACTTCAGCCACGACGGCAAGTGGCTCACCTTCCAGAGCACGCGCGAGGGCCGCAGCTGCGACCAGCAGTACGTCATGCAGCTCGCCACCGCCAAGGTCAATCGCGTCTCGACCGGCCAGGGGAAGACCACCTGCGGCTGGTTCCTGCCGGGTGACAAGCGGCTCTTCTTCGGCTCGTCACATGCGGCAGACACGGCCTGCGCTCCCAAGCCGGACCCGAGCAAGGGGTACGTCTGGCGACTCGATCCGTTCGACATCTACACGGTCAATCGCGACGGCTCCCGCCTCCAGCGCCTGACCAATTACGGCGTGTACACGGCCGAGGGGGTGCTGTCGCCCGACGGCAAGCGCATGGTGTTCACGTCGCTCAAGGACGGCGACCTCGACATCTACACGATGAACGTCGATGGCACCGGCATCAAGCGGCTCACCTTCCAGCCCGGCTACGATGGCGGCCCGTGGTGGTCGCCGGACGGCAAGCAGATCGTGTATCGCGCGTGGCACTACTCGGCCGACGACACGGTCGCGCTGCGCGGCTACCAGGACCTCCTCAAGCAAGGGCTCGTGCGCCCCGGCAAGATGGAGCTGTGGGTCATGGACGCCGACGGCGGCAATCAGCGGCAAATCACCAACCTGGGGGGCGCGAACTTCGGGCCCTCGTGGGCGCCGGGCGGGAAGCAGATCATCTTCTCGAGCAACCACCAGAACCCGCGCTCACGGAACTTCGACCTCTTCCTCGTGAACCTCGACGGAAGCGGACTCGAGCAGTTGACGTTCAACAAGGACTTCGACGGCTTCCCGATGTTCAGCCCCGACGGCCGGAAGATCGTCTGGGCGAGCAACCGCTACGACACGAAGGAAGGCGAGACCAACCTGTTCATGGCGGAGTGGGTGCCCTAGGCGCCGACGCGGCGCCTAGTTGTCGTCCCCACCACCGAGCCACCCGCGAATCATGCGCGCGACGCGCTCGGCGCTCGGCGGATCGAGGTTGGCCAGCACGATCAGGTCATAGCCACCGGGCAGCGCGCCTTCCACCACGGCGTTCATTCCGCCGCTGCCCCCCGCCACACCGACCCCGGCCGGCGGTCCGCCCGGCACCTTCTGCTCGCGGAGTGCCTGCACGAAGCGCATGAGATCGTGCGCCGTGCTGTAGCCACCACCGGCCGCGCTGCCGCGCCCGGGCAGTTCATCCGAGTTCGGCTTGAGCGGAGCGTTCAGCGGGGCGTCCTCGCGACCGGTGGTGTAGCCGATCGCCGTGTTCGCCGGCAGCGCGGTGAGCGGATGCGCGTCGGTACGCGTGAGCCCCGCTGGCTGGTACACATGGGCGCGCACGTAGTCGTAGTAGTCCTCCCCAGACATACGACTCACGATCTCCCCGAGCACCACGTAGCACGCGTTGCAGTACTGCTGCCGCGTGCCGGGCGCAAAGTCGGGGGACTCGCTCGCAAAGAGCGCCACGTACTCGCGATTATGGCGAATGGCGGAGCGCGGCTGACCCGGGAGGGTCCCGAAGATGTTGCCGCCGAGACCGGCGCGATGCTGCAGCAGTTGCCGCAACGTCACGGACCGCGCGATGGCCGCATTCGGGTAGTCGGGCCAGTAGGTCGCGATCGTCGAATCGAGGTGCACCGTGCCGGCGTTGCTCAGCTGCCGGATGGCGATCTGCGTGAACAGCTTGTTGATCGACCCCAGATTGAACGCGGTCTCGATCGTGTTTTTGCGCTGCCTCGCACGATCGGCCATGCCGTACGCCTGCTCCCACACCGGGGCGCCATTGCGCGCCACCAGCACGACACCGGAGAACGCCCCGGCCCGCTCGAGCGAGTCCATGGTGCGCGCGAGCCGACGCTTCAACTCCGGCTCATCGATCAACGGACGCCGTGGAGGGCCGCCAGGAGTGGACGCGCCACCGGGTGTCCCCTGCGCGGCTGCGACGTGAGACGCGAGCATCAGGACGGCGGTCAGCAGGGTGCGGCGCATGCGAAGGTCTCGGTGGCTCGGTGGAGTGGGCGCGGACGCCGGTGGATCGCTGAGCGATTCGGCACCCGCGCAGCGGAAAGGGTTGCCATGCGCCCCTACCGCTTGCAACCGGTGCCGACATAACATGGGCCGACGCCCGGTGTGCCTGTCAGAGAGGCACGTTAGTCTGCGCGACATCGCCCGCCTATCCATCGTACGTCCAACGCTCTCCCGCTGCGAGGCGTCCATGTCGGTCCTCGATCTCTCCAAGCTCAAGAAAGGTGACCGCGTGCAGCACGCGCTCATGGTGCAGGCGCGCGACGAGCGGGCGACCAAGGACGGCAAGCCGTTCGTCACCCTGTCCCTCGGCAATCGGACCGGTTCACTCGACGTCGCGCCGGTGTGGCAGGAGAAGCTCGACTGGGTCGAGGGGGTCACGCCGGGCAAGCTGGTGCAGGTCCTCGGCACCGTGACCAGCTACAAGGAGAAACGGCAGCTCGATCTGACCGGCCCACTCCGGCTGCTGCCCATGGAGGGTCTCTCCCTCAATGATTTCCTGCCCAGCATCACCGACGACCCCGTGAAGCTCTGGGATTGGATCGACCGCGAACGGAGCGGCATGAAGTCGAAGGCGCTGCGCACCGTGGTCGATCTCTTCTTCAGCGACGACGACTTCCGGTCCCGTTTCGAACGGGCGCCGGCCGCTCCACGCGGGCACCACGCGCTCGTCGGTGGCCTGCTGTTGCACGTCGTGGAGGTCGCGGGCATCGGCAAGGCGACCGCCAAGGTCATGCGCGCCGATCCGGAACTCGTCCTGGCCGGCGCGCTGCTGCACGACATTGGCAAGGTCGAGTCGTACGCCATCGAACCCGGGGGCTTTGCGGTCACGCAGGCTGGCTACTTGCTCGGTCACATCGTGCTGGGCTCGCTCATGCTCGAGCGACAGCTGCTCAGGCTGCCGGCGGGGACCGTGAGCGAGTCACAGGCGCTCGAGCTGCATCATTTCATCCAGTCGCATCATGGCATTCCCGAGTACGGCGCGGCGGTGCCGCCGATGACGGTGGAGGCCGAGATCCTGCACTGGGCCGACGAGTCCAGCGCCAAGGCGTCGAGCATGACCGAAGTGATCGCGAGCGACGAACACTTTGGCGGTGGCCAGTTCTCGCTGCGGAAGCCGTTCCCCGTGGACAAGCGCGTGTGGCGGCGACCGCACGGCTGGTAGAGCGCGGGGCTCGGTGCCGGCACGACCCGAGGGTCGCACAGCCCCCTGCTCGGTGCCCCGGGCGCCCGGTCGAGTCGTCGTCCTGACGTTGGCGTCGTCCCGCCCGTCCTGCATATTGCCTTCCCCGAGCGCACGCCGCGCGGGGCCCCGCATCCCTCTGCGCCGAGTTCCCGACCATGATCCGCACCCTTCGCGTCCTGCCCGCGCTTGCCCTCGCCACGGCCTGCGCATCCACCAGCGGCTCGAGCGCGAGCCCGGAGGGTGAGGGGATCGTGGTCCAGAGCACCCAGAACATCATCCAGACCGGCGGAGCGGGCAACCTGTCCGTGGGCACGGGGATGACCAACATCGTGCAGGCCAGCACCGCGCGCATGCTGGTCAACGCGGACAAGGTCTTTGCCGTGCTGCCCGGCGCGTATGAGTCGCTCGGCATTCCGATCACCACGATGGTGAGCAAGGAGCGGATGCTCGGCAACCTCGACTTCAAGGTGCGCGCGCGCATCGGGGCGTTGCCGATGCGCCGGCTGCTCGACTGTGGCTATCAGCAGAGCGAGCCCAACGCGGACGGCTACCAGATCCAGATGTCGGTCTCGTCCGAGGTCAAGGACAACGGAGACGGCACGAGCGTCCTCGCCACCGTCGTCCAGGCCACGGGCCGACCCGTCCAGTTCAGCGGCGCCGACGTTCGCTGCACCACGGTGGGCGAGTTGGAGAAGCGCATTGCCGCCGTCGTGCAGCAGAAGCTCTCCGAGCAGCGCTGAGCGCGCGCTTCGACGCCCCTCTTCCACAACCCGCCTTTCGGATGCCCCTCCAATTTGTTGATCCATCGCTCCGCCGCGTTCGCTTCGGCTGGCGCAGTCCCTCGCTCGGCATGGAGATGCCGATCGTCGAGTACGGCCATGCCGGCAAGCCCATCCTCCTCTTTCCGACGGCCGCGGCCGACTATCTCGAGAACGAGCGCTTCTTCCTGATCAAGGCGATGGAGCCGCTGCTCTTCGCCGGGCGGGTCCGCATCTTCTCGATCGACTCGATCAATTCGCACGCCTGGATGGACAAGAAGATTCCGGTGCCGGAGTCGGCACGGCGGCAGGCGATGTACGTGCGGTACGTCGAAGACGAAGTGGTCCCGCATATCCGGCGCATGACGGGTGATCCCGGCGCGCGCATCCTGACCACGGGGGCCAGCTTCGGAGCGTTTCACGCCGCCAACTGCATGCTGCGTCGTCCGGACCTGTTCGATGCACTGGTGGCGATGAGCGGCTTCTACGACCTCTCGAAGTCCTATTTCAAGGGGTATTCGGACGACAACTGCTTCTTCAACAATCCGCTCTGGTACGTCCCGGGGCTGTCGGGCAACAACCTCGAACTGCTCCGGCACCACAGTCGGATCTGCATCGTGACGGGTCAAGGCGCGTACGAGGTTCCGGACGCCTCGCGCCGGCTCGCAACGGCGTTGGGTGCCAAAGGGATCCCCCACCAGTTGGACCTCTGGGGCCACGACGTGAACCACGATTGGCCGTGGTGGCGCAAGATGTTGCCGCATTGCGTGGAGCGGCTGGGCTACTAACGTCGCGCAGCGGGCAGACGCTCCGCTGCGTAACGATTCGCGCCGATCGCCAGCCAGCCCCCCCGGTCGTTCGGGCGGGGCTGCCTACCCGGTCTCTTCGGTTGCTGCACCGGCCAGCGGGGGGTACCTTGAAAGTCCACCTTCGGGATGCCGTGGCCGCTCACTTCCGCCGTTCAACCGCACTCCGTGCCTGCGCCCTGTTCGCTCTGGCGGCGGGTGGCGCATGCCGTCCCTCGGCCCTCTTCGATTTGCCGTTCGGACGCGGTGCCCGCGCGGGCCTGAGCGCGGGTGGGGAGACCGGGAGCGGCGACGTCCACGGCACGGTCACCGACTCGTCGTCGGGCCTCCCGGTCGGCGGCGCGCTGGTGTTCGCCACGAGTGATACATCGCCACTCGCCCCGCCCTCCAACTTCTCGACGGTCACCGATCTGGCCGGTCGATTCACCCTGCTGGATGTCCCCGCCGGCAAGCGTGTGGTGGAGGTGCGGGCGATCGGCTTCACCCGTGAGCGACACGCGGTGAATGTCCGGCGTGGACTGCAGTACACCACCAACCTCGAACTGCGCACCGGCACGGCGCTGTACCTGCAGCAGCTCGAGGACCTGCGCGTCCCGACGCGCGTCACCCCGTGTCGCCCCAACGACATCAGCACGTCGTGGATCACCGGCGCGCTCGTCGAGGCGCTCTCGCCGCACGCGCGGCAGGATTCGGTGGTGCGGCACGATGGCCGCATCCCCACGCCGACGCCGGACAAGGTGCGGCTCGTGCTGAACTCCGAGCAGTGCCGGCGCGCCATGACCGCCTGGTTTGATCAGGGTGGCATTCCGAATCCATGGACGCAGGTCTACCTGTTCGACCTGGGGGGCGACGGCTATGCCCTCTTTGATCCCGCGCAGGCGCTCGGCAATGCGCAAGCGCGGGTGCCCGTGCTCGGACGTGACTTCCGCCTGCTCACGATCCTGAGCTTCTAGCGTCCTCCTCCGCGCGCCATGGTGCGCGGCTCTCCCACGCGTCTTCACGCCCCGTTCCCGGAGCTGGCCATGGGTCTCGGCAACTTTCTCAAGAAGCAGTTCGTCGATGTCATCCAGTGGACGGAATCGGATGACAGCACGCTTGCCTGGCGCTATCCGATGGCGGACCAGGAAATCCAGTACGGCGCGCAGCTGACCGTGCGCGAGACGCAGCGTGCGCTCTTCGTCAACGAGGGCAAGGTGGCCGACAGTTTCGGTCCCGGCCTGCACACGCTCGAGACGCAGAACATCCCGCTCCTGACCAACCTCAAGAACTGGGACAAGCTGTTCAAGTCGCCGTTCAAGAGCGACGTCTATTTCTTCTCGACACGGACGCGCGTCAACCAGAAGTGGGGCACGCAGAACCCGGTCACCGTGCGCGACAAGGATTTCGGAGCGGTCCGGCTGCGCGCCTTCGGCATTTATAGCTGGCACCTGGCCGACCCGGCCGTCTTCCACGCCAAACTGTCGGGGACGCGGGAGAGCTACGGCGTGGCCGACATCGAGGGGCAGCTGCGCAACACCATCGTCGCGTCGGTCTCCGCCGCGTTCGCGCAGGGGGGGGTGCCGTTCCTCGACATGGCCGCCAATACGCCGGCCATCGGCGATGCCATGAAGGCACTGCTCACACCGACGTTCGCCGAGATGGGACTCGTCCTCGACTCGTTCATGGTCGAGAACGTCTCGCTGCCGGAGGAGCTGCAGAAGGTCCTCGACCAGCGCATCCAGATGAACATGGTCGGCAACCTCGACCAGTACATGAAGTTCCAGGTGGCCCAGTCGGTCTCGATCGCAGCCGCCAATCAGGGGGGCGGCGGGATCGCCGGGCTGGGAGCGGGGCTCGCCGCCGGTGTGGGTATCGGCAATGCAATGACCGGCGCACTCACCCCGTCGCAGCCGCCCGCACCCACCACGCCGCCGCCCGCCGCACCGGACGCCACGATCAAGCCGAGTGGCAGCTGATGTCCCTCTACGGACAAGAGTGGATCATCGAGGCGCGCGGCGCAGATGCCGTTCGTCTCGCTGATCAGGCCGTACTCGAGCGACTCTTCGCGCGTATTGTCGGTGAGATGCAACTGCGCCCCGTGGCACCAGCGGTATGGCACCGCTTTCCCGCTCCCGGCGGGCTCACGGGCATCCAGATCCTCGCCGAGTCACACCTGACGGTCCACACCTTCCCCGAGCACGGCACGATCTGCCTGAACGTGTTTTGCTGCACGCCACGCGACGAGTTCGACTTCGCGTCGGCGCTGAGCGAGGCGATCGGCGCACGGGTCACGCAGATCCGGTGCCTCGAACGGTCGTACGGACCCGAAGGACAGCACCGCGCGCGTTCGACTCCCGTCTCCGTTCGCGTCATTCGCGCCGAATGACCGGCGTACAGACGTCGTGTCCCAACTGCGGCGCGACGATCGAGTTTCGGTGGGCGCAGGCGGTGCAAACCACCTGTGAGTACTGCCGATCGGTGCTCGTGCGCCACGACCTCGACCTCACCAAGGTGGGCACGAGCACGGTCGTGCCCCTCACCCCCTCGCCGATCCAGCTTGGCACCGAGGGGCGATGGCACGATCGCGACTTCGTCGTGGTCGGGCGCCTCGTGTATCGATGGGAGCGCGGGGGTTGGAGCGAATGGCACTGCCGTTTCTCGGATGATACCAGCGGCTGGCTCTCCGATGCGCAGGCCGACTACGTGATGTCGCGCCCTGCCACGCCGGATCGCCCCTTGCCGTCGTCCGACGACGTGTCCCCGGGCGACACCTTTCCCCACGGCGGCGAACGATTCGTCCTCGCGAGCATCACGATGGCGTCGTACGTCGGCACCGAGGGCGAACTCCCGTTCGCCTACGCGCCCTCGGGGCTGGTGCCCTTCGCCGACGCGCGGAGCACCGCGGGCAACTTTGCCACGATCGACTACAGTGAAACGCCGCCGCTGCTCTTCGTCGGTGAACCCGTCGAGCTGCGTCAGCTCGAGTTGCGCAACCTCCGTACCTTCGAGGGGTGGTGACCAGCGTTCAGGCTCGGGGGCTCAACTGCCCGAACTGCGGCGCCGCGATCCAGCTGCGGAGCTTCCAGTTCGCGGCGAGCGTCGTGTGCGACAGTTGCCTCGCCACGCTCGATGCGAGCGACGCGAACGTGGCGGTGCTGCAGACCTTCGAGAAGACGATGGCGCGCGCGCGTCCGCTGATTCCCCTCGGCAGTCGCGGAACATGGAAAGGCGACCCGTGGGACGTGATCGGCTTCCAGGTCCGGCAGATCACCGTCGACGGCATCAACTACCGGTGGCAGGAGTATCTGCTCTTCAACCCGTTCCGCGGCTTTCGCTACCTGTCCGAGTACGATGGGCACTGGAACGACATCATCGCGGTGCGCGGCATCCCGGAGGGCGGAAGCGTCAGCGGGCATCCAACCGCCACGTGGCGCGATACCACGTTCAAGCTCTTCCAGACGTCGAGTGCCACGACGGTCTTTGCCCTGGGTGAGTTCCCGTGGATGCTGAACGTCGGCGACGTGGTCACGGTCAAGGATCATGTCGCACCGCCGTTCCTGCTCTCCGCCGAGGAGACGGACGAGGAGGTCACCTGGTCGCTGGGTGAGTACGTGTCCGGCGAGCGGATTCGCGCCGCCTTCAAGGTCACGGAGCCGTTTCCCTCTGCGCGCGGGACCTTCGCCAACCAGCCCAATCCGCTGGCCGGGACACCGGCACGCTACTGGCAGGCGTTCGTGATGCTCGCGGTGGCCTTGCTCGTGCTGGTCGGTCTGCGCCTCGGCACTGCGGGAGGGCGCCTGGCATCCGCGGTCGACGGCGTCTTCCATCCCGGTGTTGCGACCGACAAGGCGCCGTTCGTCACCGACCCGTTCACGCTCGCGGGCCCGACGTCGAACGTCGTGATCACCTCGTCCGCCACCGTCGACGGCTCGTGGCTGTTCGTCGGCATGACACTCGTCAACGACTCGACGGGCCAGGTCATCGACGTCGGTCGCGAGGTCAGCTATTACCACGGTGTGGACGAGGGCGAGTCGTGGAGCGAGGGCTCCCGCTCCGACGATGTGCGGCTGGGCGCCGTGCCCGCCGGACGATGGTTCATGCGCATCGAGCTCGACGGCCCCGATGCCGGCCGCGACATCGACTGGCGCATCGAAGTGCGGCGCGACCAACCCGGCCTCATCTGGTGGTTCGCGGCGTTCGTGCTCCTCATCGTGCCACCGGTGATCGTCTCGCTGCGGTCGGCCGCCTTCGAGACGACGCGCTGGGCCGAGTCCGACTTTGCGCCCGCGAGCTCGGACGACTCCGACGATTCCTCCTCCAGCGACTCCGACGACTGATGACACTCCCTCGTGGGTACCTCGCATTCGGCGTGGTCGTGCTGATCGGTGCGGCCGTGCTCGAGTATCGCGGCTTCACCTTCGCCTCGGCGCAACAATCCAACGGCGACCCCCGTTCGATCCGCAACAACCCGGGCTCCTATCGATCGACGTACTACGGCACCCGGTCCACCTACGGCAAGTGAGGAGCTGACGTCATGGACACCCTCGTCAAGAATGTCACCGCGAGCGTCGTCTACGCGGTGCTCGGTATCGTGATCCTGTTCGGCACCTTCGTTGCCGTCGACAAGCTCACCCCCGGGCACCTCTGGAACGAGATCCTGCAGCAAAAGAACATGGCCATCGCCGTCCTCATGGGGTGCATGGGGATCGGGATCTCCATCATCATCGCGGCGAGCATCCACTAGGCGCGGATCGTGGCGCCGGCGCTCTTTGCCACCGTCTGCCTGATCGCCGCGTGCGGGCTCGTCTATGAGCTCGTGGCCGGCGCGCTCGCCAGTTACCTGCTCGGCGACTCCGTCACGCAGTTCTCGACCGTGATCGGCGTCTATCTCGCATCGATGGGCGTCGGGAGTTGGCTCTCCCGCTACCTCTCGCGCGGACTCGCCTCCCGGTTCGTCGCCATTGAGCTCATGGTGGCCGTGGTGGGTGGATGGTCCTCGGCGCTGCTCTTCCTCGCCTTCGCGTACACGGAGGCGTTTCGCCTCGCGCTGTACGTCATCGTGGCCATCATCGGTATTCTCGTCGGACTCGAAGTGCCGCTCCTCATGCGGCTCCTCAAGGAACGATTCTCGTTCAAGGACGTCGTCGCCAACGTCCTGACCTTCGATTACCTCGGGGCGCTCATCGCCTCCATTCTCTTTCCGCTCGTCCTGGTGCCGAAACTGGGTCTCGTGCGCTCCGCGCTCGGCTTCGGGATCGTGAATGCGGTGGTCGCGCTCTGGAGCACCTGGCTCTTCCGGGGCAGCCTCGGCGCCCCGCGTGCGCTCCGGGTGGTGGGCGGTGTCGTGCTGGCCACGCTGGTGGCCGGCTTCGCTGCGGGCGATCGACTCATGGCGGCGGCCGAGCGCGGCTTGTACGCCGACGATGTCATCTTCGCGCGGACCACGCCGTACCAGCGCATCGTGCTCACCGTATGGAAGGACGACCTGCGCCTCTACCTCAACAATCACCTGCAGTTCAGCTCGCGCGACGAGTATCGCTATCACGAGGCGCTGGTGCATCCCGGGCTGGCCGCGTTGCCGGCCGCGCGACGCGTGCTCGTGCTCGGCGGCGGTGATGGCCTCGCGCTGCGCGAGGTGCTGCGCTATCCCGGCGTCGCGCACGTCACGCTGGTGGATCTCGACGGCGCCATGACGCAGCTCTTCACGACACACCCCGAGTTGGTGACGCTCAACCGGCGCGCCTTCAGCGACCCGCGCGTGACCGTCGTGAATGCCGACGCCTTCACCTGGCTCGATGCGAACGACGCCGCCTTCGACTTCGTCGTCGTCGACTTTCCCGATCCGTCCAATTACGCGGTCGGCAAGCTCTACACCACCGCGTTCTATCGCCTGCTCCGCCGGCACCTGACACCGGACGGGCGCATCGTCGTCCAGAGCACATCGCCGATGTTCGCACGCGCGTCGTTCTGGTGCATCGAGCGCACGCTGCGGGAGGCCGGGTTCAGCACGGCGCCTTATCACCTGTACGTGCCATCCTTCGGGGAGTGGGGCTTCATCCTCGCGGGATCGTCGCCGTATGCGGCACCGCCCACGTTGCCGCCGGGGCTGCGCTTCCTGTCGCTCGGCCAGCTCGGGCCGATGTTCGACTTTCCGCTCGACATGCGGCAGGTGGCGGTCGAACCGAATCGACTCAACGATCAGGTCCTCGTGCGCACGTACGAGCGGGAGTTCGAGCAGATCAACCGGTGACCCCTTCGTTCGGTCCGATGTCCCGCCGCGCCTTCGTGGCGACCTCCGCGGCCGCGTTGGCAGGACTCACGCGAAAAGGGTCGCCCGGCTACACCGGCGGTTTTGCCGAGGATGAGAGCGGCGCTGGACATCGCCTGCGTGCGAACGCGCCGCTCGGAGCCATCCGTGAGCGCCGACGCGTTCCGCTGATAATCGTCGGTGGGGGGATGGCAGGGCTGTCGGCGGCGTGGTGGTGCGAGCGGCAGGGCTTTCACGATTACCTGCTGCTCGAACTCGGCCACGAGGCCGGTGGCAATGCGCAGAGCGGCGCCAACGCGGTGAGCCCGTATCCGTGGGGCGCGCACTATGTGCCCGTGCCGGGCAAGCACGCGACGACTGCGCGCGACCTGTTTGCCGATCTCGGCGTTCTCAAGGACGGCGTCTGGGACGAGCGCACACTCTGTCATTCGCCCCAGGAACGGCTCTTCTGGCGGGGCGAGTGGCACGAGGGTGCCGAGAGCTTCCTGCTCGACTCTCCGGTCGACCGGGCCGAATGGATGCGCTTTCAGGAGCGACTCGCCACCCTGCGGGCATCGGGCGAGTTCACGATTCCCTCGGCGCACGGCCGGCCGTCGTCATCACCACTCGACACCCTCACGCTGACGCAGTGGCTCGACCGCGAGAGCTTTCGCTCGCGCGCGCTGCGCTGGTACGCCGACTACGCCGTGCGGGACGACTACGGCACGCCCGCGCGCGATGCCTCGGCGTGGGCCGGACTCCACTACTTCGTGGCGCGCGAACCGGACGAGCGGGGACCGCTCACCTGGCCCGAGGGGAACGGCTGGCTCGTGGCGCGATTGTTGGAACGGGTCGGTGCGCGCGTGCGAACCGGGTCGGCGGTGCGCGCGGTCGCGCGACGGCGCGGCGGACGCGGCGTCGTGGTCCGGACCGAAGACGCCGAGTACACCGCCGATGCCTGCATCTGGGCGGCACCGATCTTCGTGGCCTCGCGCGTGGTCGCGGACTTCGGACCTGCCCCGGCGATGACGACCGCGCCGTGGCTCGTGGCCAATCTGACACTGCGGGAGTGGCCCGCGGAGCGCGGCAGCGCCCCCGCGTGGGATAACACGATTGTCGACTCGCCCGGGTTGGGCTACGTGAATGCCACGCATCAGCGGCTCTCTGCGCTGCGCGGACCGACCGTGTGGACGTACTACCACGCCCTCACCTCGGGCACGCCGGCGGAGGCACGACGCACACTGGCCGCGCTCTCGTGGTCGGACGCCGCGGAGTTGGTGCTGCGCGATCTCGAGCGCGCGCACCCTGCGCTGCGACGCGTTGTCGAACGCGTCGACTTGCGCCGGTTCGGCCACGCCATGGCACGCCCGGAGCCTGGTTTCCTGTCGGCGCCGTGGCGACGCGCGCTCACTGCGGCGCGGGGTCCGATCTGGTACGGCCACTCCGATCTGAGCGGGCTGTCCCTGTTTGAAGAGGCGCAGGATCACGGGGTGCGCGCCGCGCGCGGTGCGCTGGCGCTGCTGGGCGTCCGCTCGGCGCGGTAAGCGCGAAGCGCGGGTCAGTCGTGCCGCGCGCTACCGGCGAGCAAACTCGAGTCGCAGCCCGACGTTGATGGTGCCGTCGCTGTTGGATCGTGCTCCGCGAAGCGTGGCCTCGGAGTCGTAGAGATGCCGCCACCGCACCACGAGGCCGACGGTCGTCGCCAGCGGAAAGGTCGCCGTGCCGCTGGCCTCCAACGTGTAGCGACTCACCTCAGCGACCAACGGGCGATAGTAGAGATCGGCCAGCAGCTCCATGCCGCGCGTGACCTTTCGACGCGTGCGCAGCCGCGCCGACCAGCGCCAGACGCTGAAGTCCGGATTGGCGAGTGCGCTGGCGGTGGCGCGGGTCTCCTCGCGAATGATCGCCAGGCTGAGCGCCACACTCTCTGACAGGAGAGAATCGGCAGCCGGCGTTCGATAGAGCACGCGCTTGAGCCCCAGCGCGACCTGGCTGCGGAGCGCAATGCGGTATTCGAGGCTGCCTTCTGCCTTGGCCCATGCGAACGGGCTCCAGTCGTCGAACGGCCGATGGTCGACCGCGAGCAGCAGGCTGCCGCTCCGTCGATTTACCGTATAGGGCGTCGTCGGCGTCTCGACGTCAGAGTAGGTGCCGATCGCGGTGGCATCCATCTCCCACACCCGGTCGCCACGCGCGACCGAGAGCAGGGTGCCAAGGCGTCGTTCGCTGGTATTGCCGTAGGACGCAAACCCGGTCACGTCGGCGGAGAGACTGATCTTGGGCGGCGGACCGTCCCCGGCGGCTGGGCCCGGCACGGTCCCCAGCGGAGACGGCGCGGCAGCGGTCGCGGTGGCAGGGCTTCCAGCCTTCGCTGGACCCGCCGCTTGGGCAGTACCGTCAGTGGCTACGCCGAGGATGAGGAGGCCAGCGACGGTCAGGAACTGGACGCCTGCTCGGACCTTGTCTAGGACTGTCGGTCCTATTCGCATACAGTGCTGCATGCCCTGGATTGGTTCAACCGCTTGCGGTTTATGACGATATGCGAGGACTACCCAGTCCGACTGGCGCAACGGTCGAGTAGGACGATTTCTGGAATAGTCGTGCAAGTGCAAGGGGGACTTCAATTTAGGCCATTTTGTGATTACGTTCTCAAATCTGTCGTCGCGCCACTGTGGTGCCGATGACAGGACATCTCTAGGAGGTATGATGCGGAAGCCGCGCCCGAATTCCTTCAATCCGGCTCAGGCCCTCCACCTCATCACGAGTGATCGACAGGGGGCCGCGCTCAGTTGTCCGAGCTGCTCCGGGAAGATCAAGCGTGACCCCAACAAGGCGCCACCGCCACCGCTCTCGCACGTGACGCTGACGTGCACGAACTGCGGCCGATTCGCTCGCTACATCGCCGGCGCCGCCTGACCTGACCGACCCGCAGGACGCTCGTTTGTGACCGCCGACCACCCCCCGGGTGATCGGCGGTCGTGCGTTGCGGGCCAGAAAACGCTATACTAGCCGCACTTCTGATATCGACGCATGAGCGGCTGGCGCGCGACACGCCGGCGCGTCGTGCCCGATGTCTCGCTTCACCATGATTGTCCCAGTGGGACGAGGGAACGTCGTATGGCAAGGATCAACGGCACTGTGAAGTGGTTCAACGACGCGAAGGGCTTCGGCTTCATCTCGCGCGAGGGAGGACCCGACGTGTTCGTGCACTTCAGCGCCATCCAAGGCAGCGGCTTCAAGTCGTTGGCCGAGGGGGACAAGGTGGAGTTCGAGATCGAGCAGGGCCAGAAGGGACCGCAGGCGAAGGATGTGACCAAGCCGGGGTGAATCCCGCGCTGTGCGCCTGCGTGCCACACAGCGCCCCGGTCTTCGCATGACCGGGGCGCTGTCCTTTGGAACTTGAACCCTTCCCGTCCGTGAACACCTCACTCGCCCGTTGGCTCTCTGCGCTGTGTCTGCTCGCGCCAGCGCTCGGCGCGGCGCAACCTGCGTCGCCTCGTCTCAGCCTGCCCCACGAGCGTATCACGCTCCCCAACGGGCTCGACGTCATCCTGCACGTCGATCGAACGGTGCCGCTTGTCACCGTCTACCAGTGGTTCAAGGTCGGATCAGGCGACGAGAAGGTCGGCCGGACCGGCTTCGCCCATCTCTTCGAACACGTGATGTTCATGGGATCGTCCAACGTGCCGGTCGGCAAGTTCGATCAGTGGCTCGAGGCTGCCGGCGCGCAGAACAACGGCTCCACGAACCAGGATCGGACCGATTACTACGAATCGGGGCCGACGCACGCGCTGCCCCTCATGCTCTGGCTCGACGCCGACCGCATGGGATGGCTGCTGCCGACCATGGATCAGGCCAAGCTCGACCTCCAGCGCGACGTCGTGAAGAATGAACGCCGGCAGAGCTACGACAACGCGCCGTACGGGCGGTCGTACGAAACCACGCTGGCCGCCCTCTGGCCCTCCGGACATCCGTACTCGTGGAGCACGATCGGCTCCATGACGGACCTCTCGGCCGCCGCGCTCGACGATGTCAAGGACTTCTTCCGCCAGTACTACGCGCCCAACAATGCGATCCTCGTCATCTCGGGCGACTTCAACCCGGACAGCGCGCGCGCGATGGTGACGCGCTACTTCGGCGAGATCCCGCGCAATGCGGCCACGCCGCCGCGCTCCACCGCGACCGCACTCCCGCCACTTGCCCGCGACACCGTCCTCGTGCTGGAGGATCGGGTCCAACTTCCGCGCCTGAGCTGGACCTGGCGCGGCGTGCCCATCCGTCACGCGGATGAATCCGCGCTCGATGCGGCGGCAGCGATCCTCGGCCAGGGCAAGTCGTCGCGGCTCTATCGGTCGCTCGTCTACGAGCGGCAGGTGGCGCAGGATGTTCGCGCGTCGAATCCCACACAGCGTCTCGCGGGCAGCTTTCAGCTGGTGGGCACGCCCAAGCCCGGCGTGCATCCGCGTGTGCTGGCCGCTGCGTTCGATTCAGCCATCACCACCCTCGCGGCCTCCGGACCCACGGACCGTGAGCTGCAGCGCCACAAGAACCAGACGCGCGCATCCTTGCTCGATGCCCTCTCCAGCTCCCTCGGCCGAGCGCAGGCACTCGGCCAGTGCCTCGCCGCCCGTCAGACGCCGGACTGTCTCGCTGCGGAGCTCGCAGAGGTAGAGCGGCTGACACCGGCCGATGTGCAGCGCGCCGCACGCACCTGGTTGGCCGGCAAGGGGAAGGTGGTGCTGACCGTCGTCCCGCAGGGGAAGACCGAACTCGCCGTCCGGGGGGCCAACTGATGACCGCACTCATGCACTCACTCCGCTCGCGTGCAGGCACCCGCGGGGCGCTGGCCGCGCTGCTCCTCATGCCGACCGTCCTCCGCGCGCAGCAGTTCGATCGCAGCAAGCCGCCGGTGCTTGGCGCGCCAAAGCGCTTGACCCTGACCACGCCGCGCGAGCGCACGCTGCCCAATGGTTTGCGCCTGATCATTGTCGAGCGCCACGAGCTACCTGTCGTCGATGTATCGCTCGTCGTCGGCGCCGGAAGCGATGTGGAAGCGCCCGGCAAGGGCGGGCTCGCCACGCTCACGGCCAACCTGCTTGATGAAGGCACGCCGGGACGCACCGCGCTGGACGTGGCGGAGCAACAAGCCTTCTTCGGCGCACGCCTCTTCACGACCGCAGCGTTTGATCGGGCCCTCATCTCCTTGCATGCTCCCGTGGCCGTCCTCGATTCGGCGCTCTCGCTCCTCGCCGATGTGGTGGTGCGTCCGACGCTCGAGAGCAAGGAGTTCACGCGCCTGCGCAGCGAACGCATGACCGCGCTCCTGCAGGAGAAGGACCGCGGTCCCGCGATGGCGGATCGTGCCTTTGCGGCACTCACGTTTGGCGAAGCGCACCCGTACGGACGCAGCGTCAACGGGACGCAGGCAGAGACCGAGGCGCTCACGCGTGATGACGTGGCCGACTTTCATCGCACTTGGTATCGGCCCAACAACGCGACGTTGATCATCGTCGGTGACGTGACCACGCAGGGCGCCATCGCGCTCGCGCGTCGCCTCTTCGGTGGCTGGACGCGCACCACGTTGCCGCCGCGCCCCCAGGCCACGGCGCCCGCCCCGACGAACGCCACCCGGATCGTCGTCGTGGACAAGCCGGCCGCCGCCCAATCGTCGTTCCGCATCGGGGGGGTCGGCGTGAATCGTGCGAGCCCGGATTATTACCCACTGCAGGTGCTGAACACCGTGCTCGGTGGTTCGTTCACCAGCCGGTTGAACTCCAACCTGCGGGAGACGAAGGGGTACAGTTACGGTGCGTCGAGCAACTTCGCGCTGCGCCGCTACGTGGGTCCGTGGTCGGCGGGAGGCGAGATCGTCTCGGCCAAGAGCGACTCGGCCTTGCTCGAGTTCCTCAAGGAGCTGCGCGCCATTCGCGACACCGTGCCCGCCGAGGAGTTGGCCAAGGCCAAGCGGTACCTCACGCTTGGCTATGCCGACCGGTTCGAATCGACGGCCGACGTCGCGAACGGCATTGCCGCCGTCGCATCGCTTGGCATTCCACTGGCGGAGTTGGCGAAGTATCAGGCCAAGGTGGACGCGGTCACGGTGGCCGATGTGCAGCGTGTCGCCGCACGCTACATCGATCCGTCGAAGCTGACGATCGTGATCGCGGGTGATCGGGCCACGCTCGTGCCCGCCCTGACGGCGCTTCGCGTCGGTGCGGTCGATGTGCGGGACATGTACGGGCGCCCCGTCGTCACACCCTAGCGGCGCGCTCCCCGGTCACGCTGCGGTTGCGCGCCGGGTGGGTCGGGGAGCGGCGTGCACCGGGCGCGCGGCGTCGAGCGGTTCGTCGCTGCGCGGCCTCGGCGTGGGCGCGGAAGTCGGCGCCGGTCGGCCCGTGGCGGCCATCAATTGCGCCATGCGATGCGCGAAGACGAACGCCTGCAGCGGCGCGCGCGCGTCCCGGGCCGGATGAGCGGCGAAGGCGGTGGCTTCGGCGCGCACCGACACGGGCAGGGTGTCCGCCATCGGCTCGCTCAGGAGCTCGCGGATGGCCACAGCATCACGTTCCGTCAAGGCACGACAGAGGCGGTCGAGATAGGCGTGCATCGGCTGCGCTCCCCCGGGGATTGGGCGTTAGATACACTTTGCAACTATCTACCCCGGCGCGCAAGTCAGGATCCGTCACGGGTCGGCCACGGCCGCCCGGGCCCGAGCGGGACGTGGCGAGCGGGCGCTACTGCCCCAGGATGTCGAAGCGGACGCTGCGGCGCCCATGGCGGCGGCGGCGCGGGGCGTAGCGGTACAGCTGCGCTGGCCGCCCTCGCCCCTCGCTGCGCCACTCGTCGGTCGGTTCCACCAGGTACGCGGCCTGCAACGCTCGGCGAAAACTCGCTTTGTGCAGCCGCCGGCCAAGCAGCAACTCGTAGACTTCCTGCAACTCGGTGAGGGTGAACGTCGGCGGCAGC
>JANMLN010000155.1:0-15370 GCA_031372565.1 Gemmatimonadota bacterium | reverse complement strand
CCCGGCGTGCCATCGCTCGGGAAGATCTGCGACGTGAGCCCAATCACGTCGGCCGCCTCCTCCTGCGTCAGCACCTTGTAGCGGGCTCGCCCCTGCACCGTGGCCTCCTCCAGCGAGCGCTCCGCCGCTTCCGCAGCCTCCGCCCAGCCGGTGACCAGAAAGGCACCGCCGACTCCCGCCGCTGCCGCCATGAAGGCACGCCGAGAAAATGCTGAATCACTCATCCGCCAGACATCCCTGCGGCGCGCAGCCGCGTTCGGTGAAACACACGTTCCCGTACGATATGCTCGCTGGTACGGCGAATCGCAATATCGGCGCCCGCATCGTCAGGACGCGAGCACCTGTTCGAGACCGCGCGCCAGATCCGCCGCACGGAACGGCTTCTGTAGAAAGCCCGCCGCCCCGCGCCCCAGCTCGCCGCCCGTCACGTTGTCTTCGTCGTAGCCGCTCATCAGCAGCACCGGCACGTTCGAGGGTGAGGCGCGTAGCCGCCGCAACGTTTCCTGCCCATCCATGCGCGGCATCGCGAGATCCAGCAACACCGCGCGCACCCGAGCGCGGTTCTCCTCGTAGATTTCGAGCGCCTGCTCGCCATCCGACGCCTCGAGCACCTCCACGCCCTGCCGCTCGAGCATGGCGCGCGCAGCACGCCGCACGAGGGGCTCGTCGTCAACCACCAGGACGCAGGTCCCGACGGGTGTGGTGCGCAGCACGAGCGCTGGCGCAGCCACCGGGGCCTGCTCCGCGAGCGCCGGGAAGTACACCGTGAACGTCGCACCGTCGTCCGGGTCGGAGCGCACGGCGATCGCGCCCCCATGCCCCTCGACAATCCCCTTGGCTGCGGCCAGACCCAAGCCCCGCCCCGTGAACTTCGTCGTGAAGAACGGCTCGAAGATGCGCTGCTTGACCGCGGCGTCCATCCCGTGACCGGTGTCGGTCACCTCGAGGCAGACGTACGCGCCGTCGGTCAACGTCGGTGCCGACGCCAACCCACCAGCGATCGTTCGCGTGTCCATCTTGACCGTGATCGTCCCCTCGTCGTCGCCGAGCGCATCCGAGGCGTTGGTCAGCAAGTTCATCACCACCTGCCGCAACTGCGTCGCGTCTCCCTCGATGGCCGGCAAGTCGCGGCCAAACTCGAGCCGCAACCGCGCCTTCGGGCTGAGGGCCGCGCGCAGCGTGTTGGTCATCTCCTGCACCTGGCCCGCGAGGTCGAGCTTCTCGACCACGAAGTGTCCGCGTCCAGCGTACGCGAGCAGTTGCCGCGTCAGCTCCGCCGCTCGCTGCGCGGCCCGCTCCACGTCCTCGATGGCGGAGCGCGCCGGATGCTGGGCCGCAAGATCCGCCAGGGCAATCGACGCGTTGCCGAGAATGGCGACAAGGAGGTTGTTGAAGTCGTGGGCGATGCCGCCGGCCAGCACGCCGAGCGACTCCCGCTTCTGCAGTTCACGGAGCTCACCGAGCCGTCGCGTGCGCTCGGCTTCGAGCGCCTTCTGGAGCGCGGCAGACGCGGCCTCCGCCTGCATCTCCTCCTCGTGCGCCCTGCGCGTGGTGATGTCGAGCAGGTGCACGCCGATGCCACCCTCGACCGGGAAGGCGGTCACCTCGAACCAGCGCCCCAACTGCGGGAGCAGGGCCTCGCCCGTCACGCTGATGCGCTCCTCCATGGCAAAGCGGCACGCCGACTCGAACGCGGTTCCGGCCGAATCGGCAAAGAGGTCGCGCGCACTGTCGCCGACCAGCGCACTGGCCGGTCGGCCGAGCAGCGTGCCCAAGGCCACGTTCGCGTACGCACAGCGCCACTCCGTCGTGAGTGCGCAAAAGGCGATCGGCGACTCGTCGAGCAGCGAGAGTCGCGCGATGGTGTCGGCGGAAACGATCGCGGGCAAGACCCGTCGGGCGCGAGAGCGGGCAGAGGAGGCGTCCAAGCCTCCAAAGGTCGCGTTTTCTCTCGTGAAAGCAAGCACTGGACACGCGGTGTGACCCGACGTCGCAAGTCGGTGACCGTCTCCTACCCTCTCGGGTGGGCGGTCGCGCTTGGACCGTCCCCGGCGGTACGATTCCGCCCGTCATGGCCTCGCTTCCCCTTCTTGATCGCGCCCGCACTGTCGCACCTCCCGGCTTCAGCCGTTGGAGGGTACCGCCAGCGGCGCTGGCCATCCACCTGGCGATCGGTCAGGCGTACGCCTTCAGCGTCTTCAACCTGCCTCTGTCCCGGCAGCTGGGGGTCACGACGAGCCTGCCCGATGACTGGAAGCTCTCCACCATCGGCTGGGTCTTCTCGATCGCCATCGTGTGCCTCGGCCTGTCGGCGTTCACGTTCGGGCGCTGGCTCGAGGGCGCCGGGCCCCGCAAGGCGATGTTCGCGTCCGCCGTGTGCTTCTGTGGCGGGCTCATGATCGGGTCGGTGGGGGTCGCGCTGCACCAGTTCTGGCTCTTGGCCGTCGGATACGGGGTGATCGGTGGCATCGGCCTGGGCCTTGGCTACATCGCGCCCGTGAGCACGCTGCTCAAGTGGTTTCCCGACCGACCGGGCATGGCCACCGGCATGGCGATCATGGGATTCGGTGGAGGCGCCATGATCGGCTCGCCGCTCGCCGTGCTGCTCATGGAGCAGTTCAAGTCGGCCACCAGCACGGGGGTCGCGCCAGCCATGGCCGTCATGGGCGCGGTCTATTTCGTCTTCATGATGTTCGGCGTGTTCACGGTACGCCTCCCACCTCCGGGCTATGCACCCGGCGGGCGCATGCCGCGCGCCGCGGCGCGTGCGGCCGGACCGGACGTACACGTGGATCGGGTGCTCCGGACGCCGCAGTTCTGGCTGCTGTGGGGAGTACTCTGCCTGAACGTGACGGCGGGCATCGGCGTGCTGGGAGCCGCGAGCCCGATGATTCAGGAAATGTTCGTGGGCAGGATCGGGCCCGCAGCGGCGGCCGGGTTCGTCGGGTTGCTCTCGCTGGCGAACATGGCGGGCCGATTCGTGTGGTCGTCGCTGTCCGACGTGATCGGGCGGTCGCGCACCTACGCGGTGTACTTCGCGCTGGGCGCGGTGCTCTATGCGGCCGTACCGAGCATCGGACGCAGTGGCAGCGTCCCGCTGTTCGTCGCGGCGTACGCCGTCATCATGAGCATGTACGGCGGCGGCTTCGCCACGATTCCGGCCTACCTGCGCGACCTGTTCGGCGTCATGCACGTCGGAGCGATCCACGGGCGCTTGCTCACGGCCTGGTCGACTGCGGGGGTGCTGGGCCCGGTCCTGGTCAACTACCTGCGCGAGTGGCAGCTCGCGCGGGGGGTCGCTGCCGCCGAGGCCTACTCGACGACGCTCTACGTGATGGCGGGGCTGCTGGTCGCGGGCTTTGCGTGCAACCTCGCCGTGCGCGCGGTGGATGCACGACACCACTTCGTTGATCCGGGAGTGGCGGCATGAGCGAACGCGTGAAGGTGGCGCTGGCGTGGACGGTGGTCTTGGTACCGGCGGCGTGGGGGGTCATGCAAGTGATGGTACGGAGCGCTGCGCTGTTTCGGTGACGTCGGCGCTCACGACGACGACGGGCCGGTCGACCCCTCCCGTCCCATCCCGCTCGCCACCGCCCACAGCAGCATCCCGAGCAGCCCCCACGAGTACACGTTCGCCAGTCCCGCACTGAGCGCGCTCACGCGCGGCATGCCGAACGCCGCCCCACTCGCCGTCACGCTCGCCACCAGAATGGTGGGAATGAAGAACGGCAGCAGGAACGGCCAGGTACACGCGGTCACATCCAGCAGGTTCGCTCGTCGATACGCCCCGAGCCCGACGCGGCTGCCGGCCTCCTTCGCGAAGCGACCCACGGTGAGGATCGCCACCACCGAGTGCGTCGTGAGCAGCACGGCCGCGCTCATCGCGCCCACGATCCACCACTCCGCATCGCGCGCCGTGCGCGTGCGTGCCTGCGCGAACGCCACCACGCGTGCGAGCATGCCGCTCGCGTCGAGCGTCGCGGCCAGCCCCATGAGCAGGATGGTGAACACGGACGCACCGACCCCACGCTCCATCCCCTCGACGATCAGTCCGCGCGCGCCAAAACGCGTCGCGTCGATGTAGAGCAGCTGGTGCGGCGCGAGAAGTCCCAGAGCGAGCGCCAGCACGCAGGCAAACACGATCCCCGCGAGCAGCCCCTCGAGCATGTGCCGCTTGTTGAGCAGCAGGGTGATCACGAACGCCGGCACGAGGAGCATGAGCAACGGCAGATACGAGGGACCGGAGTGCGCCGTATCGATGGACGGGGCGGCGGCGGCCGGAGAACCCGCATGCGGTGCCCCGCCCCACACGGCAAACACCACGAGCGCCACGATGCCGGCGGGCACCGCGTACAACATGCGCCGCCGCACGGTGCCGCCGATGTCCGCGTCCTGCGTGCTGCTGCTCGCGATCGTCGTGTCGGACACGGGCGAGATCGAATCGCCGAACGTGGCGCCGCCGAGGATTGCACCGGCCAACATCGCCGGATCGGCACCGAGCGCGCCGCCCGCTGGATACAGCACCGGGCCCGCAATGAGAATGGTCCCGAGACTCGTGCCCGTGCTGGTGGACATGAGCGCCCCCACCGCGAACGCCGCCGCCGTGTACGCGCCGCCCTCCAGATGCGCCGCCTTGGCGAGCCCCACCAGCGAGGCGATCAGTCCGCTCGCGCCGAGCAGGTTCCCGAGCACCCCGGCGCTCATCCACGCCATCACCATGAGCGCCACCAGCGGCTGGCTCATGCCGGCCAGGATCACGGTGATCGTCGCGCGGCGATCGGTGGCGAGCGCCAGCGCGAGCATGATCGCGCCCAGCAGAATCGGCCAGAAGCCGCGCTCATCCGGCGCGCCCGAGAGCCCGAGCCAACTCACCCCGGCGAGAAAGAGCGCGAAGGGGGCCAGCACCCCCCACGTCCCGCCGTGCACGCCGAGCGGTGTCGACTCACCCGATGCCACTGTTGCCACTCCGCTTCCGCCCCGGTTAGGATGGCGCACAAGCTACCGCCCCGACCGGAGGTTCCGTGAGCACCGCTCCCGATCAATTCGAGCTGTACGACCTGCGCGTCGAAGTCGTCGCCAACCGCGGTCGCATGATGTGCCGCGAGGCGATCGGCGACTACTTCGAGGTGCAGTCGGGCACGATCACGATGCCGCCCGGGCAAGGCTGGCCCCTCTTCGCGATGGCCGCGCTGCTCCCGCTCCTGCCGGCCAAGCAGCGACCGACAGCTCCGAACGACTGGATGACCACCGACAGCGACATCGCCTGCCCCGACGTGCACTGCGGTGCGGTGTTCCGCATCTCGCGCACCGGAACGCGGACGTTGCGCCACTCCGACGAATCGGGCGAACCGCTGGGCGGAGCGTCATGACCGCGGCACGCACCACCCTCGCACCAGGCTACGACATCCCGCCCGTCATCATTGGCGGATGGCAGCTCTCCGACGGGCACTCGGCCACGCGCCCCGAGCGCGACGCGCTGTTCGCCATGTGGGATCAGCTCACCGAGCGCGGCCTCGACACGCTCGACTGCGCCGACATCTACACCGGCGTGGAGGCCTTGATCGGCGACTACCGTCGCGCGCGACCGGGCCGCCGCGTGCAGGTGCACACCAAGTTCGTGCCGGACCGCGACGCCCTCGCGACGATCGATCGCGCGTACGTCGAGCGCATCATCGACCGCTCCCTCGAGCGATTGGGGGGCGACGCGCTCGATCTCGTGCAGTTCCACTGGTGGCGCTACGACGTGCCCGGGATGGTCGAGACCGCGCAGTGGCTTGATGCGCTGCGCCGCGCGGGCAAGATCCGCCACCTGGCGCTGACCAACACGGACACCGTCCACACGCAGGCGATCCTCGACGCAGGCGTCCCGCTCGTGAGCACGCAGATCCAGTACTCGCTGCTCGATCGGCGCCCCGCAGCCTCCCTCGCGGCCCTGGCCACGGCCCGCGGGTTCCACCTGCTCTGCTACGGCGCCGTGGCGGGTGGCTTCCTCAGCGAACGGTGGATCGGCGTGGCGTCGCCGACCGCGGCGCTCGAGAACCGCTCCCTCGTCAAGTACCGCCTGATCATCGAGGACGCTGGCGGGTGGGAGCCGTTCCAGCGGCGCCTCGGCGCGCTGCGTGCCATCGCGGCGCGACACGGTGTGCACGTCGCGAACGTGGCGCAGCGCTGGGTGCTCGATCAACCTGCAGTCGGCGCGGTGATCGTCGGACTGCGCTCGGCCGAGAGCGCGACGGCCACGCTCCGCACGCTCGATCTCGTGCTCGACGACGATGATCGCGCCGGGATCGCGGATGCGTTCGCCGACGCGACCGGCCCGACCGGCGAGGTGTACGCGGCCGAGCGCGATCCGGCGTCACCGCACGCCGGCATCATCCGCTACAACTTGAACGACGCCACCGCCGGCTGAGCACGGTCCATGCGGTGGCGTCGGCGCGCCGCTACGACAGCAGCCGGTTCTTGAACGTCTCGCGCAGCGCGCTCTTGAGGAACTTGCCGGCGCTGGTGCGCGGAATCGCGGTCACGAACGCGGTGGCGTCGGGCAGCCACCATTTGGCGAACTGCTGCGCCAGGAACGTGTTGAGCTCTTCGTGCGTGGCGGTCTTGCCCGGGCGCAGGACCACGACCGACAGCGGCCGCTCCTGCCACTTGGCCTCCGATACGCCGATCACGGCCGCTTCCGCCACGCTCGGGTGACCCATGAGCGCGTTCTCGAGCGCCACCGAACTGATCCACTCGCCGCCGGACTTGATGACGTCCTTCGCGCGGTCGCGAATCTCGATGCAGCCGTCGTTGTGGATGCTGGCGATGTCACCGGTCTTGAACCAGCCGTCCGGCGTGAACCGCTCGCCATTGTCCGGCGTGTCGTAGTAGCCCGACGTGACCCACGGTCCGCGCACTTCGAGTTCACCCATCGCGGATCCATCCCACGGGATGAGGGCGCCATCGTCGTTGCGCGCTCGGATCTCGACGAACGGACTCGGGCGGCCCTGTCGCGCGCGATACGAGTCTTCCTCGTCCGGGGTCGCGAAGGTGAGCCACGATGGCGGCGTTCCCACGCTGGCGAGGGGCGACGTCTCCGTCATCCCCCACCCCTGCTGGATCATGATGCCGTAGCGCTCGCGATAGG
Organism: Gemmatimonadota bacterium; assembly: GCA_031372565.1. Lineage (GTDB taxonomy): Bacteria > Gemmatimonadota > Gemmatimonadetes > Gemmatimonadales > Gemmatimonadaceae > JACPPC01. Next base: position 8,241 of record JANMLN010000155.1, on the reverse strand, counting down.
CCTTGATGAGCGCCTGTGGAACGGCGCTTCCGCCGATGATGATCTTCTTGAGCGCGGAGAGGTCGGGCTTGTCGGGCAAGGCATCGAGTGCGGCGAGGAGCCCGAGCATGATCGTCGGCACGCCGGCCGCCACGGTCGTGCGCGTCACCACCAGCAGGTCGATCAGGTTGGCCGGATCGAGGTGCGGCCCCGGGAAGATCTGTCGGGCGCCCGTCATCGCGCCCAGGTAGGGCAGCCCCCACGCGTTGGCATGGAACATCGGCACGATGGCGAGGAGCGCGTCGTGATCGTCGCAGCCGAGCGTGGAGGTCAGCGCCTCGCCGAAGGTGTGGAGAATCTGACTGCGATGCGTGTACACGACCCCCTTGGGCTTCCCCGTCGTGCCCGAGGTGGAGCACATGGCCGCGGCCGTCCACTCGTCGAGTTCCGGCCAGTCGTACTCGAGGGCGGCCCCGCGTGCGATGACGTCCTCGAAGTCGAGCGTGCCCGGCGGCAGCGCACCGCCGGTGTGGCGGATGACGATCACGTGCTCGATGGGCGTCTGGGCGCGGAACTTCTCGAAGAGTGGCCAGAGGACGTCGTCGACGATCACGGCGCGATCGCCCGCATGCGTGGCGATGTACGCGAGATCGTCCGGCGTGAGCCGGATGTTGAGCGTATGGCACACCATCCCCGCGCACGGAATCGCGTAGTAGGCCTCGAGGTGCTGCGCGTGGTTCCAGGCCAGCGTCGCCACCCGATCGCCCGCGCGGAGCCCCAGCGCGTTGAGTCCTGCCGCCAGGTGCCTGGCGCGCTTCACGACGTCACCGTACGTGGTCCGATGCAACGTCCGATCCGGACGACGGCTCGTGATCTCGACGTGGGGAAAGATCTGCTCCGCCCGACGGACGAGCGTCGTGAGCGTGAGCGGAAAGTCCATCATGAGGCCGCGCATGGGGTCGTCCGGTGGAGGGAGAGCGGATGCCAGCGCGCGCTGGCGAGTGGCCGCGAAGATACCGCTGCCCCACGCGTCGGCAAGGCAAGCCCGCGACTACGGCACGATCGCCGTCCGTTCGATCCGGAAGCTGGTCTCGTCACGCGTCGAGGTGGCGGCGCCCGCACCTGCGAGCGCATCGCGCAGCTCGCACGCGGCCAGATATCCCGCGAAGACCGCTTGCGCGATGATCCCCGGGCCATCGGCGTCACCGATCGCACGCAGCGTGGCCAACCGCCCATCCGCGAGCGCCGGGGCCAACGCCTGCGCGAGCGCATCGTTCGGCAGCCGGTCGGTCACGAGCACCACGTGGTCGCGGGCCATCACCAGGTCGCGGTTGCGCGCGTGGTCGCGCAGCTGCACCGCGTCGCTCGAGATGCCCACGAGCTCCGCCTGTGTCAGCAACGTCACGCCGAGATCGAGCAGACGCCGCTGAATCCGCTCCTGCTCCAGCGTGTACTGCGTCCAGATCGAGACAAGCGGTGCCGGCGTCACCAGCGTCACCTCGCACGTGAGCCGCGCCAAGCGCTCGGCGATCACGCCGCCGATGTAGAAGTGGTCGTTGTCGTAGACGAGCACGCGACCGCCCATCGTCAGGCCATCCATGATGTCGTCGGGCGAGTGCACCCCGGCGAGCTCGTGACCCGGCATCGGGCGCCACCGACCGCGACCGACGCCATCGCGCCGCCAGCGAGCGCCCGTGGCCACGATCACGTGACGCGCATCGAAGTCGAGCACGTCGGCGGCGCTCACCGTGTTCTCCGGCAGCAGCTGCACGTTGGCGAGCCGCTTGAGCTGCCCCACGCGCCAATCCACCACGCGACGCCATTCGGCCAGCCCCGGGAGCGCAGCCTCGCGCAGTACGCGACCGCCCACCTCCCCGCGCGCCTCCGCGAGCGTCACCAGGTGCCCCTGTTCGCCCAGCACGCGCGCGCACTCGAGACCCGCCGGGCCCGCACCGACGATCAGGACGGCATCCGGCTTGGCGGCCCTGGCCACGCGCTCGGGATGCCAACCCCGCCGCCACTCCTCACCCATGGTCGGATTCTGCGTACAGCGGATCGGCACGAGCTTGCTGTCGGCCGAGACGCAGATGTTGCAGCCGATGCACTCGCGAATCTCGTCGAGTCGGCCCGCCTTGATCTTGTTGGGCAGGAACGGATCGGCGATGCTCGGCCTCGCCGATCCGATCATGTCGAGAATGCCGCGGCGAATCGCGCTCACCATCGCGTCGGGACTCGTGTAGCGACCCACCCCCACCACCGGCTTCGTCGTGAGCTGCTTCACGAAGCTCGTGTAGGCCTCCTGATAGCCCTCCTTCTCGAACCGTGAGGTCGCGGAGTCGTTGCTCCACCCGCTCACGTTCACGTCCCAGAGGTCGGGTAATTCGGCGAGCATCGCCACGATGTCGCGTCCCTCGCCAGTGGCGCTGATCCCCTCGTCGCCCAGCAGTTCGTCCACCGCGAGGCGCACGACGATGCCACAGCGATCGCCGACGGCGTCCTTGGCGTCCTCGATCAACTCACGAAAGAGGCGCACGCGGTTCTCGAGCGAACCGCCGTACTCGTCCGTTCGATCATTGTGCCGCCGCGACATGAACTGCATCGGGAGCGCGAGCTGGTGCCCCGCGTAGCAGTACACGAGGTCGAAGCCCGCATCGCGCGATCGGATGGCCGCCGCCCGATGCCAGCGCCGCACGTCGCGGATGTCGGCCTTGGTCATCGCACGCGCTTGCACCGGTTCGTAGCCCGTCCCGCCGGTCACCGACATGGTGCGCGCGCCCAGCGGAACGGCGCGCGAGTACAGGTTGGGAGAGTTGACCCCGGAGTGCACCAGCTCGATGGCCGCGAGGGCGCCGTGCGCGTGCACCGCCTCGACCATGCGCGAGAGCGCCGGCATGTCGGCATCGGCCCACAGCCGCCCTTCGAGGTACGGCGCCAGGTCCGAACTCTCGTGGATCTCCACTTCCTCCGTGCAGACCACCCCCCAGCCGCCCTCCGCCTTGATGCCGCGCATGGCGGCCAGCGCCTCGGGCATGCGGTATCCCATGCCGTTGCAGTGCGGCACCTGGTAGAACCGGTTGGGCGCGGTCACGGGCCCGATGCGGACGGGCTCGAAGAGGAGAGCGTAGTCAGACATGACACGAGTGTGCGCCCGGACGCTGGCGTGGCGCCAATGATTCGGCATATTCCGAATCATGATCACCCTCGTGCTGGGCGCGCGCGACCTGGGGCATGTGCGCTTTGCCTTCAGCCCGCTGTGGGAGTGCGTGGCCGCCTTCCGGGCGTGGCGCGACCCGTCACGGCACGCCCTCCATCTGCCGTGGATGGCCTCGGTCCACCGCGCCGCCCGCGGGGTCGATTGGCGCGTGCTCGACGCCGCGCTGCACGGCACCGACGGCTTCTTCCCCGACTTTCTCTCCCCCACCCCCACCACGCCGCTTGCCCGGTTCGCGGACGAAGTCGCCGCGGTCCGGCGCACCCCCTCGGCGATCGTTCGCCGAGAGCTGAGCGCAGCACACCCGCGCGGACTGCCGCACGTGCTGGCGCAGGTCGCGGGTGACCCACGAGCGCTCGCCGAGCAACTGGCCGACCAGCTCGCGCTCTTCTGGCAGCGTTGCGTGCGGCCAGCGTGGCCGCGCATTCGCGCTCGTCTCGACGGCGAGATCCTCGTGCGCTCGCGGGCGCTGGCCTTGGGTGGCGCCGACGCGCTCTTCGACGGCTTGCATCCCGGCGTGCAGTGGCGCGCCACACGGAGCGGTGGACGCCTCGGCATTCGTGCGGTTGAGCGCTACGTGCGGCACGCGCGCGGCGCGGGGCTCGTGCTGATTCCGTCGGTGTTTGCCTGGCCCGACGTGTTTGCCACCGCCCATCCGCCGTGGCGACCGAGTGTGGCGTACCCGGTGCGAGGACTCGATGATCTGTGGGCCGCGAGTCGGCCCGCGACGAAGCAAGCTCGTGCCGGCGCTCAGGGCGACGATGCGCTGGCGCTCTTGGTGGGGGTGGCGCGCGCGCAGGTGTTGCGCGCCCTGGTCCGCCCGCGCACGACGCTCGAACTCGCCGATGCCATGCAGCGATCGACGCCAGCGGTCTCGGAGCAGTTGACGGCGCTCGATCAGGCCGGCGTCGTGACGCGCACGCGGGTGGGGCGAAGCGTGTACTACGAGTTGAATGCGAGGGGGCGGCGGTTGGTCGGAGCGATCACCGGATAGTTCGTGGGGCGGACCCGTCGGACGCTCCGGGCACGCGCACACGCGATGCGCGTCGAGGGCACTGGCGAGGTCGCGGTGTTCTGCACCACGTTGGGAGTGGCGAGCCGGAGGATGCCGCCGCGCGACGAAGGTTCTGTCCCTGCTTCAGAGACCCACCCATGAAGAAACGCGACCCCGCCGTCGCCCTCTCCGACCTCCGGAACGTCGGCCCGGCCACCCTCGGTGACTTCCGCCAGCTGGGCATCGCGACGCTCGCGCAGTTGGCGGCGGCCGACCCCGACGTGCTCTATCACGAACTCGCGCGCCTGACGCGCACGCGCCAGGACCCGTGCGTGCGCGACGTCTTTGCCGCGACGATCCATCAGGCCCGCACGGGCGAGGCGCTCGACTGGTGGCACTTCACCCCGGAACGGCGACCGCCACTCGCCTCGTCTACCGGCAGCAAGGCAACGCGCCCGCGAGCCAAACCGGCTCGCGGGCGCGCGCAATCACTCGACTAGCGAACGCCGCGCGGACCTTCCCGCGCGGCAACGATGGCATCAGGCGCGGCGACGGCGCGCGAACATCCCGACGCCTGCCAGGCCGCTCGCCATCAGCAACCAGGTCGACGGCTCCGGAACCGCCGCGACGTCCACGTTCATGGCCACGCGGCTCACCTCGCTACCGGTCTGGTCGAACTGCAGCAGCGCGAAGGTGTACTCACCGCCCACATTCGGATTGAACGGGCTGAAGGTCGGCGCGGTGATCGGGCCGCCAGAGGTGGCGAGGAAACCCATGCCGAGGTTCCACGAGTTCTGACCGGCCGCATTGCCGACGAGCGAGCCGAGCGACACCATGGTCGTCCCGATCGCGGGGTCAAAGTCGTAGAGGAGCTTGTAGTTGTAGTTCCCTGCGGTCGCGCCACCGATGTAGAAATTCCAGTTCCAGGACGCCCAATTCGCCGGGCTCCCCGTGAGCGTGCCGGTCTGCGCGTAGTAGGTACCTGCAGCGTTGTTGCCCACGGTCGGGCCGCAGACACTCATCGCGCAGCGGGCTGTGGCCGTCAGGCCCAGCGTCACGCCACCCGTACCGCCAATCATGACGGCATTGTTCGGGATGCCCGTTCCGCCAAAGGTGGCGCCGGGCAGAGAGCCGAACGTGCCCGCGGGCGCGATCTGGGCAACGGCGGGCACAGCCAGAAGGAACGAAGGAACAGCCAAGGCAAGTAGTCGAAGTCGCATGGAACTCACTCTCTTGGGACGCTGGGTGACCGGAGACCTGCCCGGCACGATCTCGGCTCCGATGTAACAAACCTCGGAGCTGTGTACGTACAGTCACCCTCGGTGCAATTCTCGTACCAGCCAGCAGGCGAGCCGATCGTGCCCTACGGCCCCGCCGTGACCACTTCCGCGAACCGGATCGGTCTCGCTGTGGCACATCCCCCACAGCCGCTGTCGCGTGTTTCCATCAGGGGCACTTGCCCTACGCGGTCAGCGCGCGCGAGCCGTCAGGCCTCGGTCTTCACAAGGACGCCGAGCAGCGCGACCAGGAACCAGAGGATCAGGCTCAGCCAGGCGTTGACCCGAAACCGGCCCAGCGCCTTCTGGTCGGCAGCATCCGCCGTGAGCGCGCGCTCTGCCCGCTGCATCAGAAGGCCATTCCCGAGCAGCAACCCGACGCTCCCCAGCTTGCACCAGTAGAGCAGACTGGTCGCGAACGTCTCCACGTCACTGGCGAACAGCATCACGCCACTCACGGCGCTGCAGGCCAGCCCCGCAATGACCCAACGGTGCAACCCGCGTTGCGCCGTCACATGGCGCGCGACCTCCGCCGGATCGGACGCGAGTTGGACCGTCGTGCGGTCGGCCCCGATCGCGAGACCGCCTGCGCCAAGCATCGAGGCCAGATGCACGTACGTGGTCCCGATCGACAGCACCTTGGAGTGGTTGTACACCTTCGCGTACGGCGCGCAGAGCGACACGAGCGTTTCGACGACGGACATGGCACACGGAGGTTGAAGGGACCTGCAGGAAAGCAAACGACGGGAATGGCGCGGCGCGAGCGTTGCTCCCCATCCGGAGGTGTCTCGCGCAGAGCTGCGCGCCGCACGCCGTGGCGGTGTTGCGCCGCGCGAGCCCGCGTCGGATACTCCGCCGCATGCGACCCTCCGCCCTACGCCCCGTCCGCCTCGGCGTGCTCCTCACGCTGCTCGCCTGCTCATCGCTCCGCGCCCAGCGTGCCCCCGCCCCCGTGGAGTTCAACGTGGTGGAGGCCTCGATCACCGACCTCCAACGCGCCATGCGTGCTACGCAGGTCACGGCCGTTCAGTTGGTGGACGCCTACCTCGCGCGGATTGCCGCGTACGACCATGCCGGCCCCGAGCTCAATAGCCTGATTCGCGTGAACCCGCGGGCACGGGCCGAGGCCACCGCCCTCGATGCCGAGCGACGCGCCGGGACGGTGCGCGGCCCGCTCCATGGCATTCCAGTCATCCTCAAGGACAATTACGACACGCGTGACCTGCCCACCAGCGGAGGCTCGCTTGCGCTCGCGACGCACCAGCCGCAGTCCGATGCCTTTGTGGTGCAGCGCCTCCGTGCTGCCGGTGCGATCATCCTCGCCAAGGCCAACCTGCAGGAACTCGCCGCCGGCATCGTCACGGTGAGCCCGCTTGGCGGACAGACGCGCAATCCGTACGACCCCGCGCGCTGCCCGGGCGGCTCGAGTGGCGGCACCGGCGCCGCCATCGCGGCCAGCTTCGCCACCATCGGGTGGGGCACCGACACCTGCGGGTCGATCCGCTTTCCCTCGGCGTTCGCGTCGCTGGTCGGGCTGAAGCCGACACCGGGCTTGTTCAGCCGCGACGGCATCATCCCGCTGTCGCACACGCAGGACACACCCGGGCCGATGGCACGCAGCGTCACGGACCTGGCGATCGGGCTCGATGCCACCGTCGGGCCAGACGCGAACGACGCTGCCACCCGCGCGAGCGCTGGCCGCACGCCGCCCTCGTTCCAAGGCGCGCTCGATCGCAACGCGCTCAAGGACAAGCGCATCGGGCTCTTCGTGCCGTACTTCCGCGACGTCGAGCCCGAAATCGCCGACACGGTGCGCTCGGCGATCGCCGCGATGCAGCGGCTGGGCGCCGTCGTCGTGCCCGTGGCGATGCCCGACTTTGACGCGACGATCGCGAACAGCGCGGTCACGCGCCTCGAGACCAAGTTCGACCTGCAGGACTACCTCGCGCGCCCGGGACCATCGCCAGTCAGGACGCTGCGCGAGATCATTGACCGCGGCCTGTACGACAAGGCACTCGAAGCGCGTCATCTCGAGGAAGACACCGTGACTGAGCGCGACGGTGCGTCGCATCGCGCCGTGCTCGCTCGTCAAGCCGCGCTGCGTTCGCGCATCGTTGCCGTCATGGACAGCCTCAACCTCGACGTGCTCGCCTATCCGAGCATCGGACGACGCCCGGTCCTGATTGGCGATCCGCAATTGGGCGGGAACTGCGCACTGGCGTCGCAGGCGGGGCTTCCGGCCATCAGCATCCCCGCGGGCTTCACCGCGGATGGTCTCCCGACCGGGGTCGAGCTGCTGGGCCGCCCCTTTGCCGATGCATCGCTGGTGGGGTTCGCGTACGCGTTCGAGCAAGCGGCGCCGCGTCGACGGGCGCCCCCCACCACGCCGCCGCTCGTTCGTGGCAGGGCGCCGCAGCCGCGTCGCTTCGTGATGGCCGCAGGATCAGGCGCGGCCACCGCGAAGGCACGCTTCACCTTCGATCCGCTCACGGGGCTGCTCCACTACGAGGTGCAGGCAACACCCGCGCTGGCGCGCACACTCGATGCCGCTGTCCTCCGCCGCTCGGACGGCACCCGCTCACGCGTCGTGGCGCGGTTGCTCGGCCCGTCGATGGCCACCGCGAGCGGACAGGTGCGTCTCACTGGCGTCGACCGCGACGCGCTCGAGAGCGGGTCGCTCTCGCTGGCCTGGTTCACGAACGCCAGCGTGACGCCGTTGGTGGAGCGCACGCTCGCCCCGTAGCGGCGCGCTACCGGAACACGCGGCCGCCCGTCCGGTC
>JANMLN010000142.1:0-21633 GCA_031372565.1 Gemmatimonadota bacterium | reverse complement strand
TGCCGTCGAGCTTGATGAAGGTGAGGTTCGCCTTGCGCGCGGCAACCTCGCTCGGTTCCTCGCTCGACTCGTCGCGGAGCGCGGCGATTTCGGGCAGGCGGTCGAGCTCGTTGTCGTCGATCACCATCTTGGCATCGAGCGCGATCACCGAGCCGTCAGGCGTGGTGACGAGCGGATTGATCTCCGCGAGCGAGGCTCCGCTCTGGAGGAAGCCCTGCCAAAGCTGCTGCATGATCTTCGCGGCCGCGCGCGCCTGCTTGGCATCCGCGTACAGGAAGAAGCCCATCTGCTGCGCTTCGAACGCCTGCAGGCCGTAGCGCGGGTCCACCGGGTGGTAGAGGATCTTCTCCGGCGTGCTGGCGGCGACTTCCTCGATGTCGATGCCGCCGGCGGCGCTCACCATGAACACCGCCTTCTTGGTCTTGCGGTCCACGATGATGCCGACGTACGCCTCGGTGCCGATGTCGGCCGCGGTCGTGACGAGCACCTTCTCGACCGTGAGACCCTTGATCTGCATGCCAAGGATGGCCGCCGCCTTCTCCTTGGCGGTGGCGACGTCCTTGCAAAACTTGACGCCGCCTGCCTTGCCGCGGCCGCCGGCGTGGACCTGCGCCTTCACCATCACCGGACCGCCCAGCTTCGTGGCGATCGCTTCGGCCTCGGCGACGGTCGTCGCGACCTCACCGGGCGGGATCGGCACACCGTAGCGGCGGAGAATGTCCTTCGCCTGGTACTCGTGAATGTTCACGACGACTCCTGCAGGTTGAATGTCGATGGATACAGCCCGAAGAATCTAGCGGATCGAGGGCTGGCCCGTGAGCCGACCGAGCGTCTCGAACGCCTCACCGAAGGCGCCCCAGTCCCCCTTCTTGAGGGCAAGACGCATCAGGTTGTAGAGGGCCGACACCCGAGCCTGCCAGGCCGGTGTGCCGGGCACTTCTGTGGGCTCGTTGGGCCGAGCGCCGCGGAGTACGGCTGCGAGGTCGCGACCAGCCGTCGCGCTGCCGGCGCGCCAGAGTGCCATGTGGCTGACGGCGGGCGCCCCACTCACCGGCCAGAGGTAGTGCGGCTGCGCCATCCAGAGCCCACTGGCGGTGGGCAGCGCCGACACGCGCCCCGGGACCGTGCGTTCGCCGCGCGACACCACGCCGGCGGCGATGAGCGGTTCGGTGGTCCGCGCGAGCGCGTCGATCACGGTGCCCCAGCGGATGTCGGCCGGACTGACGGGAGTCCACCAGGTCCGCGGCGTGCTGCCCCCGGTGCCCACCACCAGGACTTGCACGCGGTCGAGTCCGTCCAGCAACGGGATACTCGTCGAGAGGACCCGCGCGTCGCCCGTACCGGTGAGAAAGAGCGTCGGGCCACCGACCGCGACCAGCGTGTCGCCCGCGAAAATGGGCGGAAGGTGCCGTGACACCACGGGCTCGCCTCGCAGCCCGGTCGCGGCCAATTGGGCGGCTTGCGTCTCCACCCAATCCACCGGTGGCGGCAGGGCGTCGAGCAGCAGGGGCGACACCTGCTGCGCCGATGTGAAGAGCGCCGGGAATGCGTTCATCCATCCCTTGAGCACCGGGTCGCGCTGCGCATCGGCGACCAGCAGGACGCGACCGGTGTATGCATGCACGAGCGCGACGGCCGCGTGCCGCAGATAGGCCACTTCCCCCATGGCCGCGGTGAAGACGTGTCGGCTGAAGGGAAAGTTGGCCGCGGCGGAGTACAGGTCGATGGCCCAGTAGAGCGAGTCCCCGTGCAGCAGCGGCGCCACGACGCGACCCTGCGACAGAAAAGGGGCAAGGGCGCGGACACGCTCGCGCACGTCGCGGGCGAGCACGATCCGCGGGAAGGTGCCGGGGAGATCGGCGGTCGCGATGCGCGGGTTCTGCTGCGCCCACGCATGCAGCAGCCGGTTCCAGCCGCTGGCCAGCGAGCCGCCGGCCACGATCCCGAGCGAATCGTTGATGATCGCCACGCCACCCGCGGAGTCATGAACGAGGGCGGGCAGGAGCGGTAGATCGCGCGTGATGGTGCCGTCGGCGGCGCCCGGAATGCGTGGAACGAAGGCGCCGCCCACCCACGCGGGCGCACGCGCGGCCATCCACGGCGAGCCGGGTCCGCCATCGCCGGCGCTCACGACCATCGCCCAGAGGCCGTCACGGCGCGCCTGCCATCCCACCCGCACCTGTCCGGCGCGATGCGCCCGTTCGACCGTCCGCTCGAGCGCCGCGGCATCGAACACGCTGACGTCGTGCGCAGGATCGGCCACCTGCGGCGGCTGGGCGGCGGTGTCGGCGCGTGCGACGCGGTCGAGGGCGAAGGCGTAGCGGGTGAAGGTTGCACGCTGATCCGCGTAGGCGCGCGCGTTGGCCATGCGCGCGGTGCCGTCCAGGCGTGGCCCGATGGCCGGGCCGGCCCAGCGGACAATGAGCGACAGCACTAGGAGTGTCAGCACGGTCCCGACCGCCACGCGCATCTGCCGCATCCACCCGGCCCACACGACCACTGCGGCGGCCGACAGCGACGCCAGCGCCAGGCCAAGCGTCGCGGGCACCGTCCACTGCTGGTCCAGGCTCACGAACGCGCCTTCGTCACCGGGGCCGCGTCCCGAGCCGTGCACAGCGAGGCCGAACGCATCCAGGCGATAGCTCCACGCAACCAGCAGCAGCACCACCGACGCCAACACGGCCAGATGTCGCCGCACCCAGGTGCTCACGCGCAGCGTGCCGCGCTCCCATCGCAGGCTGGGCGTGAGCGCGTAGAGGAAGAACACGACCGCGCCCGTCATGAGCAGGACGGCGACGGCCCACGCGTACAGCCCCTGCTCGAACGGCAGCCAGGTGACCCAGAAGCCGTAGTCGAGGTTGAACCGTCCCTCGTTCTGGCCGAATGGGTTGGCGTAGCGCACCTGTGCCAGCGCGAGCCAGTCGTCCTGCAGCCAGGCCAGGAGCAGCGACAGCACCGTGGCGAGCGTCGCGGTCACGATGAACAGGAGTCGTGCCGGCACCTGTTCGCCGATCTCGATGTTCCCCACGCGGCGCGGGAGCACCAGTTGCACGACGGACGCGCGCACCCCCCACAGGTTGAGGAAGGTGAACACGAAGGCGATGGCGAAGGCGCCGCCCCGCAACAGCAGCGTGTTGACGAGGCGGGCGCGCCAGATCGGCAGCGCGCCGAGTGTGGCGTACCACTCGTGCTCGACGAAGACGCCCGCGAAGGTGCGTCCGACGAGCAGGACCATCGCCAGCCCGAGCGCCCCGGCGGCGAGCCACCGACGGGGCGTCATGCTATCCGACGACGCCCTGCGTGGCGAGCCACGCGGTGAATTCGGCGTGGATGGCCTCGAGGCGAGCCTGTGTGAGCGCCTCGAAGCGCATCACCAGAATCGGCTGCGTGTTGGACGCCCGCACGAGGCCCCAGCCGTCGCCAAAGAGCACGCGGGCGCCGTCAACATCGATGACCTCGTGCGTGGCACGGAAATGCTCGATCGCGGCCGCCACGATGGGGAACTTGCGGTCGTCGGGGCAATCGATCCGGAGCTCGGGCGTCGAGACGAACTTGGGGACGTCCGCCAGCAGCTCGTGCACCGAGTGGCCGCTGTCGGCGACGATCCGCAGCAGGCGCGCGGCGCCATACGGCGCATCATCGTGCCCGTAGAAGCCTTCAGTGAAGAACATGTGACCCGACATTTCACCCGCGATCGGCGCGTGCAACTCCTTCATCTTGTCCTTGATGAGCGAGTGGCCGGTCTTCCACATCACCGCCTTGCCCCCCGCCTTCTCGATCTCGTGCGGCAGCGCCTGCGAGCACTTCACGTCGAAGATGATCGACTGTCCCTTGCCGGTCCGTGCGAGCACGTCGCGCGCGTACAGGATGAGGATGTGATCCCCCCAGATGATCGCGCCGGTGTTGTCGATCAGTCCGATGCGATCGGCATCGCCGTCGAAGGCGATGCCCAGGTCGGCGCCCGTGCGCTTCACTTCGCGGATCAGGTCCTGCACGTTCTCGACCACCGTCGGATCGGGATGGTGATTCGGGAAGGTGCCGTCCGACTCGCAGAAGATGTACGTCGCCTCGGCGCCCAGCCCTTCCATCAACGGCCGCGCAACGACCGCGCCGATGCCGTTGCCCGCGTCGACCACCACCTTGAGCGGTCGCGAGAGCTTGCCGGTGCGCTGCACGAGATCGGCCACGTACCGATCCAACACCGCCTCACTCCGGACGCTCCCCTGCCCCGACGGAAAGACACCGGCCGTGATGTGACGGTGCAGCGCCTGGATCTCCTCGCCGTGCATCGACCCGTGGCCGATGCAGAGCTTGAAGCCGTTGAACTCGGGCGGGTTGTGCGATCCGGTGATCTGGATTCCGCCGACGACCGGCAGGTTGTGCGTGCACCAGTAGAGGGTGGGCGTCGGGACCTCGCCCACGTCGATCACATCGACGCCGCAGCCGGTCAGTCCCGCGACGAGCGCGTCGCGAAGCGCCGGGCCACTGGGCCGATTGTCGCGCCCCACGGCCACGGTGCCGTGGATGCCGTGCGCGGACAGCCAGGCGGCATAGCCACGGCCGATCGCGGTCGCGGCCTCGATGGTGAGGTCGTCCCCAACAACGCCTCGAATGTCGTACTGGCGAAAAATGCCGGCGGCTATGGCCATGAGTCGATCCGGAAGAGTGTCAGGGAGGGGACGCAACCGGCAGGGTCGCCACACGGGGCGGTGCCGGAACGAACGAGGATGCCGCGCTGCGCTGCGCGATGCGCACCGCCGGACTCGGGTAGACGCCGAGCAACAGGATGATGGTCACCGACGCCGCAATCACGAAGCGCAGGATGGGCGATCCCGGTGGTGGCGCCACGGCCCCCTCGGGGCGCGGGCGCATGAACAACACCATCACCACGTACAGGTAGAAGCCCGCCGAGACCACCGTGGCGAGGACGAGGATGATCGACAGGTTGGTCTGCGGCGCCGGCGCCTTGAGCGCCGCCTGCAGCACGTACCACTTGGCGAAGAAACCCATGCCGCCCACGAGCGGGAAGCCGAGCAGGGCGAGCATGAAGACAGCCATCGCCATCGCGAGTCCGGGACGCACAGTCCAGAGACCTGCGTAGTCGCCAATGTCCGTCGGGCCGTCGGTGCCGTCGTTGAGGGCCACGACGACGGCGAAGGCGCCGAGCGTGGCGAGCGTGTACGCCACGAGATAGAACAGGATCGCGGCGGCTCCGTCGGTCGTTTGCGCGGTGACGGCGACGAGCAGAAATCCCGCGTGCGCGATGCTCGAGTACGAGAGCATGCGCTTGACGTTCCGCTGCTGCAACGCGAACAGGTTGCCGACCACCATCGTGGCCGCGGCCAGCCACCAGAGCGCGAGGTGCCATCGCTCGGAGCCCGGTCCGACGGCCTCCAGACAGACGCGCAGCAACGCCGCGAACGAGGCGGTCTTGACCGCGCAGGCCATGAAGCCGCTGTACGGCGCGGGCGCCCCGTCGTAGACGTCGGGGGTCCACATGTGGAATGGCGCGGCCGCCACCTTGAAGGCGAAGCCGACGAGCAGCAGCGCCAGACCGACCAGCATCATCGGCTGCTCGGAGACCGCCGGCGTGGCAAACTGCTCGCCGATCGTGACGAGGTTGGTCGAGCCGGTCGCGCCGTACACGAGGGCGATGCCGTACAGCAGGAACGCACTGGAGAACGCCCCGAGCAGGAAATACTTGAGCGAGGCTTCGGCGCCGCGTCCGCTCCGGCGGTCGATCCCCGCCAGCACATAGACGGCCACCGACATCAGCTCGATGCCCAGGAAGAGCACCATCAGGTCACGCGCGCCGGCGAGCAGCATCATCCCCGACGCGGCGAGCAGCGTCAGCACGTGCACCTCGGCCGTGACGAGCCGCATGCGTCCGTTGAAGTCCACGGCGATGGCGAGCGTCATCATCGTGCCGAGCAGGATGATGACGTCGCACCCCCACCGGAACCCGTCGACGGCGAGCGGGCCATTGTACGACGTGAACCCGACGCGCCAGCAGAAGATGACCGCGGCGAGCGAGGCCGCGCACACCCCCATTGCCAGATACGCGATGGAGCGCGAATGGCGCTCGCTCTCCGGTCGCCACACGGCCCAGAGCAAGAGGAGCATCGCCCCGGCCATCAGGATCAGGTCGGGGAGATACGCGTGCATCAGGTGCGACGGGATGCTGAGGTCGAACGGGCGCACCTAGCGGCCTCCTGCAGGGAGGGTCGGGACGCTCACCGGCAGCGCCGAGGCCGCCGGCACGGTGGCGCGACCGTGGACACGATCGACCAGCCGTTGCGTCGCGGGGCGCATCCGGTCGAGCACGCCTCCGGGGAACACGCCGAGCCACACGATCACGACGGCGATGACCGCCATGACCCCCACTTCGCGACGGTTCAGGTCCGACAGGTTGCGGTTCTCCGGATTGCTCATCGGATTGAAGATGATCCGCTGCAGCGCCCAGAGGAGGTACGCCGCACCGAGCACGACACCGATCGTGGCGGCGCCGGCGAGGTACGGGAACACGTTGTACGTGCCGATGAGCACGAGGAATTCGCCGATGAAGCCGTTGGTGCCCGGCAGGCCGATGGAGCTCATGGCCACGAGGGCGAGCGCCGCCGAGAACATCGGCACGGTGCGCGCGATGCCGCCATAGGCGGCAATCTGTCGCGTGTGCGCCCGCTCGTAGATCATCCCGACGAGCAGGAAGAGCGCCCCCGAACTCACGCCGTGCGAGATGCCGACCATCTGCGCGCCCAGCACGCTGCGTTCGTCGAACGCGAAGAGGCCGAGCATGACGAACCCCAGGTGGCTCACGGACGAGTACGCCACGAGCTTCTTGAGATCGGTCTGCACCAGCGCCACGAGCGCGCCGTAGATGATGCCGATGACGGACAGGGTGAGCACGCCGTCACGCACCCACGGAATCATGACCACGTCCGGAAAGAGCGGGACGGCGAAGCGCAGGAAGCCGTACGTCCCGAGCTTGAGCAACACGCCCGCGAGGATCACCGAGCCCGCCGTGGGCGCCTCGACGTGGGCATCGGGCAGCCAGGTGTGGAACGGGAAGATCGGCACCTTGATCGCGAACGCGAGGAAGAAGGCCCCGAACAACCACAGGGCCGCGGGGCCGGTGCGCGGCGCCACCGCCATGATCTTGTCGTAAGCGAACGTCGTGCCGCCCGTGTAGCGCCAGAGCACGACGATGGCGACGAGCATCATGAGCGAGCCGACCAGCGTGTACAGGAAGAACTTGATGCTGGCGTAGATGCGCTTGTCGCCGCCCCAGATCCCGATGATGAAGTAGATCGGGACCAGCATGATCTCCCACATGACGTAGAAGAGCAGCAGGTCGGTCGCGAGGAAGGTGCCCAGAATACCGGTCTCGAGTGCCAGAAAGAGCGCGTAGTAGGTGCGCAACTTGTGCCGCACCGACGTCCATCCCCCGAGCAGCGCGATCGGCATCAGGAAGGTGGTGAGCAGCACCATCATCAGGCTGATGCCGTCCACGGCCACGGTGAAGCGAGAGCCCCACTCCTCGAGCCACGGGAAGTCGATCGTGAACTGCCACCCGGGGTTGGCCGGGTCGAACGCCCACCAGAGTCCGGTCGAGAGCACGAACTCGAGCACCAGCACGCCGAGCGCGATGTTGCGGCCGAGATGGCTCTCGCCGTACTCGCGTTCGTCCTCGTGCGGAGCAGGTCGCGCCGCAATCCAGATGACGGCGGCGCCCACCAGCGGCAGCAGCAGCAGCACCGGCAAGATCCACTCGGCGTAGTGCAGCGCGTTCAGCAGGCTGCGCATCGGGTCGTTGGGATGGGAGAGCGACTAGGGGGCGGCGGGCGCACGGTCCGCCCCCGCCGAGATGGCCGTCACGAACCGGGTGGCGGGGCCCTGAAGCCGGTGCAGCACCGCTCCCGGCGCCACGCCGATCCACAGGATCACGATCGCGAAGGTGCCGAGCACCCCGAGTTCCCGGGCGTTCAGGTCCTTGAGCGCCCGGTTCTCCGGATTGTCGAGCGGGTTGAAGATCACGCGCTGGATCGCCCACAGTGCGTAGACGGCACCGAGCACGACGCCCGTGGCCGCCACCACGGTGGCAATCGGATATGCCGTGTACGAACCGAGCAGCACGAGGAACTCGCCGATGAAGCCGTTGGTCCCCGGCAGGCCGATGCCGGACAACGCGATCAGCGTCATGAGCGTGGCCATCATCGGCACCACGCGCGCAATGCCGCCGAAGTTCTCGATGCGGCCCGTCTTGCGCCGTTCGTGCATCATGCCGAGCGCGCACATCATGGCCGAGCTCGTGACCCCCGTGTTGACCATCACCAGCATCGCGCCCGCGACGCTCTGCGGCGACAGGGCAAAGAGGCCGAGGATGATGAAGCCGACGTGGCTGATCGACGAGTAGGAGACGAGCTTCTTGAAGTCGGGCTGGACCAGCGCCACGAGAGCGCCGTAGACGATCCCCACGACGCCGAGGCCGATGATGATCGTGCGCACCCCGTCGTCGAGCGCGGCGGCCGGAAAGAGCGGCATCGCGAAGCGCACGATCCCGTAGGCGCCCACCTTGACCGCGAGTGCCACGGCGGTGGTCGTCGGCGCTTCGTGCTGTGCATCCGGCAGCCAGGTGTGGAACGGAAAGACCGCCGACTTGATCGCGAAGGCGAGGAAGAAGGCGCCGAACAGCCACCGTTGCGACGACATCGACATGTTGCCGGCTCGCAGCGCGTCCACCGAGAAGGTCGTCTCCCCGGCCGCCATCCACACCGCGACGATGGCCACGAGCATGAGCAGCGAGCCCAGCATCGTGAAGATGAAGTAACGGAGGCTCGCCTGCAGCCGGTCGCGCCCGCCCCAGATCCCGATGATGAAGTACATCGGGATGAGCATCAGCTCCCAGAAGACGTAGAACAGGATCAGGTCGAGGCTCACGAACACGCCGATGACACCCGTCGTCAGCAGGAGCAGCAGGCTGTAGTAGCTGCGGATCTTGGTCGTGACCACGGACCAGCTGCCGATGACGGCCAGCGGCATCAGGAGCGTGGTGAGCAGGATCATCACGGTCGAGAGGCCGTCGACGCCAATCGTGAACCGCGCCCCCCAGTCGGTGATCCAGGGATAGTCGAGCTTGGCCTGATAGCCCGCGACGTCCGGATCCACCCACCACCAGAGGCCAAGCGCCACGACCGCCTCGGCCACGAACGTCGCGAGGGCGAGGACGCGGACTTCGCGCCACGCGGCCGCTTGCAGTTCCTGCCCCGGCAGCGCTGACCGGCCGAAAAACCGGATCAACCCCGCGCCGATGAGGGGAATGAGCAGCAGCGCCGGGAGCGCCCAGCGGCCGTACTGCAGGGAAGCAAGCAATCCGTGCATCAGTTATCCGAAGGTCATGACGGCCACCAGCCCGAGGACGCCGAGCGCAATCGCCCACGCGTAGTTCCCCACCAGGCCGGACTGCACGCGCGCGCCCACCCATGCGATCCCGCGCGCGACGGTGGCGCTGCCATTGACCATGAGGCCGTCGATGAGTCCGACGTCGATGCCGCGCCACAGGAGCGTGCGCGACACCCTGATGACGGGACTCACGAGCAGCGTGTGAATGACTTCGTCGACGAAGTACTTCTTCTCCAGCATGCGCGCGACGCCATGCGCCTCGGGAGAACTCGAGGCGGACGTGAGCTTGCCCGGCTTGAGCACGAGGTACGCCACGAGGATGCCGCCCAACGCGCAGGCCGCGGCCACCGCGGCCAGCGCGAACTCCGCGCTGGACGCGGTGTGCGGCTCCGCGCCGGTCAGTGCCACCGTGGCCGGTCCCACGACCGGCTCGAGCCAGTGATGGAGCAACTCCCCGCGGCCGACCGGCAACGCCTCGGTGAACCACTCGGGAAGGTTGAGCCACCCGCCCGCGGCCGACAGCACCGCCAGCACGGCCAGCGGGCCCGTCATGATCCACGGCGCCTCGCGCAAGTGCGGCCGCGCCTTCGGGTCGGTGCGGCTCTCGCCGTGGAACGTGTAGATCATCATCCGCGTCATGTAGATCGCGGTCATGAACGCCGTGACGAGCCCGAGGCCGTAGAAGACGTAGAGGATCGCCGAGCCGGGGATGCCGAGCCAATGCGCGTTGGCCAGCGTCGAGCCGTGCGCGCGCTCGAACAGCTCGCCGAGAATCTCGTCCTTGGAGAAGAAGCCCGCGAAGACGGGGACCCCCGCGATGGCCAGCGTCGCGACCCACATGCAGGCCCAGGTCCACGGCATCGCATGGCGCAGCCCGCCCATGTTCCGCATGTCCTGCGCGTCCTCGTGGTGCGCGTGCCCCTCGTGATAGGCCTCGTGCATCGCGTGGATGATCGAGCCCGACCCGAGGAAGAGCAGCGCCTTGAAGAAGGCGTGCGTCACGAGGTGGAACACCCCTGCCGTGTACGCCCCTGCCCCGACCCCGACGAACATGTAACCGAGCTGCGAGACGGTCGAGTACGCCAACACCTTCTTGATGTCCCACTGCTTGAGCGCGATCGACGCGGCAAAGATCGCCGTGACACCACCGACGATCACCACCGTCAGCGAGGCCGTGGGCGAGAGCGCGAAGAGGAACGAACTGCGGGCGATCAGGTACACGCCCGCGGTCACCATCGTGGCCGCGTGGATCAGCGCCGAGACCGGCGTCGGGCCGGCCATCGCATCAGGCAGCCAGATATAGAGCGGCATCTGCGCGCTCTTGCCCGCGCAGCCGAGAAACAGGAACAGGCAGATGGCCGTGATGACCCCGGATCCGACCGGGAAGGTGGCTGCCTTGGCCGCCACCCCCGCGAAGTCGAGCGCGCCCAGGTTCGACCAGAGCAGGAACATCGCGATCAGGAACCCGAAGTCACCCACGCGATTGACGATGAACGCCTTCTTGCCGGCGTCCGCGTTGTTCGAGTCCGAGAACCAGAAACCGATCAGCAGGTAGGAGCAGAGCCCCACCCCCTCCCAGCCGACGAAAATCACCGGGTAGTTAGCCCCCAGCACGAGGGCGAGCATGAAGACCACGAACAGGTTGAGATACGCGAAATACCGGGCATAGCCCGGGTCCTCCCGCATGTAGCCGATGCTGAACAGGTGGATGAGCGAACCGATCCCCGTGATGATCAGCACCATGACCATCGAGAGGTGATCGAGCTGGAACGCCCATTCCACCTGCAGCGTGCCGGCCGGCATCCACGTCGAGTAGCGCTGGATGAACGGTGCCTCGCTGCCCGCGCCGATCATCGTGACCGCGATCGCGGCGGCGAGCAGGAAGCTCAGGATGACCACGGCCGGGCCGATGATCGTCGTTGCCCGCTCCCAGCGATGGCGATGCCCGTGGTGCGTGGCCTGCACGGCGGCGAACTCGCCGGTGTGTCCCGAGTGTCCCGAGGTCGGATCCTGCGACGGATCGAGCGGTCCCGGCAGGTACGCCGTGGACAGCGAGAAGACGCCGTTGATCAGGAAGCCCAGGAAAGGCAGCAGCGGCACGAGCCAGATGAGCTCGGCCACGGTGCCGGTGAGCGGATGCGTGACGGCCATCCTAACCTCGCAAGAGCCGGAGCGCCGCCATGTCCACCGTGCGGAAATGACGGAAGACCGTGATCACGATGGCCAATCCCACCGCTGCCTCAGCGGCGGCGACGGTCATCACGAACACCACGAACACCTGCCCGCTCACGCCGTGCAGCTTGGAGAGCGCGACGAAGCTCAAGTTCACCGCGTTGAGCATCAGCTCCACGCACATGAACAGAATGAGCGCGTTGCGGCGCGTCAGCACCCCCATCACGCCGATCGCGAAGAGGCAGGCCGAGAAGAAGAGCGCGGGAGCGATCATCGCGTGGTCGCTCCGCGCTTGGCGAGCGTGACCGCGCCGATGATCGCCACGAGCAGCAGCACGCTCGTCACCTCGAAGGCCAGCAGGTAGTCGGTGAACAGCGCCTGGGCCACCGGACGGATCACGTTCTCCGGTACGTCGGGCGAGGCCAGCTGCGGCCACGGCTGCCGGAGCAGCGTCAGCACCTCGGCCGCCAGCAGGATCGCCACGGCACCGCCGGCCAACCGCGTGCCCCCCGACCGGAAATCGGAGACCTCGGACGGATGCCCGAGGTTGAGCAGCATCAGCACGAAGATGAACACGACCATGATCGCACCCGTGTACACCAGCACCTGCACCGCGCCCACGAAGTGTGCGTCCAGCATCACGTACTCGGCCGCGAGACAGAACATGACGTTCACCAACCAGAGCGCCGCCGCGATCGGGCTCCGGCGCGTCACGAACAGCAGCGCCGACCCGACGGCCAGCAGGCCGAACAGGTAGAAGTGGAACGTGAAGAGGAGCGGAAGGTCGGTGTGCACTACTCCCCCGCGGGATCGGCGGGATCCCAGAGTTGCGAGACGGGGTGCGTCTGCGCGGTGAGGCGCTCGAGGTCGTACACGAAGCTGGCGCGACTGTACTCCGCGTTCTCGTAGTGCCGCCCCATGTGGATCGCTTCCTCGGGGCACACTTCCTGGCAGTAGCCGCAGAAGATGCAGCGGAACTCGTCGATCTCGAACACGAGCGGATAGCGGTTCCCCTGCTCGTCCTCGCCCGGCACGAGCTTGATGCAGTTGGCCGGACACACCGTCGGGCACAACCCGCACCCGACGCACTTGGCCTTGCCGTCCTCGGTGGTCAGCATCCGGTGCGTGCCGCGCCAGCGCGGGCTCACGGGTTCGCGCATCTCGGGATACTGCACGGTCACCTTGTGCGGGTTGACCATGTGCTTGAGCGTGCGCGCCATGCCGCCCAAGGTGGCGCGCAGGTAGCTCGCCTCCTCGATCGGTCGGTTCACGAGCTTGACCGTGATCGCCATCAGTCCCCCGATACCGGTGCGAGTGTCGAGCGTGATGCGATGGCGCGGAGCCGCGACAGTTCGGCGGTGCGCAGCCGGCTCTGCGCCGGGCTCACCAGGCGGCCGCGATCCAGCACGAACAGCAACATCCCGACGCACACGAGATTGAGCAGGAAGAGGATCCCCGTGAAGGTGCGGCTCTCGCGCGCGACACCGGCGATGTCCAGCGCCAGCAGCGTCGCCGCGATGATGACCACGTACGCGAGGATCGCCGGCAGCATCACCTTCCATCCGAGCGACATCAACTGGTCATACCGGAAGCGCGGCAGCGTCCAGCGGATCCACATGAAGGTGAAGAGGAAGAAGATCACCTTGGTGGCGAAACAGCCAAGCGTGAGGATCGTCTTGAGCACCGTCCACGGCGGGAGGTTGTCCCACGTCGTGAAGGGGATGTCCCACCCGCCGAAGAAGAGCAGCGACGTCAGCGCGCTCGCCGTCACCATGTTGGCGTACTCGGAAATCGGGAAGAGCGAGAACTTCATCGCCGAATACTCGGTGTGGTATCCGGCAATCAGCTCCGATTCCGCCTCGGGCAGGTCGAACGGCAGCCGGTTGGTCTCGGCGTAGGTCGCGATGAAGAAGACCAGGAACGCGACCGAGAGGAGCACCACGTTCCAGCCCTGCGTGGCCTGCTGCTGCACGATCGTGTTCAGGTTCACGTTGCCCGCCAGCAGCAGCACGCAGACCGTGCTCATTCCCATCCCGATCTCGTAGCTCACCATCTGCGCGCTCGATCGCAGGCCGCCCAGCAACGCGTACTTGTTGTTCGAGCTCCAGCCGGCGAGCACGAGGCCGTAGACGCCGAGCGAGCTGATCGCGAGCGAGAAGAGGAAGCCCACCGGCAGGTCGGCCACCGCCATGCTCATCAGGCCCCAAGGAGTCGGCAGCGGCGCGGCAAAGGGAATCACCGCCCACGTCACCATCGCCGGCACGAACGCCAGGACCGGCGCCAGGATGAACAGCGCCTTGTACGCGGCCTCCGGGTACGTCTCTTCCTTCATGAAGTTCTTGATGCCGTCGGCCACCACCTGCCCGAATCCCTTCCAGAGCACGCGATTCGGACCGATGCGGTCCTGGATCCATGCGGAGATCTTCCGCTCCGCAAAGGTCAGCAGCGCCACCCCGACCATGTACACCGTGAAGACGATGACCATCTTCACCGCGCTGAGCAGCGCAAATGGCCAGAAATCCTCGATCGGGGTCTGCGTGTCGATCACGCCGGCCAGCAGCAGGAACGGTGCGCTCATGCGGTGGCCTCCGCCGAGGCGGGCAGCGCGCCCTTGAGACCAAGGCCTGCCCATGTCATGCCGTCGAAGTGCGCGTGCGTGCGCGCGAGCTGGGCGAAGACCTCCGCCGGAGCCCACGTCGGCGTGGCTGCCCCGCAGGCGGCGGCGAGATCGGCGAGCACGAACCAGCTCGGTCGCGCCATGCCCGGTGCGGCCTTGGCCTGGAAGAACCGCTGCACGCGCCCGCGCAGATTGGTGAAGCTGCCTTCCTCTTCGGCCATGTTCGCGATCGGCAGGACCACGTCGGCGTGCGCGAGCGGCGCATCGAGCGCCGTCCCGATCACGATCAGCGCCTTGGCTCGCCGGAGCGCGACGGGGTCGAGGCGGTCCACGTCGTGGTCGGCGACGATCAGCACATGCTCGCTCGTGAGGCCGGCCAGCGGATCGTCGCCCTTCACGAAACCGAGGAGTTCGGCACCACGGACGTTCGCCGCGCGCTCGGCGCGCAGCGACAGGTCGTGCACCCCCGCCAGCGGCGCTTCGGGGCCCGTCTCGACGGCAAAGCGTCCGGTGCCGCCCTGCCCCGTGATGATCCGCTCCAGCAGGAAGAGCGCTTCGTTGGAGAGCGTCGGCGCCGCCACGACATGCACCTTGGCACCCGTGATGAGCGCGGCGGCCGCGGCGATGGCGGCCTCCCACTCCACGCGATCCAGGGCGTCGTGCATGCGCACCATCGGCTGCTCGGCACGATCGGGGCGGTTGAGCCAGCGGTAGTCGAGCCGCCCCGTGTCGCAGAGGTAGAACTGGTTCACGTCCTCGTTGGGGCGCGGCTTCATGCGCACGACCGTGTTGTCGCGCACCTCGAGGACGCTGTTGCACCCCTGCGTGCAGTTGGGGCAGATGCTCGCGGCGCGGTCCAGTTCCCACGCCCGCGCCTTGTTGAGGAAGTCCTTGCTGAGCAGCGCACCGACCGGGCAGAGATCGACCACGTTGCCCGCCCAGGCGTGCGTGAGATCATCGCCTTCGAACTTGGAGATGACCGCGCGATCGCCGCGCTCGCTCACGCAGAGGACGGGCTCCTCGGCCACGGCGTCCATGAAGCGCACGCACCGCGTGCACAGGATGCAGCGGTTGGGCACGTACAACACGTCCCCGCCGAAATCCTCGACCGGATTGAACCGCTTCGGTTCCTGATAGCGCGAATCGGCGCGCCCTTCCTGGAAGGTGTAGTCCTGCAGTTCGCACTCGCCGGCCTGATCGCAGATCGGACAGTCGAGCGGGTGATTGATCAGGAGCATCTCGAGCACGCCCTTGCGCGCGTCGAGCGCCTTCGGGCTGTGCACGTGCACGACGTTGCCTTCCATCACGCTCGTGGCGCAGGCCGGCGCGAGCTTGGGCGCCTTCTCGACCTCTACCAGGCACATGCGGCACACGCCCGCCACGGGGAGCCCCGGGTGGTAGCAGTAGTGCGGCACGAGGACGCCCACGAGCTTGGACGCCTCGAGGATGCTCGTCCCTTCGGGCACGCTGACGGTCCGCCCCTCGATCGTGAGCGTGATCATCTTCGGACCGGCTGGAGCCGCCACGGGAGCCGTCATGCGGCCCCCGCCGACACGGCCACCCTGTGGCGGCTCTTGGGGATCAGCGCCTCGAACTCGTGGCGGAACTTCGCGATGCCGCTCGACACCGGCACCGCGCACGAGTCGGAGAGCACGCAGATCGTCTTCCCCGTCATGCTCTCGCCGATCGAGAGCAGCGTGTCGAGATCCTCCATCGTGCCCTGCCCATCGCGGATCCGTTCGAGGATCCTGGTCGTCCACGCGGTGCCTTCGCGGCACTGCGAGCACTGGGCGCAGCTCTCGTGCGCGTAGAAGCGCGCCAGCCGCGCGATCTGCTTGACCATGTTCTGCGCATCGTCAAACACGATCACGCCGCCCGAACCCAGCATCGTGCCCGCGGCCACGAACCCTTCGTAGTCCATGAGCGCGCCCTCGGCTTCCTCGGCCGTGATGATCGGCACCGAGGACCCGCCGGGAATGACCGCCTTGATCGTGCGGCCGGGCAGCGGCCCGCCACACAGCTCCCACAGGAAGTCCTTGAACGGGAAACCCATCGGGACTTCGTAGTTGCCGGGCCTGGCAATGTTGCCGCACACGGAGAAGAGCTTGGTGCCGGTGCTCTTCGGGTTGTCGGCGCGTCCCCACTGCTTGTACCACGCCGCCCCCTGCTTCACGATCTGCGCCGCGGCCACGAGCGTCTCGACGTTGTTGATCGTCGTCGGCTTGCCGAACAGGCCCGCGACGGCCGGGAACGGCGGCTTGATGCGCGGATTGCCGCGACGTCCCTCGAGGGAGTTCATGAGGGCGGTCTCTTCGCCACAGATGTACGCCCCCGCGCCCTTGTGCACGTGCACATCCACGCGCTTGCCCGTGCCCATCGCGTTGGGCCCGAGGATGCCGGCGGCGTATGCCTCCTTCACGGCCTTGTTCATCCACTCGAGCGGCTCGGTGAACTCGCCGCGGATGTAGATGTACGCCGTCTCCGCGCCGATCGCGTAGGCACCGATCGCGCACCCCTCGACGAGGGCGTGCGGCGTCCAGCGCATGATCTCGCGATCCTTGAAGGTGCCAGGCTCCGACTCGTCGGCATTGCAGCACAGGTAGTGCGGCTTGCCGTCGCCGGGCTTCATGAACGACCACTTGATGCCGGTCGGGAAGCCGGCACCACCGCGGCCGCGAAGCCCCGAATCCTTGACGATCGTGACGATATCGGCGGGCGCCATGCCGAGCGCCTGCTCGAGCGCCTGGTATCCGCCGCGCGCCTTCCACCCGGCGAGCGTGCGCGCCTCGGCGTCCCCGAAGTACTTCGAGAGGACGACCGCCTCGCGCGGGTGAGACTGGTGCGGATAGCCCATCAGGTAAGCTCCGCCAGAATGTCGGGCACGGTGTCGGGGGTGACCGACTCGAGGAAGTCGCTGTTGATCATGACCGGAGTGGCAAAGCCGCACGCGCCGAGGCACTCGACTTCGATCACGGTGAAGCGGCCGTCGGCGCTGGTGGCGCCCAACTCACCGCAGCGCGTGTGCTGCAGAAAGGCGTTCACGACGTCTTCGGCGCCGCACACGTTGCAGGGGGTGGTGGTGCAGACCTGCACGAAGTACTTCCCCACCGGATGCTGGTGGTACATGGTGTAGAAGCTGACGACCCCCTTCACGTAGGCGGGGGTGAGGTCGAGCACGCGCGCGACCTCGGCCATGCCGCCCTCGCTCACCCAGCCGCGCGCTTCCTGCACGATCCAGAGCGCCGGCAGGAGCGCGGCCATCTTGGTCGGATACTTGAGCAGGATCGCGTCGAGGTCCTTGGCGCGATCGCCAACGAAGACGGGCTCGTGCGGCGTGTCGTCGTGTGCGTGCGGCGCGCGCGCGAGGGCGCCACCGGAGGCGGAGGGACCGTGGCTCATCGGTCGATCTCTCCCATCACGATGTCGATGCTCGCATTGATCGCGATCACGTCCGACAAGAGATGCCCTTCGACCATCCTCGGGATCGCACTCAGGTTCACGAACGAGGGTGGCCGGATGCGCCACCGCACCGGCTTGCTCGTGCCATCGCTCACCATGTAGTAGCCCTTCTCTCCCTTGGGGCTCTCCACGGCCACATAGGCCTCGCCGATCGGCGGGCGCGGCCCTTCCATCACGAGCTTGAAGTGATGGATCATGCTCTCCATCTGGCTCGTCGCCTTCGACTTGGGCGGGAGGATGAGCCGCGGGTCGTCGATGTTGACGGGACCGTCCGGGAGCCGCGCGATCGCCTGCTCGAGGATGCGCACCGACTGCCGCAGCTCCTCGACGCGCACGAGGTAGCGGTCGTACACGTCACCGGCAGAGCCCACCGGCACCTCGAAGTCGTACGTCTCGTAGTCGAGGTACGGAAAGTCCTTCCGGACATCGTATGCCACGCCGCTCGCGCGCAACATCGGGCCCGAGAGTCCGTAGTTGAGCGCCTCGTCGGCGCTCATCGCGCCCAGCCCGATGGTGCGGCCCACCCAGATGGCGTGCTTGGTGAGCATCGCGTCGACTTCGTCGATCGTGCGCGGGAAGGTGCGCACGAAGTTCTTGAGGTCGTCGAGCCAGCCGGCCGGAATGTCGGC
Source organism: Gemmatimonadota bacterium (assembly GCA_031372565.1). Taxonomy (GTDB): domain Bacteria; phylum Gemmatimonadota; class Gemmatimonadetes; order Gemmatimonadales; family Gemmatimonadaceae; genus JACPPC01. The sequence goes on along the minus strand of JANMLN010000142.1, from coordinate 3,357 downwards.
AATCATGCCACCCACGCGCGTGCCACTCGTGGTGAGGCGCGCGCCCGTCCACGCTTCGAGCAGCCGGTACACGTTCTCGCGTTCCTGGAAGCTCCAGAGAAACGGCGTGAACGCGCCCATGTCGATGGAGGTGGTGCCCACCCAGACGAGGTGCGAGATGATCCGCGACAGCTCCATCGCGATGACGCGCAGCACCGTGCAGCGCGGCGTGATCTCGACGCCGAACAGTCGTTCCGCCGACAGCACGAAGGCGACGTTGTTGCCGATCGAGTTGAGGTAGTCCTCGCGATCGGTCCACGGAATGATCTGGTTGTACTGGCGGTACTCTCCGATCTTCTCGAAGCCGCAGTGCAGGTAGCCCACATGGGGCACGCAGCGCACCACGGTCTCGCCATCGAGCTCGAGCACGAGGCGCAACACGCCATGCGTGGCCGGGTGCTGCGGGCCGATGTTGATGAGCATGTGCTCGCCGCCGAAGTCGGGCTCGGCGGCGTCGTGCGGCGTCACGGGCACCACCTTGCCGCCGGCGTCGGTGACGAGCGGCGTGCGCACGGGATTGCCTGCCCCGTCGAGCCCCGTGGTGGCGAGGGCGACTTCGACCGTTCGCGTCGCCATCACTCGCCGGTCACTTCGCCGTGGCCCAGGCGCACCTTCATCTCCTTGGGCAGGTCATCGAAGGCATCGGCAATGCGCAATTCGCCCATCGAGTAGTGCGCCTCGGGGTTCGCCGAGAGCGCCTGCGTGAGCTGTTCGGAGCGGCTGAAGCGGCCGCGCAGCGGGAAGTCCTTCCGCAGCGGATACCCTTCCTTGTACTGCTCCCACATGAGAATGCGGCGCAGATCGGGGTGTCCCTCGAAGTGGATGCCGAACATGTCATAGCACTCGCGTTCCAGCCAATCGGCGCCCTTGTACACGGGCCACACGCTCGGCACGACCAGGTCCTTGGTGGTATCGAGGGCGGCCTTGAGGCGCAGGAAGCGGCGGTACGCGATCGAGCGCAGGTGCCAGACCACTTCGAGCGGACCGCCGCCGCGATACTCGACCGCCGTCACGTCCACGAGGTACTCGTACTGCTGCGACGGATCGTCGTGCAGCCACTGGATGAGGTGGCGGGCCTGCGCGGCCACGATGTGCACCGTGGTCTCGCCCCAGGTGACCTCGGTGCGCGTGACCGCTCCCGGGAAGCGAGCCGCCAGCGCCGCGGCGCTCGGGTTGGTCTCGCCTCCACGGTGCGCGACCTGGTGCGGCGTCACGGGCGCCGGAGCGTCCGGGGCCGCGTGGCCGGCCATGCGGATGCCGGTGTCGCTCATGGTGCGCTGCGCGTCTGATGCACCGAGTTCCCGAAAGGCTCGGAGAGCTCGTCGATGACCGACGGCGGCAGGTACAGCTGCGAGGTGGGATCGGGCTCCATCTCGCGGCGCAGCGATGCGTCGCTCATGCGCTCCCGCTTGATCTTCTCCTGCAGCATCATGATGCCGTAGATCAGCCCTTCGGGGCGTGGCGGGCAGCCCGGGACGTACACGTCGACCGGAATGATCGTGTCGATTCCCTGCACCACGGCGTAGTTGTCGAACATGCCGCCGCTCGATGCGCACGCCCCCATGCTGATGGCCCACTTGGGCTGCGGCATCTGCTGCCAGATGCGGCGCAGCACCGGGGCGAGCTTGAACGGCACTCGGCCGGCGCAGATGAGCAGGTCGCTCTGGCGCGGCGAGAACGACATGCGCTCCATGCCGAAGCGTGCCAGGTCGAACTTCGACGCTGCGGTGGCCATGAACTCGATGGCGCAGCAGGCGGTGCCGAATGGCATGGGCCAGAGGGAGTTGGCGCGCCCCCAGTTGACGATGAAGTCGAGGCTCGTCGTCACCCAGCCGTCCTGCGATTGCGGCTGCCACGAGACGGTCGTGGTCTCGGGCCGAGGGGTCAATCCCATTGGAGCGCTCCCTTCTTCCAGACGTAGACGAAGCCGACCACGAGGATCGCCATGAAGACCAGCATTTCGCCCAAGCCGAAAAACGACACCTGACCGGCCGGACAGACGTTGGCGACGAGCGGTACCGCGCAGGAGAGCTCATGGTAGAGCGCGCCCCACGGGAGCATGAAGACGGTCTCGATGTCGAAGATGATGAAGAGCATCGCGACCATGTAGAACTTGACGCTGAACCGGTCGCGCGCGTCGCCCAGTGGAGAGATGCCGGATTCGTAGGGCGTGCGCTTGACCGGCGACGGCCGCTGGCGCACCGTGAGGTGCGAAATGGCGAGAATCATCACCGCATTGAAGATGACGAACCCGAGCAGCAGCAATACGGGTAGGTAGGCGCGAGCCATACGAATGGGTAGGTAGGCCGCCCGAAGGCGACCGAGAAGCGTCCCGAATCAGCTACAGCAAACTACGGTCGGTCGCGGAAGGGGTCAACGCGGCGGAAGCGTCGGTCCGGAAACGAGATAGGACCCGTCGTTCCGGATTGGGGAAAGGGCGGTAGATTCGGCCCTGATCTTGTCGTCCTGAGCGCAGCGAAGGACCTGCTTTTTCCGTCGTCGTCCTGAGCGCAGCGAAGGACCTGCTTTTTCCGCTGTCGTCCTGAGCGCAGCGAAGGACCTGCTTCCCCGTTGTCGTCCTGAGCGAAGCGAAGGACCTGCTTCCCCTCCGTTGCCCTCCACCCCGAGCCCCGCCCCATGAGCATCATGAACGACCGTTGGATCACCGAGATGGCGACCAAGCACGGGATGATCGAGCCCTACGAGTCGTCCCAGGTCCGATCCGGGGTGATCAGCTACGGGGTGAGCGCCTACGGGTACGACATGCGCGTGGCCCGCGAGTTCAAGATCTTCACGAACGTGAACAGCTCGATCATCGACCCCAAGAACTTCGACCCCAAGAGCTTCGTCGAATTCGAAGGCGACACCTGCATCGTGCCGCCCAACTCGTTCGCGCTGGCGCGCTCGGTCGAGTACTTCCGCATCCCGCGCGACATCCTCACCATCTGCGTGGGCAAGAGCACCTACGCGCGCTGCGGCATCATCACCAACGTCACGCCGTTCGAGCCCGAGTGGGAGGGCTTCGTGACGCTGGAGATCTCGAACACCACGCCGCTGCCCGCGAAGGTCTACGCCAACGAGGGCATCGCGCAGGTGCTGTTCTTCGAGGGCGACGAGGAGTGCTTGATCTCCTACGCCGACAAGAAGGGCAAGTACCAGAAGCAAGAGTCAATCGTGCTGCCGAGGATGTAACGCGCGAAAGAAAAAGGGGGCGGCGGGCCGCCTAACCGCAAAGGTCGAAGGCTTCGGCTTAGCCAAAAGAACCAAGGTGACGCTTCGCGCCTCACCCGCGCTGAGGCGGCGTGAGGGCCGACGACC
>JANMLN010000141.1:0-19854 GCA_031372565.1 Gemmatimonadota bacterium | reverse complement strand
GGGGGGGGCGGTGGTTCTTATCCTGGCCTAACCCCGGCGTCCTTAGCAAGGGGACGCACTTGCTTGTCCCCCCTCACCGCCACACGCGGGCCCTTCGCTCCGCTCCGGACGACTGTTGGCCCGCTATCGCTCGGCGGGCGGCTTCGCCGGCGCCGCGCCCTTCTCCGTCGGATCCCGCCCATCCTTCGGCGCACCCGTCCCCGACGATCCCATGAACATCTTCTTGCCGTCGGTGAAGGTCACATCGCGCCCGTTCGCCCGCTTGAGCGAGTGATCCTTGGTTTGGTAGCCATCGACGATCAGCTCCGTCCCGTACTTGAGCGACTCGCGCGTGAGGCCGCGGCGAAGGAGCACGTTGGGCGTGCCCCCCTCGACCATCCACACCTCCTGCTGTCCTTCCTTGTTCTTGATCTCGAGATGGATCCACGAGTGCGGGTTGACCCACTCGAGCTTGACGACCTTGCCCTGCAGCCGGATCGGCGCATTCGGGTCGAATTCGGCGCCGAACGCATGGTGGGCGAGCAGCGGACCAGCGGTGCCGAGCACGACGGCGGCGGCAAGGGCGGGAATGATGATGCGCGGGCGCATGGACACCTCTCGGCTCAGGGCTTCGGCTTGGCGGCGGCTTCGCGCTCACGCGAGCGCTCGCCACTCAGCACGTTGGACACGGCAAAGTTGCCCTCATGGCAGGCGTACTCGTAGATCAGGTCGGTCATGCGGTTGTACGGCAGCTCGCCGCTCCACGGCTTCGTGAAGGTACTCGGATCGTTGATGGTGAAGCGGTAGAGCAGCGTGAACTCACCCGTGCGGTGGAACCGCTCGGTCACCGTGAGGCTGTCGGACGAGCCGCCCCAGAACAGTTGGCGCGGATGAAAGTTGGTCGTGACCACGACCAGCGTGTCGCCCTCCCACCGACCGATCGACTCGCCCATCCAGGGGCGCACGGTGGGGGGGAGGCGGGTCGACGCGTTCATCCGGATGATGCGCGCGTCATGCACCATCTCCGTCATCATCACGATGTGGTCCTTCGTCTGCACGAAGGTGTAGTTGTTGTTGTAGAAGTAGTTGGGCAGCATCGGCGGCCCGGCATTCGACCCGAACGACATGATGCATCGTTCGGCGAGCGGCCGATTCTCCGGGTTGTCGAACTCTCCCATGCCGCGGCTGGCCCGATTCCGTTCGAGCATGCGCGCACGAGCCGCGGGAGTGAAGGCCGGCACGCGCCCGTCCGGCGGATCAATCACGATGGAACTGCGCGTCTCACCGTTGACGAACGCCATGTGATCGCCGGCGTCGATGTAGAAGTAGTTGTAACCGCCGACCATGCCCGCCGCACCGGTCGACCCATCGCCCCCCTTGGGCGGCGCGGTGCGATTCGGATCGGACGCCTTGGAGAGCTGTTCGATCGTGTCGGAGCGGATCTTCTCGAGCGCCACGACCTGCGCCTTGTTGAGGGCGCGCTCCTGACCCGGTGGGCGCTGGATCGGCGTCAGCGTCGCGTTGCTCCAGTTGCCCTGGATATCCGGGTGCCCATCGGGGGTGCGCAGCAGCACCCACTTCTTTGGGGCGGCGGGCGCCTTGGCGGGCGCGGTCGCCAACATGGCCGCTTGCGCGTGCACCAGTCCGCTCAGCAGCGCGGTGAGGACGACCGCGGATCGCAGTATCATGAAGGGTCGCATGTCAGGGCTTGAGCGGCGTCTTGCGCAGGTGACCATACAGGAGCTCCTCGACGAACTCGACACACTTGAACTGACCGAGGCGCGCCTCGGGCTCGACGTTGCGATACAGGATCACGCGCACCGTCCACGGCTTGGTGAACGTCGCCGGGTCCTCCATCGTCGCCTCGTACCGGATGTGATCGCGATCGGTCATCGTCCAGCGCTCGGTGACCGTGAGATTCTCGGTATGGTGATTCCCGGCGCGGTCGAACCAGGTGCGGTCGTTGAAGCCCGTCACTTTCACCACGAAGGTGTCGCCTTCCCAGTGTCCGACGGACTGGCCCATCCAGCTGTCCGTCTGTGGTGGCCCCGGGTCCTTGAGGTACACCTCGCGAAAGGCGCCGGCGTATTCGTAGGCGATCACCACGTGCGACTCGCTCTGCACGACCTGGAACGGGAAGGGCATGTAGGTCGCGCGCGGCAACCCCGGCAGATAACACTTGATCTCGGGGTCGCGCTCGAGCCATCGCTCACGATTCTCGTCTCGCGTCTTGAGGGCAGCGGGGGTGTACGGAATGCTGCCGCCCACCACGATGCCCGAACCGCCGGGCACCGCCCCAACCGCGCCCAGCGCCACGACCTCCTTGGCCGGCACCGGCACGACGGGCCCCGGACGCATGGCCAGCGCTGCGCGCGCCATGTGCGGCTCGATATCGTAGTTGGCACTCGTGAGCGCCTGCCAGATACCGCTCAGGTCCGGCCTGCCCGCTGCGGTCCGCGGGAGCACGACACGCGGCGCGGTCGCGGGGCGCTGCGCCGCCGCAGGGGCGGCCAGCGCGAGAAACAGCGCGGCTACGAGGCTCGAGCGTCGCGGGGGTCGCAGACTCACGTCGTCACAGGGGCTCGGGGTGGAAAGATACAGTTGCGAATATGCAGGTCGCGCCCGGGTGCGGCCAGCCGCATCTTTCCCGGATGCCTCCGCGTCACCGGTTCCCCTGACCTGCCTCCGCATGCGTGCCCTTCGCCGACTCGTTGCCTGTGCTGCACTCGCTCCGCTCACGCTGAGCGCGCAATCGGGCATGGCGCCCACCCCGGCCGCCGTGCGCCGACTGAGCGCCACCGTTCCGGTCGCGACCGCGCGCACCGCGAAGACCGCGACGGCGGCCTTCACCCCCGAGCGACTCAGCCGCATCGACAGCTGGATCGAGCAGCTCGTGACCAATGGCAAGATTCCCGGCGCGGTCGTCATGCTGGTCAAGGACGGACAGGTCGCGTACCACAAGGCGTACGGCTACCGTGACCTCGGCACCAAGGCCCCCGCTCGCACCGACGACATCTACCGCATCGCGTCGCAGACCAAGGCGATCACGTCGCTCGCGGTCATGATGCTCTGGGAAGAAGGCCGCTTCCAGCTCGACGATCCGATCGGCACCTACCTGCCGGCGTTCAAGGAGCACACGGTACTCACCAAGTTCATCGCCGCCGACTCGAGCTACGAGGCCAAGCCGACGCGCCGCAAGATCACCATCCGTCAGCTGCTCACGCACACGTCGGGGCTCGACTACGCGGACATCGGCAGCGACGAGATGAAGGGCATCTACGCCAAGGCCGGCATCACGGGGCTCGGGCGCGCCGGCGACGTCCTCGGCCCGAAGATCGACGCGCTGGGCAAGCTCCCGCTCAAGCACGAGCCGGGTGAGCGGTTCACGTACGGACTGTCCGTGGATGTGCTCGGACGACTCGTGGAAGTGGTGAGCGGCATGCCGCTCGACCAGTACTTCCGCACGCGCATCTTCGAGCCGCTCAAGATGCCCGACACCTTCTTCGCCGTTCCCGCAGCCAAGCGCGATCGCTTTGTGGCGCTCCACGAAGACAAGGACGGCACGTTGGTGGCACAGCATGGCACCGACGGTGTCCTCGCTGCTGCGGACCAGCCACTCCGCGGTCCGACGTATTTCTCCGGCGGTGGCGGCCTCAGCTCCACCACAGCCGACTATGCGCGATTCCTGCAGCTCTTCCTGAACGGAGGCCAGCTCGACGGCGTGCGCCTGCTGGGCCGCAAGACCGTCGAGATAATGCTCATGAACCAGGTGGGCACGCTGCAGCCCGCCTTTGGTCTCGGGTTTTCGCTCGAGACCCCCGAGAATGACTCGCGGTCCCCGGCGTCGATCGGCTCGTTCTCCTGGGGCGGCGCGTTCAACACGACATACTGGGCGGACCCCAAGGAGAAGCTCGTCGCGCTGATATGCACCAACACCTACAAGGCGCCGACGCAGCTTGGGGCGCCGTTCAGGTCGATGGTGTACGCGGCGATCCGCTAGTCTGCCGTTCCCCGCTGTCAGGCGCATCATGATCGTGCTCCACGCGCGATCGCGCTCGCCCACACTCCACCTCGCGCCCGCACGTTCGGGGCATCTCTATCCGCGCCCATGCACCAGCTCCGGAAGCCCTACCTGCTCTACCTTGGCGGCGCCGCCGACAAGACCTTCTCCAAGACCGCGTTCGGCCTCCGCGACTGGTGCCGGGATGATGTGATCGGCGAATGGAGCCTCCCGACGGCCAAGGTGAGCACGGGACTGGAACGGTTGTCCCCTGCCGATGCCGGCGCTCGCGGTGCAGGCTCGATCGTCATCGGCATCGCGTCGGTGGGCGGCGTGCTCCCCCCGGAGTGGTTGCCCGACCTCGAGGCAGCAATCCACGCGGGGCTCGACGTCGTGAGCGGCATGCACACCCGGCTCACGTCATTCCCCACGCTGGTGGCCGCGGCGGCCACACGCGGCGTCGCCCTGCACGACGTGCGGCACTCGGACCGCACGTTCCCCGCCGGCTCCGGCCGCAAGCGGACCGGCATGCGCGTGGCCACGGTCGGCACCGACTGCGCGCTCGGCAAGAAGTACACGGCGCTGACCATCGCGCGCGCGCTCCACGCGCGCGGCGTGAAGGCGACCTTCCGCGCCACCGGGCAGACGGGCGTGATGATCGCAGGCGAAGGCATCGCGATCGACGCCGTGGTAGCAGACTTCATTGCGGGCGCAGCCGAACAGCTCTCGCCGAACAACGACGCCGATCACTGGGACGTGATCGAAGGCCAGGGGGCGCTCTTTCATCCCGCGTACGCCGGCGTGACGCTGGGGCTCCTGCATGGCTCGCAACCGGATGTGCTGGTGCTCTGTCACGATCCCTCACGCACGCACATCGAAGACTTTCCGAGCTTCCCCATTCCGGATCTGCGCGTGGCCATTGCGCGCTACGAGGAGGCGGCCCGGCTCACGAATGCGAAGGCCGTGGTCGCGGCGGTGAGCATCAACTCATCGGCGATGGGCGATGCGGAGTGGGCGCTGTATCAGGAGGCCACGAGCCGGTACGTCGGCATGCCCGTGCTCGATCCGATGCGTGGTGGTGCGGACGGGCTGGCCGCAGCGGTGCTGGCGGCGGGCTGAGCGCGAGGGTCCACACCACACCGCCAACTCGCGGCTGCAACTTTCATCTGTCGACCGCACCGGTCAGCACCGCGTGCAGCGCCTCCACTTCCTCCAGGCTGAACGCGCCATCGCGTCGACACGATGCATGCAGGTGCGGCGACACCGCGAGGAAGGCGGCCGCATTCGACGCGCGCACGCCACCGCCCGGCACGACCTCGACCGGCGCTACGCCGTGCACCTCGGCCGAGGCCGCCGCATTGCGTACGTCCTCTTCGAGCACGGTGAGTCGTTGCGGGAGGGTGAGCACCGTCGAATCCCAGCCGCGGACGCCGGCCGTGATCACGCGCGTCATGCCGAGCGCGGTGATGTCGTCCATTCCGCGCTTGCGATCGGCGAGCAGGTCGAAGCTGCGCAGGAACGCGACGACCAGACCGTGGCCGCGCGCCACGTCGCGCATGCGCGTGCACGCCTCCATGTCGACGACGCCTTCCGCGGTCAGCAATCCGATCGCCACCGAGTCGGCACCCGCTCTGGCACTCGCGTCGATCTCGAACAGCGCATCGTCGACAATACGCGGCGTGGCGGTGAACGCCGCGACGTCGAGCGCCCCGCTGCGATCGGCGCTGCGCGGCCGGATCATGCTCACGATACTCGTCCGTGCGATGTCCACATGGTTGCGCACGGCACGGATCAACGACGCCGACGGCGTCCAGCCCTCACTGGCGAGGTCGTCGCAGAGTTCGAGGCGGGCGGCGAACGGAGCCGCGCGTACCGCCGCATCGAGGGAGTCGAGGGGAACTTCGAGAGTGGGCACGGGCGACCGGTGTGAGGCGACGACGCGAGCACGCGGTCGGAACATAGCGGTGGCGGTGCGGACGACTGCAAAAGACGAACGCACCGCATCGTGTTGAGATGCAGTGCGTTCCGACCATAGCTGGGGCGGGACTCGAACCCGCGACCCCGGCATTATGAGTGCCGTGCTCTAACCAGCTGAGCTACCCAGCCAAGAACTCCCAACCTAGTCACTCCGGGCAGCGGACCCAACCCCCGCCGCGACCGACGACCGCCCGACACACGCGGGCCCAAACGACAAACGCCGAACCCCAAGGGGTCCGGCGTGTGCCCTTCCATAGCGGGGGCGGGATTTGAACCCGCGACCTTCGGGTTATGAGCCCGACGAGCTACCAGGCTGCTCCACCCCGCGCCAGTGAAGGGAAACATAGACGATGCACGGGCTGGGTCAAGCGCAGAGTCGAGCCAAATGCATCAGTGGCGCGACCCGCCGGACCACGTTAAGGCGTCACCGTGATCGAGCCCATCATCCCGTGAATGGTGCACGAATACGGAAAGGTCCCCGCCGTGTCGAACTGCCGCACCACCGACGTGTTGCTGCTGGCAGCAACGTTCGCCGGCGCGCCCGCCGTGCCGGCGAAGGTCACGTTATGCGTGACGGAAAAGAAGGTGAAGGTCACCGAGCTGCCCCGGCTGATGGTGAGCGTCGACGGCGAGAACACGAACCCGACCGTGGCTTGCACCACGTTGGACCCGCTCGCGGTCGGTGCCGTCGATGACGACCCGCCGCATGCGCTCACGATCAACAGCCACGCACCACCCACCACGGTTCGCAGTCGCATCGACTTTCCTCACAGCCAGGGAATCGGAGCCCTGCGTGCACAGGGCACCCCGTCCGTAAGCATGTCGCATCGACGGCCGCGGTGAAAGGCGTGCGCACCACGCTCCGAACGGAACCTTCTCGCTACCGCGGGGTGCGCGGTGCGCCGACGCGCGATTCCCTCTCCAGGTGCGCGCGCTGCTCCGCCTCGGTGAACCAGACCGGCTTGAACTTCTCGGCCGCGAACAGCGGCGCCTGGTCGGCGTAGTGCGGGCTCCCGCGGCGCGTTGATGCCGCGCCAAACGGCTGCACGCTCTGCGAGTGCACGACACCGTCAGCGCCCCACTCCACCAGCATGATGAAGGAATCACCCACTTCGCCCTCGAGGCGGCCATCAGCCGTCGGCGTCGAGTACACGGCGCGCAGTGCGTCCGGACCACCCCGGAGCGGCAGGTCCTGATTCCCCTGCAGGAGCCGGAGCGCCTTGCCGAGCGGCACGTCGAGCCGTCCATGGTGATCCATCAGGAACGTGACCCCGGCCCGCAACGACTCCGCCGCACGCGGCCGTGGCTTCCCCAGGTACGTCGCGCGAATGGCCGGACCGATGATCATCGTCGCCAGCACGGACGCCGGCCGGTCATCCGCCATCACGCCGTCCCATCCTGCCAGCAGCCGCACCGCCGGCGCCAGCGACGGCTCTGCCACCGTGTCCACACGCGCCATCGAGTCGAGCACGGCGCCCACCCACCCGGCGCGGCTGTAGCGCGCATCGAACTTCACCGCGAGCAGCGCCTCGCGCGTAATCCGCGGCATCGTGTCGAGGAGTTCGAAGGCGCGAACGCTGCGGTTGGTGTGCCGCGTCTCGATCCCCATGGTGGGATCGAAATCGGTGCGCTGCAGGTTGTCGGCCGCGGCCGTCGCGAAGAACGGCGTGTTGTTGGCGTTGTACACGTACCCCGAACGTGGATTCACGACGGCGGGCGTGTCGTCCGGCGGATGGTACGACGTCCATAGTGCCGCCGACGTGTCGCCCGGCAGGACACCCTGCCAGTCGAAGCCCGCGCGCCGCTTCGGAAAGCTCGCGTTGTACACCATCGCGATCTTCCCCGTGTTGTCGGCGTAGACGAAGTTCGTGGCGACGATGGTCTGCCGAGCGAGCGCGGCGCGCCACTCGGCGTACGTGCGCGCCTTGACCAGCGCGTAGTAGCCGGTGAGCTGGTTCACCTGCCCGATCCCGGCGTACCGCACCGCAAAGGCGCCGTTCGCGTTGCGGATCACGGGGCCGTGCACCGAGCGCTCGACGATCCGCGAGACGGGCAGCGTGAACCAGCCGACCTTCACCTTGAGCCAGACGCGTTCGCGCTCGAGTGTGCGCCACGCGCCATCAAACCAGTACTGCCGGTCATCATCCGGATTGATGCGCAACCTGTACGTGTCCACGAGATCGGGCGCATTCACCGTGTTGGTCCAGCCCAGTGTCTTGTTGTGCCCGAGCAACGGCACCGGGGCACCGGGAAAGAGCGCGCCGGCGAAATCGATCCCCTCGTCGGAATGCATGCTGATCTCGTACCACGCCACGGGGCCACGCCACGGCTGGTGCGAATTGGCGAGCAGGCGCGTCACGCCGTCGCCCGAGCGCGACGGCGCGATCGCGAAGCCGTTGGAGCCCTTGTCCTTGCTCGCCGCCTCACGGTCGATCGTCCGCTGCTCCATCAGCCCGAGCACGACGCGATCGAGGCCGAAGAAGAGCGGCGTCGTGAGCACGACCCCCGCCACGAGATCCTCGGGCGTCATCGGCAACTCGCCCTGCGCCACGCTGCTGACCTCGTCCGGGTGCGCGGCCGCGTACGCGTTGATGCCCGCGACGTACCCCTCGACGAGCGCCCAGGTCGCGCTATCCACCTCCGAGCGGGCCTTCGCCGCCACGGTCTGCCGCACGCCGAGCCACGCGTTCAGGAAGTCGGGACCGGCGCCGGCCGTGCCGCGCTTGGCCGCGACGCGCCCACGCGAGGCGAGGAAGACATCCTCCAACGTGTCCCAGTCGTCCTCGGCATGTGCATACGCCACGCCGAACGCCGCATCGGCATCGGTGTGGCCATGGACGTGCGCCACGCCGAACGAGTCGCGGAGGATGCGGGCGTCGTACGCGCGCACGGGCTGCGCCACGTAGCGCTCGCGCGCCGCGAGGGCGAGCTGCTGGCCGCTCGTGGCACCGAAGCACCCGGTGAGCAGGACGCACATGGCAGCGGGCGCCATCACGCGCACGCGCAACGTTTCACGCATCATCTGGAGATGGAGCTGAGGGTCAGCGCGGCGACACGGGGCGACGCGTGCTGTCGCTGACCACCGGATTCACCACCTTGTACACGAGTTCGTGCGCACGGACATATCCGAACTGCTCGCGCGCGATCCGCTCCTGCGTCGCCGGATCGCTGTGCACGAGCGCCTTGTAGCGGGCCAACGAGTCGACCGTGCGCGTGAGCCGTTCCACCGAGTCGGTGAGGGCGCGACTGTGCGCGCGTTGCCGCAGCAGCGCCGCCGTGCCCCACTCGCCCCCTTCCACCGCGAAATACACCACCGACGCAACGCTGACCGCCGTCACGATCCGGCGCCCCCACGTGGCCACTACTTCGCCCCCCGTTCGATCACGACGAACTTGGCGTCATCGCTGCCGACCGCGCGCATCCAGGCCACCAGCTCGCCGATCCGCTCCTTCGGATGGATGCCGGTCTTGCCCATCAACGAGCGCGTCAGGCGGAACTCGCGTCCGACCTGCTCGTACGTCGAGGTATACGTGCCGAACGGGCTATCGGCGTTGACGCTGCGCGGGAGCCTCACCGTCCACCCGTCGGGGAGCGTGAGGCGCAGCTCGGTGCGCCCCACCACGCGACCAATCACCTTGCGCGCGTCGATGGCGAACCTGCGATCCCCCTGCGCGTCGAGCTGCGCCGCGGTGTTGGCCATGTCCTCTGGTGGCGCGACCGGCAGCGTGAACAACTCGGTGTCGCCCGACCGCGTGAGCACGCGCCCCTTGGTGAGTCGCACCGAAAAACGTGGTGCCGCGGCCAGGTCCTTGCCGTTGAACAGCACGAGGCTGTCCCCGGTCGAGCCGCTGAGCAACGCGCCCGCGATGCCGCGGAGGAAACGCGAGCGCTGCGTCGAGTCGAAGGACACGAAGAAGGTCTTGCGCAGCTGCCCCTGCCGCGTGCCTCCCACCTCTGTCGCGTATCGCAGCGTCATCGTGCCGGCCGTGTCAATCGTCCCGGCGATCACGTCCTTCGAGAAATTGAGCGCGGGATCGACGGCGGGCATCGTCGCTTCCTCGACGGACCCGTCCGGCTTCACGATGAGCGCGAACTCCCCCTGCTCTCCCAGTCCCAGCTGCCCGTAGGGATACAGGTCGGCGGTCAGATCGGTAAACGTGTACCCGTTGGGCCCCGGCACGGCCGCGATGGCGTGATCGAACTGATCCTTGGTCGGCAGCGCGCGGTTCACGCCGCCATCCGCCGAGAGCAGCACCGGATACGCCGTGACGCCAATCTGCCCCAGCGCCGCCACGAAGAGCGTCGCCTTGTCCTTGCAGTCACCGAAGCCGGTCCGCACGATCTCGCTCACCTTGCGGGGCTGGTAGCCGCCAATGCCGAGCGAGAGCGACACGTAGCGGATGTCCTGTGCCACCCACTTGTGCAGCGCGCGGATCGAGTCGTCGCGCGTGCGGGCCGCCGCCACGATCTCGCGAATCTTCGCGGCGACCTCGGGGGTCACCACGTAACGATCCTTGGCCAGCGCCGCGTACCAGCTGCCAATGTCCTTCCACGAGGCCTTGGACGCCATCGAGAGCGACATGATGCCGGGATTCGAATCCGGCATGTACGCCTCGGCCTTCACGCGCGGCAGATCACCAACCGCCCAGGTGCGCACCGTGCGCGCACCCTTGACCTCTTCCTTTCGCGCGAACGTGAGGTTGCGCTCGATGATCGAGAGCGGCATGGCCGTGGGGGCATCGATGAGCAGGCGCGAACGCTGCACCCCCAGCTGCGTGTTGATGCTCCACGACTGGAACCAGTCGCCAGCGCGATACGGCTTGAGCTCCTCGCGCGTGTAGCTGAAGTCGATGATCGTCCCGACGGCGACCTTGGCAAGCGAGACACGCATCACGCGCCGGTTCGAGTACACCGGATTCCCCATCTCGGCCGGCACGTCGCTGACCTGCGTCTGCGCCGGCTTGGCCGCGAGCACCTTGCCGTCGGCCGAGAGAACGCGAATCCAGTTGAGCGTCAACTTCTGGTGACCGGGCTCCCACGAGAACGAGTGCTCGGCGTTCCCCTCGATCGCGTCTTCGCGCAGCACCTGCACCACCTGCCGGAACGTCTCGCGGTGGCGGCCATCCAGCTCCACCGCGATCACGCCGTCATCGAGCAGGAAGATGGCGCTCTCTTCCGGATGATCGGCCGGCTTGACCGCCTTCTTGTAGATCGTGTCGTCGCGGACCGAGGGATCGCCCTTTGGCGTGATGCGCGGTGCCTGTGCGTGCGCGGCCGATGCGCCAAGCAGGAGCGCGCCCACCGCCACCACACCGCGCACCAGGGTGCCCAGCCGCGTCATGCTCACAGGCCGAACAGCGCCCCACCCGGATACTCGGCCTTCTCACCCAGTTCCTCTTCGATGCGGAGCAGCTGGTTGTACTTGGCCACGCGATCGGAGCGCGACGCCGAGCCCGTCTTGATCTGGCCGGCGCCGGTGCCCACGGCGAGATCCGCGATGAAGGTGTCTTCCGTTTCACCCGAGCGGTGCGAGATGACATTCAGGTAGCCCGCCGCACGCGCCATCTCGATGGCTTCGAGCGTCTCGGTGATCGTGCCGATCTGGTTGACCTTGATCAGGATCGCGTTGGCCGTGCCCGCTTCGATCCCCTTGGCCAGGAACTCGGTATTGGTGACAAAGAGATCATCGCCCACCAACTGGCAGCGATCGCCGATGACGTCGGTCAGGTGCTTCCAGCCGTCCCAGTCGCCCTCGGCCAGTCCGTCCTCGATGGAAATGATGGGATACTCGTTGAGCCATCCCTCATAGAGCTTGACCATGCCGTCTGCATTGCGCGCCTTCGCGCCGGACTTCTTGAACACGTACTGCTTCGACTTCTTGTCGTAGAGTTCGCTGGCCGCGCAGTCGAGCGCGAGGCAGAGATCCTTGCCCGGCTTGTATCCTGCCTTCACGATCGCTTCGAGCACGACGTTGATCGCCTCTTCGTCGCTCTTGAGGTCGGGCGCGAAGCCGCCTTCGTCGCCGACGCCGGTCGAGAGCTTGCGACCCACGAGCACCTTCTTGAGCGCGTGGAACACCTCGGTGCCCATGCGCAGCCCTTCGGCGAAGCTCGAGGCGCCGACCGGGATGACCATGTACTCCTGGAAGTCGACCGTGTTGGTCGCGTGCGCGCCGCCGTTGAGGATGTTCATCATCGGCACGGGCATGGTACGCGTGAGCGGCCCACCCAGATAGCGCCAGAGGGGAAGCCCGACGTCTTCTGCCGCAGCGCGCGCGGTGGCCATGCTGACGGCCAGAATCGCGTTGGCCCCCAACTTGGCCTTGGTCGGAGTGCCGTCGAGTTCGATCATCGCGCGATCGATCGCCATCTGGTCGGTGGCGTCCATGCCGCGGAGCGCGGGTCCGATCTTCTCCTCGACGTTGCGGACCGCCTTGCGGACGCCCTTGCCGAGGTAGCGTGCGGCCTCGCCGTCGCGCAGCTCGTTCGCCTCGTGCTCACCCGTCGAGGCACCGCTCGGCACCGCCGCGCGGCCGAAGGCGCCGGACTCGAGGATCACGTCGGCTTCGACGGTGGGATTGCCGCGCGAGTCGAGGATCTCGCGGGCGAAAATCTGCATGATGGCGGCCATGATCCGGTGCGACGATGTGTGGGAGAATGATCGATCAGAATTGCGGCACGACTTCGGGCGCGTCGGGACTCACGCCGCGAGTGGGACGAATGCGCGCGCTCGGCACGGAATGAACGCCGTAGTGTGTGGCAAGGTGCGCCGCGAGCGCATCACGGGTGCGCGTCGCGAGATCATCGCGATCCTCGTACGTGAGGCCCGCAGTCGGGATCGGCGGCAGGAAATGCAGATGCACGGTGCCGGGCTTGATGCGCAGCGTACCGCGCGGGTTCACTTCGCGCGCCCCGTAGATGAGCGTGGGCACGATCGGCACGCCACTCGCGATCGCGAGCACGAACGGCCCCTTCTTGAACTGGCGCAGCTCGTAGTGGTCACCGCGCGTGCCCTCGGGAAAGACCGCGACTGACACGCCCTCGCGGATCTGCCGGGCGGCGGCTTCGTACGCGGCGAAGGCGTTCTTGCGGTTCTCGCGCTCGATCCAGACGACTCCCCATGCCGTTGCCGCCCAGCCGAAGAGGGGAAGGTGGCGCAGCTCGGACTTGGCCACGAACTTCTGGTGTGGGAGTACCTGGGCGAGCGCAAAGATGTCGTACCAACTCACATGGTTGCCGACATAGACATGCGGATGGTCGCCATCGATGTGTTCGGCGCCGTGAATCTCGATCTTGGCTCCCGCGACCCAGCAGAGCCAGCGGCACCATCGGCGCGATGCCTGATCGTACGGCCCCCCCGGTGTGTCGGGCACGCCGCGCAGCCGCCCGAGGACGCACTGCGTCCCGGACACGAAGGTGCCGACAAAGAAAACGACGATCCCGAACGCGGTGCGGAGCATTACCTCGAAAAGTGGTCGTACCCCCGCGGCAAATCAACGCGGTGACCCCATTGTTTCGCGCGAACCCCCGAGGGGCCGGCCACGACCTCACCGATGGCGGTCAGCGGCAGCCCGGTTTCGGCCTGGAATGCCTCGGTGTCGAGCGCTCCGGAGGTGACGGCCAGCTCGTACTCTTCGCCGCCGGCCAGCGCGTCGTCGATTGACACCCCGGGGAGCTGCGGCACGCGTGCCACGTCAATCTCCAGTGTCACGTTGCTGGCCGCCGCGAGATGCTGCAGGTCGGCACCCAGCCCATCCGAAATGTCGATGGCTGCCGTGGCCCCCCGTTCGACGAGCCAGCGCGCCGCCTGCAGGCGTGGCTCCGGATGCGCGAATCGTGCGCGATGTGACGGGTCCGCGGTATCGCCCAGCGCCAGCGCGCGCAGAGCGGCGGCGGGGCCACCCAGCCGACCGGTCACATAAATGATGTCGCCGGGACGCGCTCCGGCGCGAGACAGGGGAGCGCGCGACGTGCCGAGGACCGTGAGCGAGAGGGTGAGCAGCTCGCCGCCCGTCGTGTCGCCGCCGACAATGGGAAGACCGGCAAAGCGGGCCGCCGCGGCGATGCCGGCGCCCAGTGCCAGCGTGTCGTCGGTCCAGCGCGGTGGGACGCTGATCGCGACGAGCAGCCCGAGCGGGTCGGCGGCCATGGCTGCCAGGTCCGAGAGGGCCGCCGCTGTGGCGCGCCAGCCGATCTCCTCGGGCGTGAGCCAGTCGCGCTTGAAGTGGACATCCTCGACCGATGTATCGACGCTCACCACCAGCCGTGCGCCGTGCGGGACGTCGAGCAGCGCGGCATCGTCGCCCAGCCCCTGCGCGGCGTCGCCCCACTGGGCGATGAGCGCACGAATGGCGTCGAACTCGCGGCCGGGGCCCAACCCGAGGTGCGCCATCAGCGCTCGTGCAACGCTGGCAGCGCGGTGAGCAACCCGGCGCGGCGCGCTGGCGGTGCCTCGTCCCAGACACTCGGCAACGCGACCAGCACGTCGTCCAACCTAATCGTGCGCGCCGAACCCGCTCCCTGCGCCAACTCCGCGGCGCGCCCGTGCAGCCATGCCGCGAGCGCGCCGGCCCGTGCGCCGTCGAGCAACTGCGCGAGCAGCGTGCCGGCGAGACCCGCGAGCAGATCGCCGCTGCCGCCGGTCGCGAGCGCCGGTGTGCCCGTCGCGCTCACTGTCACCTCGCCGTCGCGCGACGTCACGACCGTCGGCACGCCCTTGAGCAGAACCGCACACCGCAGGGTGTCGGCCAGTCCGCCGCCAATGTCGAACCGTTCGGCGAGCACGCGCGCGGTGTCGACGCCGAGCAACCGTGCGCACTCGGCCGGATGCGGCGTGACGAGTGCCTCGCGACCGCCGAGCGCGCCACCGAGCGCCGCGGCATCGCCCGCGAACGCGTTGAGCGCATCGGCGTCGAGCACGGCGGGGGTCGGTGCACTTGCCAACAGTTGCGTGACGCGCTCGCGCGTGCCGTCGAGCCCCAGGCCCGGGCCAAGCACCATCGCATCGGCCCAGCCCGCGAGTGCCTCAGCGTCGCGCTCGGTGTCGGGCCACGGCGCGCTGAGCGCTTGCGGCACGGCCGACTGAACGGCCTGAAGCGAATCGGCGTGCGCGCACACCTTCACGAGTCCTGCACCAGCGGCCAACGCGGCACGCGCCGCGAGAATCACGGACCCGCTCATGCCGCTCGCACCACCGACCACCAGCACCTTGCCGCGTGTCCCCTTGTGACTGGCGGCCGCGATGGGCGGGAGCAGCAGGTGCACGGCATGTGCATCGATCAGCCTGGCCGCGACGACGCCGGTCGGATCGGACGCGCCCAACCCGATGTCGAGCACGACGATCGCGCCCGCGTGCGAGCGCGCAACGAGCAGCCCGCGTTTGAGCGTACCGAAGGTGAGCGTGCAGTGCGCGCGCACGCTCGCGCCGCCATACGACTCGCCCGTGTCCGCATCCACACCGCTCGGCACATCGAGTGCGACCACGACGGCGCCATGCGCACGGCGCGCGTTGATCTCGGCGATGGCATCGGCGACATCACCCACGGGCGCACCGCGCGCACCGATGCCCAGCAGCCCATCGACGATGATCTCCTCGCCGCCGTGCGGTTCGCTCAGGTGCAGCCGCGCGGCCTCGGCACGCTCAGCGGCGCTGTCCGCCGTCTTCGCGGTGCCGATCGCGCGCACGCTCACCGGGATGCCGCTGGCAGCGAGCGCACCCGCCACCACCCACGCGTCACCGCCGTTGTTGCCGGGCCCGGCATATACGGCCACGCCACGGGACAGCTGATGCGCGTAGCGCCGACTGATCTCGGCCGCCGCCGCATGACCTGCCACGCGCATGAGCGCGCGTGAGGGAATGCCACGGGCGATGGCTGCCTCGTCGAGTGCGCGCGCCTGAGCCGCGGTGGTCACGCGCACGCCGGACCAGTCAGACGACAAACGGCGGCCCGCGCCGGGACCGCCGTGCAGGGCGCCGCCGGAAGGCGGGCGGGCGTCGCGCGCGCTCAGGCGAGCACGTCGCTCGTCCACGGATACGCCCGGTCGAAGGCGTGGTCGAAGTCCACCACGTCGTCGAAGTCGGCACGCGAATCGCTCGGCAGCGCCATCAGCAGCCCGGCCTCGACCATCGTGAACACGACATCGCCGATATCGCGGCTGGTGCGGACACCCCAGTGCTCGAGCACCATGCGAGCGGTCACGCCGAACCGTTCGAGCGCGAGGTCGCGCACCGATTCGGCCAGTTCACGTCCGCTCAGGTGGCGTCGCTCGGTCAGCCCCTGTTGACGGAACTCGAGCGACGCCAGCACGAACAGGTACGCGCGTTCATGGAACCGCTGTTCGCGAAGGCGAATGCGATCCATGATGCCATCCCGGAAGGCGATCTCGTGCACGGCGTGGGGATTCGGGAAAGGGGACCCGACACGGGCCCCCTGACTGATGCAAAGGTGAGGGTCCGAGCGCCCGCGCGCAACGCCGTACGTCACCGTCACGCCGTTGGCG
Organism: Gemmatimonadota bacterium; assembly: GCA_031372565.1. Taxonomy (GTDB): domain Bacteria; phylum Gemmatimonadota; class Gemmatimonadetes; order Gemmatimonadales; family Gemmatimonadaceae; genus JACPPC01. The sequence continues at coordinate 3,399 of JANMLN010000141.1, read as the reverse complement.
CGCGTGCGGACCGCCGGTTGACGCGCCGCGTCCCGGAGGCAGTTTGCCGTCATGCGCCCTTCCTCAGTCATTGCCGCCATTGTTGCCCTCGCGACGGCCTTCGCCGCCGACGCACCTGCCGCGCTCGCGCAAACCGAGTCGTTCAGAACCAGGGGGCTCAAGGCGCCGGTCACGCTGGCACGCGACAGCGCGGGCATCGTGCACATCACGGCCGCCAACGAGCACGACCTGTTCTTCGCGCAGGGCTGGAACGTCGCCCGCGACCGGCTCTGGCAGTTGGAAAACTGGCGCCGCCGGGCCACGGGCACGATGAGCGAGTGGATCGGGGCGCGCGGCATCGCGATGGATGTCGCGTCGCGGCAGTTCCGGTTCAAGGGCGACCTCAAGAAGGAACTCGCCATCTACCATCCGCGAGGAGGCGAGATCATCCGGGCGTTCGTCGATGGCATCAATGCCTACATCGATCTCACGATCAAGGAGCCGGACCGCCTTCCGCCGGAGTTCGGCTGGCTTGGCGTGAAGCCCGGCAAGTGGACCCCCGCCATCGTGATCTCGCGGCACAACGGCCTCTTCCTCGGCGGCATCGGCAGCGAAGATGCCATGGCGCAGCTGGTGGGGCTGACGAGCCCGGCGACGGCGCGTGCGCTGAGTGACCTTGGTCCCGGCAATCCGCGGCTCGAGGGCGATCCGCGTGTCGATTACGCCACACTCCCGTACGCCGCGATCGCCGCGCCCATCGCGGCACTGCGCGGAGCGCTGCGCTTCGAGCCCCAGGACCTCGCGCCGCGGAAGCGCGCCGACGCGGGCGCGCTGCGCTGGCTGGCCGCTGCCAACGCGCAGTACGCGGAGCTGTCGCGGTCCAGACTCTCGGGAGATGCGCAGCAGGAGGGCAGCAACAACTGGGTGGTTGCCGGATCGAGGACAACGACGGGGAAGCCGCTCCTCGCGAACGATCCGCATCGCGTGATCGCGTCGCCGTCGCTTCGCTACTACGTGCATCTCAAGGCGCCGGGGTGGAACGTGATCGGCGGCGGAGAGCCGTCGCTCCCGGGCGTGGCCATCGGGCACAATGAGGCGGGCGCGTGGGGGCTCACGATCTTCGCGATCGATGGCGAGGACGTGCTCGAGTACGAAACCGATCCCGCCGATCCGCTGCGCTATCAGTACAAGGGGGCGTGGGAGAAGATGCGCGTCGTGGCCGAGACGATTGCGGTCAAGGGCGCCGAACGCGAGATCCGCCAACTCACCTTCACGCGGCACGGACCCGTGATCGTCAGCGATGGTGCGCGCCACCGTGCGTGGGCCTATCGCACCACGATGCTCGAGCACGGCACCGCGCCGTATCTGGGATCGCTGCGCATGGATCAGGCGCGCACGTGGGCCGAGTTCCGCGAGGCGTGTTCATACACGATGGCGCCACCGGAGAACATGATCTGGGCCGATACCTCTGGCGCGATCGGCTGGCAGGTCGTCGGCAAGGCACCGCTCCGCACGACGTATTCGGGACTGCTCCCCGTACGTGGCGACGGCACGCATGAGTGGCAGGGCTTCCTGCCCGTGCTCGATCTGCCGCATGCCGGCAACCCGACCAAGGGCTATCTGCACTCGGCCAACGAAAACAACGTGCCATCGGGCTACGCGCACCTGGATGCCGTCGGCCACGATTTCGGTGACATGTGGCGGGCCGATCGCATCGCCGAGGTGTTGGGTGCCGCACGCGGGCTCTCGGTGGAGAGCATGCGCGTGCTGCAGTACGACGCGATGTCGCTGCCCGCCCGCGTGCTGGTGCCGGCGGTGAAGTCGGCGACGCTCACCGGCGCGCTCGTGCAGGCGGCGCGCGACTCGCTGCTCGCCTGGGACCAGCGGATGTCGGCCGCATCGGTGGGTGCGGGCATCTACGCCGCCTACGAGAAGGCGATTCGCAAGCGGGTGTCCGTGCACCTCGTGCCCCCTGCGGCGCAGAAGGCGCGTGCCTTGCTGGAGCTGGTGGTGGTCACGCGCTGGATCGAGACCGCCGCACGCGTGGGCGGTGACAGCGTGGTCCGGCGTGATTCGCTGGTGGCACTCGCGCTGGGCGACGCGGTGACCGAACTCTCGGGGGTCCACGGCCCGACGATCGCCAAGTGGACCTGGGGCGGACCGCGGGGGCATCGGGCCGAACTGCGGTCCGCGCTCGCCGGGCTGCGTGACTCGACGCAGCGCGCCGCGCTGACCATCGGGCCGATCGCCATGGGCGGCTACGGCAGCGCCGTATGGGCGACCGGTGGCGGCGATCTCGTCACGGACGGCCCGAGCTTCCGGTTGATCGCCGACGTGGCGGACTGGGAGCGATCGATGGGCACCAACACGCCCGGGCAGTCCGCCGACCCGCGGAGCAAGTACTACCGCAACCTGTTCGAGGGCTGGGCGACGGGTCGCTACTTCCCCCTCCCCTTCTCGGCAGCGCGCGTGAAGGAAGCCACGCGTGAGACGACGGTGCTGAAGCGGTAGGTCGTCGCGGTGCCAGGTTGCCCAGCTGAGCGCGTGTTGTCCACCTGAGCGCGCCCTTGTCCACCTGAGCGCGCCCTTGTCATCCTGAGCGCAGCGAAGGATCTGCTTCCCCCCACTATCACGCCCACGACGCCTTTCGTCACACCGTCGCAAATCGCTCAACCACATCGCCTCCCCGCCGATACTGGCTGACAAGAAGCGCGTACCCCCGGCGCGGAATCACGCCACCGCCCCGTTCGCGCGCTTCCGCTGCAGCCGGAATCGATCATGCGCGTACGGAAGCGCGGAGTGGGAGTCGCAGGACTCATGGCGGTGCTGCTCGCAGGCTGTGCCCTGCCTCCCGCCATGCCGTTGGCGCCGGTGCGATCCGCGTCGCGCGTGACCTTCACGCAGCGCACGAACGTGCCCGCTTTCCGGTACGAAACCCGCGAGACCCCGCCCTCCACGATCGCGGCACGCGTGCTCGACGACTCGACCGGACTTCCCGTGCGCCTGCGCGCCTCCGCGTGGCTTGCGGAGCGCGCGGACTCGACCGGCGCCGATGCGTGGGGCCACGTGGACCTCGCGAACCTCGCGCCTGGCCGCTACACGCTGGTGACGTGGGCGGAGGGGTACGAGGCGCGCGTGGACGCCGTGGAGATGGGCGCGGCTGCCGGCGTGGCGATCGAGCTGCGGCTCAAGCGCGCCAACGCCACGCTGGCACAACGGCCGGTTCCGGCGCGCGGGAGTGCGGTGCGCGTGGTCGCGGCGGCAGGCAGCGGGCAGTAGCGGGCGGCGAGACGAGAGCAAAAGCAGGTCCTTCGCTTTGCTCAGGACGACAAGCAGGTCCTTCGCTTTGCTCAGGACGACAAGCAGGTCCTTCGCTTTGCTCAGGACGACAAGCAGGTCCTTCGCTTTGCTCAGGACGAC
>JANMLN010000137.1:0-9682 GCA_031372565.1 Gemmatimonadota bacterium | reverse complement strand
TCGAGCCGTACTACACGACCCGCGACCGGGACGTGCATCCCGGTCTCGGCCTGTCGACGGACTATGGCATCGTGCAGCAGTCGGGGGGGTCGGTCTGGATCGACTCCGGCGCGCGCCAGGGGACCCGGGTGCATCTGTTCTGGCCGCTCGAGTCTGTGGTCGCGAAGCCCGCGCTGCGCCGTCCTTCGCTGACGCCATCGTTCATTCGCCGTGACGCCGTGCTGCTGGTGGAGGACGACGACGCCGTCCGCACGCTGGCCTGCCGGGTGCTCCAGCGCCGTGGCTACCGCGTGCATGTGGCCAAGGATGGAAACGAGGGACTCGAGACGTGGCAGCGCCTCAAGGACGAGATCGCGCTCCTGATCACGGACGTCATGATGCCCGGCGTGTCCGGTCGTGCACTCGTGCTCGAGGTGCGGAAGTCCCGTCCGCGCCTCCCCGTGATCTTCATGTCCGGGTACGTACACGAGTCGCTCGAGACGACCGAGGGGCTCAACCCCGTTCCGTTGTTTCTCGAGAAGCCGTTCACCGTGGCCGGTCTCGGCGAGACGGTTGTCAGCGCACTCGCGATCCCCGAGGGCAACGAGGGGCAGGGGTTGCTCGGGACGTAGCGCGCCTACGCGGGCGGCCGCGCGCCGCGCGGGCGGGCCACACGTGGCACGCGCCGCAGTCGCGCAGCCGAGCCCTTCGCCCGATCACCCCCGTCCCTCCTGATGGCGGCGGATCTGTTCTGGGCCAGCTCGAAGCTTGGCGCGACGCTGACCGCGGAGGCGTACGACTCGGCGGCAGCCGTCAGGTCGCCCTCGGCTTCCTGGCGAGCGCCCCGCGCAAAGGCGCGAAATGCGGAGGGGGCAAAGCGCGCACGCTCGGCCATGCGCGCGTCGAGCTCCGGGGGCACCTCGAGGCCCAAGGCACGGGCGAGTCGCTGCACCACCAAGCGTTCTGCCGCAAAGATCGCGTCGGCGCGCGCGGCCCCTGCGTAGGCGGCGACGAGGTCGGACGTCGTCACGTCGATCAGTCCTACATCGAACCGGATCGCCGTGTCGCCCTCGGATGCCACCGTGCCACGCACCAGCTGCTGCGCCGCGATGATCCGGCCCGCGCGCACCGCGCTGGCGGGGTCGATGCGCATCGTGTCGAGCCCCTGCTCGTGCAGCACATCATCCAGTCGCACTCGCTCGAGCAGCCGCAACCCGGGAAAGCGGCCCAGGTCCGAGATGAGCAGCTCGGCGAAGCCGATCGCGAGCTCATCGACGGCCGTGTCGGCTGGCTCGAACGGGAGCACGGCCAGCGTGGCGCTCACGGCGCGCCCCGCCAGCGCCTGCTCGCCCTGGGCGGTCGCGTGGGTCGACGCCTGCTGATCCGCACGGGCCGCGGGATCGAGTGCGCGCACGGATGCGCCGGACGACGCGCAGCCGGCGAGCAGCATCGCGGTCAGCAGACACGAGGACTGCACGTGGTGTCGCGGGACGATGGGCATCAGGACGGCTCGCTGCGGGTGAGGTAACGCTCCCGTGTGTGACGATGCGCTCCGAGCGTCGTTACACCTGTGCGCCAGCGCACGCGCGCCGGCATGCGCCCGTCACGCGCGCGCGACGCGTCCATCACGTAACTTCACGCCCCATGACGCCCGACCGGGACACCGGCCTCTCGTACGAAGTCTTCAGTCGCGCCGACTGGGCCGCCCTGCGGCGCAACACGCCGCTCACGCTGACCGAAGCGGACCTCGACGCACTCCGCGGTCTCAACGAGCCGATCACCCTCGAGGAAGTCGCCGAGGTGATCCTGCCGCTCACGCGCCTGTTGAACTTGCACATCACCGCCGTGCAACAGCTGGTGCGGGTCACCGACTCGTTTCTCGGGCGCCCGTCGTCGCCGGCACCCTTCGTGATCGGTGTGGCGGGATCGGTCGCGGCAGGCAAGAGCACCATCGCCCGCGTCTTGCGCGAGGTGCTGTCGCGGTGGGTGGAGCATCGATCCGTCGAACTGCTCACCACCGACGGCTTCCTGCACCCGAACGCCGTGCTGCAGGAGCGCGGGCTGACGCAACGGAAGGGCTTTCCCGAGAGCTACGACTTGCAGCGTCTGGTGCGCTTCCTGACCGACGTGAAAGCGGGCCGCGATGCCGTCGCGCCGGTCTACTCGCACCTGTCGTACGATATCGTGCCGGGTGAAGAGCGGACGTTCCGCCACCCCGACGTGTTGATCGTCGAGGGCATCAACGTGCTGCAGCCTGCCCCGAACTCGGCCGAGCGCGGCGCGCGGACCGTGGTGTCCGACTTCTTCGACTTCTCGATCTTCATCGATGCCGACGAAGCGGATCTGCGCCTCTGGTACGTGAACCGGTTTCTCACGCTGCGCGACACGGCGTTCCAGCGCCCCGAATCGTACTTCCACCGCTTTGCGTCGCTGAGCGAGCCGGAAGCGCGCGCGATGGCCGCGAAAATCTGGGCCGACATCAACTACGTGAACCTCAAGCAGAACATCGAGTCGACGCGCGACCGGGCGACGGTCGTGCTGCGGAAGGGACCTCGGCACGGCGTCGAGGAAGTGTGGATGCGCCGCGCCCTGGCACCGGGGACGGTCTAGCTCCTCCGTCGTCCTGAGCGCAGCGAAGGACCTGCTTCTGCGGTTCTCGCGACAAGCAGGTCCTTCGCTCCGCTCACCACGACTCAGGAGATCGGCTTCTTGCTGGTCAGCGTCTTCACGAGCTTCCACAGGAAGTCGTGCCCTTCGAAGAACGACTTGACCAGCGTCCGCTCGTCGCGCCCATGCGCACGGTTGTCGTCCATGTCGCCGAAGATGCCGCTCACGCCGTACGTCGGGATGCCCTGCTCTCGCAGGTAACGGCCGTCGGTCGCACCGGTGCTCATCTGCGGAATGACGGGCGTCCCCGGCCACATCTGCTTCGTGAGCGCCTCGACCGGCTCCATCAGCTCCGCCGTGAGCGGGCTCGGCGCGCTCGGCGCGAGCGCCGGCGGTTCGGCGATCGTGATCGCCGTGTCGCCCATGACGCGGAGCAGTTCCTGCCGGATCTGCTCGGGCGCCACGTTCGGCACGATGCGACAGTTCACGGTGGCCGTCGCCAACTGTGGCAGTGCGTTGTCGGCGTGCCCACCGAAGAGGCGCGTCGCCACGCATGACGTGCGCAGCATCGAGCTGTAGCGCGGCTGGCGGCTGATCGTGGCCGCTGCGGCTGCGTCCGCCGGATTCTTGACGATCGCACGCATGGCCGCCGCCATCTCCGGCACCTCGATCTGCGCAGTGCGCTCGAAGAACACCTTGGTCACCTCGTTCAGCTGCACGGGGAAGGTGTAGTCCGCGATCTTCTGCAGGCCGCCGGCCAGATGGTAGATCGCGTTGTCGCGGACCGGCACGGAGCTGTGGCCGCCCTTGTTCGTCACCTTGAGCTGGAAGTTGACGGGCACCTTCTCCGTCGCCTGCACCGCATGCAGCAGGGGCTTCCAGTTCTTGTACGAGCCGCCGCCACCCTCGTTGAGCGCATAGGCGGCGTCGATCTTGTCGCGGTGGTTCTTGAGCAACCAGTCCACGCCGTTGTGTGGGCCGCCTTCCTCGTCCGCCGTGAGGGCCAGAATGATGTCGCGGTCCGGGACGTACCCCTCAGCCTTCATCCGGAGCAGGCTCGCCACGAAGATGGCGGCCATCGGCTTGTCGTCGGCCGATCCGCGCCCGTAGAAGAAGCCGTCGGTCTCCTCGAACGTGAACGGATCGCGCGTCCAGTCCTCGCGCTTCGCTTCCACCACGTCGATGTGCGCGAGCAGCAGCAGCGGCTTGCGCTCGCCCTTCCCGTGGTATCGCACCACGAGGTTGCCCTTCGTCGGCGCCGCACCGCCCTGAAAGATGTCCTTCTCCGGAAAACCAGCCGCGCGGAACCGTGCCGCCATCGCTTCGGCCGCCACGGTGGTGCTGCCGTTGTCGTGCGTGGTGTTGATCTCCACGAGCTGCTTGTAGATCGCCTTGGCCGCGAGCTGCTCCTTGGAGAGCGACGTTGGAGGATCGGGGCGGCGTCCCGTCGCCTGTGCTGGCGCCAGCCCGCTGACGACCATGGTGGCGGTGGCGCCAAGAGAGAGTGCGCGCACTGCGAAACGCGAAACGAACATGTGGAACTCCTCACGAGATGGACGCGACCGCCGGCGTTCGCCGGAGGTCCTGTGCATCAACGTGATGCCACGTGCGTCCGTTGGCGAGGGTGGCTCACATGCGTGCTCGCAGCTCGGCGCGCGACGGCGGCGCGAGAGCGCTGCCGAGCAGCACGCCGGCGGCAAGGGAGACGCCGACGAGGACCACCTTGAACGCGGCGTCCACCCCCGCCGTCGCGTCCTGACCGAGCAGTGCGTTGATGCTCTGGAATCCGATCGACCCCGGTACCAGCAAGAGCAGCCCGGGCACACTCGTGACCATCGCCGAGCGATGCGTGAACCGCGACGCCAGGTTGCTCCCGGCCGACACGACGAAGGCGCCGATGAAGCCCCCCAGTTGGTCGCCAAGGAGACGGCTCCCCGCGCGCGCTGACCACCACGCAATGACGCCGCTTGCCACGATCAGCAGCGCATCTCGCCGGTCTGCGCGGAGCAGCACCACGAAACAGCCGCCGGCCACCACGGGCGACAGGTACGTGACCCACCCCGGGAGCGCGGGGTTGGCCATCGCCAACGCCCCCGGCAGCGCGATCCACGCCGCCGCCTTGTACCCGAGCGCGATGCCGAACGCCATGCCAATGAACACCACGAGCGCGCCCGAGAGGCGCGAGGTCCCGCTCGCCAGGTGCCGCGTGCTCAGCTCGGTGAGCCCGGTGGTCAGCATGAGCCCGGGCAGCAGCACGACCAACCCGGCCAGCGTCGTCGCATAGGCGTGCGTGCTCCCCGTGAGCATGGCCGCCGACAGACTCACGACCGACACGAGAAAGGCCGATGCCGGCTCGAGGATCGGCAGCAGGCCGCTCCAGCGCCCAGAGCCCACGGCCAGGATGCCAGTGACAAGGCCGGCGATCGCCGCCACGCCGAGGTCGAGCACGCCAACGTCGAGCAGCGCGGCGACCGCCACCGCCACGAGCGAGAACGCGACGAGCGTCGCCGCGGTCGAGTAGCGCGGCGCCGACGACGGCAGCGCGAACAGGCGGCCCAGCGCCACGTCCGCAGTGAGCGCGCCAGTCGCCACCCCGATGGCGATCTCGTCAAGCGCCGCCATCATGCCGAGGTTGGTCTCCCCCGGCTCGACGCGAATGAGGTGCACCCGCTGCGTGTTGTGATCGCCGAAGGCCACGAACAGCGACGTCGGTGTCGTGAAGAATTGGGCCTCGACCGCCAACCGTCCGGCCGCCGCCGACAGCATCCCCTCGATCCGGTGCGCGGGGAAGCCATGCATGTGCAGCTGCGTGGCGAGCTCGATCAGCAGCCGGGGCCCCACGGCAATCTCGTGCGACCCGGAGACGAAGCCGGCGGGCCGTGGGGTCGGGAAGGGCATGCTCACGTGGAGGAATCTGACCGTCGCACCAACCGCGCGCGATGGTCCGTGATCAGAACTCCCAGTTGATCCCGAAGGTCGGCAGCACGGCGATGCCCTTGTCCGCTTCGACGATCCGCTTGCGCGCGTTCCACTGGAAGGCGGTCGTGTTCGCCGCAAGATTCGCGTTCGCGATGTCGATGTACGCGATCAGCTGCGTCTTGCGGATCGTCCAGCGCCGGTCGATGCGGACGTCGACGGAGAGGAAGGTGGGCAACCGCTCGGCGTTGAGGCGCGAGAAGTCGAGGGTGCCCGCGTTCGGCCCGCTGGTGTTGAAGGGGGTGTACGGGAGTCCTGCCGACGCGCGCAGTCGCCCGCCAAACTCCCACCGCGGGTTCGGGCGCCAGCCGCCCACGACGTTCAGGACGAACGGCGTGTCGAACGCGCCGCGCGTCCCCGAGCCGTCGATGCCCGTGAAGCGCGTCGTGCTCCACGTGACCGACGCCAGGCCGTACGTCGGCGACGCCCCCATCTTCTTCTGCACGAGCGCCTCGACGCCGAACACGCGCCCGCTGCCGCTGGGCAGCAGCGGCTCCAGGCCGAACGGAATGTCGGTGGTCACGTCGCCGAACCCCGCCGGCTGGAGCACCGCGTTGGGTCGGAAAACGCGTGCCGGATAGGTCCCGTACCGCTTGCCGTACCCCTCCACCTGCACCCGCCACTCGTCGCCGACGAGACGCTGCAGCCCGAGGACGACCTGGTCCGCGCGAATCGGTTCGAGCAGCCGCGCATTCTGCGGATCGCCCGTCAGCCAGATGAACGGCGGCGCCTGGAAGTAGCGGCCCGCGCTCGCGCTGAGCGAGGTCACGTCGTCGAGCGCGTACGTCGCACTCACCCGCGGTGCCGTCCGCACGGCATCGCCGAGATACTGGTAGTAGTCGGCGCGGAGTCCGGCCGTGAGCCTGAGGGCCGACGTCGCCTGCCAGCTGCCCTGCAGGTAGGTCGCGTTCCGGAAGGCACTGAAGCTCGTGTCGACGCGCAGCGGCTGCTGAACCCCCGCCGCGTCCGTGCGCGCGAAGCCCGGCAATCGGATGTCGTAGCGCAAGTCGTCCGCCGACTTCGCCTGATTGCCGGCGTCGATCGTGACCGCCGGCGTCGGCTGCCACGTCAGGTCCACGCGCAGCGCGTTCTCTCCCTCGGTGCTGCGCAGCGTGAACACCGGCTGCGGCGGTTGCAGCGTGTCAAACTGCTCCGTGCGGTAGCGGCTGAACGTGCGCCCCAGCGTCGTGGTCACCACCCCCGAGCGAAAGAGCCGCTTCCAGGTGATCCCGGTGAAGTACTGGTCCTGCGACGGCGCGAGCACCTTCGAGTTGGTGAGCCGGCCATCGGCCGAGTCGGAGTTGAAGCTCACCTTGTCGATGGCCCCCACCGCGAGCACGGAGAAGTAGTCCTGCGCCGTCGGGCGCCAGGTGAACTTGGCCGTCGCGTCCGTGAACGTGGGGATGAATGCGGCACCGAGCGCCTTGAACAGCAGGTCGAGATAGCTGCGGCGCACGTTGACGAAGAACGAGGCATTCTCGCCGACCGGCCCCTCGAGCAGGGCGCCGAACTGCGCGGCCGCCACGTTGACCTCCCCGGCCATCCGCTCGCGGTTGCCCTCGCGCAGCGTGAGCGTGGTCGCCGAGGAGACGCGATCGCCGTACTTCACCCCGAAGCCGCCTGCGGAGAGGGTGGCGCTCTCGATGAACCGGATGTTGATGAGCGAGATCGGGCCCCCGGTACCGCCCTGCGCGCCGAAGTGATTGATGTTCGGCACCTCCAGGTTGTCGACCAGAAAGAGATTCTCGAACCCGGCACCGCCGCGCACGAGCAGGTCGTTGCGGCCGCCGTACGTCGTCGCCACACCGGGGGTCACGGCCAGCGCCTGCACCACGTCCTCACCGGCACCCGGCGTGCGGCGCACTTCCTCGTACGACAGCGTCGTCGTCGAGACCGGGGTCGACGGCGGTGGCAACGTCGGGAACGCCGATGGCTTCACCACCACCGTGGCAAGTTCGACCGTCACTTTGGTCATCCCGATGGCCAACTCGATCGGCTTGCCCGCGCTGGCCGCCACATCGCTGCGCTGCACGGGCGCGTAGCCGAGGCGCCGCACCTCCAGCGTGATGATGCCCGGCGCAATGTCGCGCAGGACGAAGCGACCACGGACATCCGTCTGCGCCGACGTGCGCAGGTCGCCGAGAATCCGTACCACCGCGCCGATGATCGGTTCTTCAGTCACCGCATCGAAGACGCGGCCGGAAATGAGCGCGGAGGGCGGCGTCAGGTCTTGCGCGGCGAGCAAACCGGGAATCGCCAGCGCGAGCGCGGCGAGGAGCGTGCGGGTCATGATCGTGTGGGCAGCGTTACTGGTAAAGAGCCATTACAGCCAAACGCTTCGCACAGAGATCCGTTCCGGATGCATGCAAAGGCCCCCTGGCGTGTTTTCGGTGCTGACGTTCGCTCGGTGCGCGCTACCCTCCTTCCATGCTCGCATCCGTCCGCTCTGCCGCCGTGCTTGGCATCGAGGCCACCGAGGTGACCGTCGAGGTCGACCTCGCGCAGGGCCTCCCCAACTGGTTCATGGTCGGCCTCGCCGCCAGCGCCGTGCGCGAGGCCCGCGAGCGCGTCTCGGCTGCCGTCAAGAACGCGGGGTTCGAGCTTCCCCCCAAGCGCACCACCGTCAACCTCGCTCCCGCCGACACCATCAAGACGGGGACGGCCTTTGACCTCCCGATCGCGCTGGCCCTGCTCGCGGCCAGCGGGCAACTGCCCGCGCGTGCCCTCCGCGACCTCACCGTGGTCGGTGAGCTTGGTCTCGACGGAACGCTCCGCCCCGTGCGCGGCGTCCTCTCCATCGCGCGCGCGATGCACCGCCTGAGGCCAACGACCACGCTCGTGGTCCCACCCGGCAATGCGCACGAGGCGCAGTTGGTGCAGCAGCTCGCCGTCGCCGCACCGGCCACGCTCGCTGAACTCGTGCAACAGCTCGCGCGCGGCGCCCCCGCCTGCCTCGCGAGCGCGCCGGCGCGGCCGGCCTCGCTCGACGTCGCACCGGAAGACCTCGCGGATGTCGTCGGGCAGAGTGCCGCGCGCCGGGCCATCGAGATTGCCGCCGCGGGCGAGCACGCGCTGCTGCTCGTCGGGCCACCCGGCGCGGGCAAGACCATGCTCGCACGTCGGCTCCCGGGTATTCTCCCGCCGCTCGCCGAGGCGGAAGCCCTGGAGGTGATTGCCGTGCACTCGGTCGCGGGCCTCCTCACCCCCGATCGCCTCGTGAGCGCACGTCGCCCGTTCCGCGCGCCGCACCACACGACGAGTGTCGCTGGACTGATCGGCGGCGGGTCCGTGCCGCGACCCGGCGAAGTCTCGCTTGCCCACCACGGCGTGCTCTTCATGGACGAGATGCTCGAGGCGCCGCGTCACGTGCTCGATGCCCTGCGCCAGCCGCTCGAGGACCGGCGCGTCACGATCGCGCGCGCGGCGCAGGCCGTCACGTGGCCCGCGCACTTCACGCTCGTCGGAGCCACCAACCCGTGCCCCTGCGGTCGGCTCGGCGATGGCGACGGCTGCCGCTGCTCGCAGACCGACATTGATCGCTACCGAGCGCGCCTCTCCGGGCCGATGGCGGATCGCATCGATCTGCATGTGCATGTCCCACGCGTACCGGTCACCGCACTCGGCCAGCCCCCCGCAGACGCCGAACACTCGGCGGACGTGCGCGCACGCGTGGTCGCCGCGCGCGACCGGCAGCGCGAGCGGTTCGCGGCGTTGTCCGGCGTGCGCACCAATGGCGGCGTCCCCGCACGCTGGCTGGAGCGCCACGGCGGCCTCAGCGCCGAGGCTCGTCAGCTGCTGCTCGACGCGGCGGAACGGCTGCGCCTGTCGGCGCGGTCGTATCACAGGGTGCTCCGCGTTGCGCGCACCATCGCAGATCTCGATGGCGCGGTGCCCATCGACGCGAGCGCGATCGCCGAGGCGCTGCGCTTCCGACCCGCGGACACGCCCCTGTCGTCCTGAGCGCAGCGAAGGACCTGCTTGTCGTCCTGAGCGCAGCGAAGGACCTGCTTGTCGTCCTGAGCGCAGCGAAGGACCTGCTTGTCGTCCTGAGCGCAGCGAAGGACCTGCTTGCTCCCCCCTCGCGCGCCACCCCTCCCGAGCGTTTCGTTATCGCTGGACC
>JANMLN010000084.1:0-30469 GCA_031372565.1 Gemmatimonadota bacterium | reverse complement strand
CGGCATGACCTCAATGCGGCCGAGACGCTGGAGACCCGGCTGGGCGTCTTCTCGCATTTCTCGCCGAAGATTCCGGCGCAGTTCCGGAACGCACCCTTCGTCTTCCTCGCCAACATCGATCCGCGGTTGCAGCTGGAGGTGCTCAAGCAGGTCGAGCGCCCCAAGCTCGTGGCCTGCGACACGATGAACTTCTGGATCGAGAGCCGTCGCACGGACCTGCTCGCGCTCCTCGGCCAGGTGGACCTGATCACGCTCAATGACGGCGAAGCGCGCCAGCTCACCGAGCAGAGCAACCTGATCAAGGCGGCCCGCTGGATTCTCGATCGCGGCCCCACGCACGTGATCATCAAGAAAGGCGAGCACGGCGCCTTCTTGTTCACGAAGGACACGATCTTCTTCGCGCCCGCGTACCCGCTGGAGAACATCTTCGACCCCACGGGAGCGGGCGACTCGTTCGCCGGTGGCTTCATCGGGTTCCTCGCGCGCACGGGCGACCTGTCCGAGGCGAACCTCCGCCGCGCGGTGATCTACGGGTCCGCGATGGGGAGCTTCGCGGTCGAGGGCTTCTCGACCACGCGCCTGATGGTGATCACGCGTGACGACATCAATCGCCGCGTCCAGGAGTTCGCGCGGCTCGTCGCGTTCGACGCGCCGCTCGACGCATGAGCGCGCCGCTGGACTATCGATCGGCAGGCGTCGACATCGACGCGGCCGAAGACGCCAAGCACCGGATCAAGCGGCTCGTCGAGAGCACCTTCACGGCGGGGACGCGCGGCTCGTTCGGCGGCTTCGGCGGCATGTTTCGCGTGCCCGGCGGCATGCGAGCGCCCGTGCTCGTGTCCAGCGCCGACGGCGTCGGCACGAAGATCAAGGTGGCCATCGACGCGAACCGACACGACACGATCGGACACGATCTGGTCAATCACTGCGTCAACGACATTCTGGTGATGGGCGCGGAGCCGCTGTTCTTCCTCGATTACGTGGCGTTCGGGAAGCTTGAACCGCAGGCGGTTGAAGGGGTCGTTGCCGGGGTTGCTGCCGGATGCCGCGAGAACGGCTGCGCGCTGGTGGGCGGCGAGACCGCCGAGATGCCCGGACTGTACACCCCCCCGGACTACGACCTTGCCGGCTTCATCGTCGGCGTGGTCGAGGAGGATGCCATTCTCGGGGCCGATCGCGTGCGTCCGGGGGACGTGCTGGTGGGCCTCGCAGCGTCCGGATTGCACACGAACGGTTACTCTCTCGCCCGTCAGATCGTTTTCAACCGGATGGGGCTGCGTGTGACCGATCCGTTCCCTGGAGAGGACGCAACCGTAGCCGATGTGATGCTGCGCGTGCACCGTTCGTATCGTGCATCACTGCTTGGCGTGCGTGGCACGGTGCGTGCGATGGCTCATATCACGGGAGGCGGACTGCCCGGGAACCTCAACCGCGCGCTGCCGTCAGGTTGCGATGCGGTGGTGGAAACCGGCAGTTGGGAGCTTCCGAATCTCTACCGTGTCCTCATGGACGCGGGGCAGGTCGCGCGCGACGAGATGTTCCGCGCGTTCAACATGGGGGTTGGCATGGTGGTGATCGTCGATCGCCAACACGCCGACACCGTGATCGGGGCTGCACGAGCCGCGGGTGTGCACGCATGGGCGTGCGGGCACGTGGTCAGCGGCACGGGTCACGTCATCCTTTCCTGAGGAGTTACCAGATGCGCTTTGTCCGAACGGTTACGATCCTGACGGCCCTCGCCGCGAGCGGCCAGGCCGCACACGCCCAGACGAACAACTGCCCGGCCTACGCGGGTGGAGCGGGTGCAACGTCGGTGAATTCGGTCACGTTCGACGCCTGCCGCAAGGGTGCCGACATCTTCACCATGCTCGTGCCGCAACTCGGCAACGGACTCGCCGGCGGCAACACGACCCCCGGTCAGGGCGGTACGCTCGGCGGCTTCCCGCATTTTGCCATCGCGGTGCGCGCCACGGGTGCGCCCGACGCCGCACTGCCGGACTTCGGCGCCGTGACGCTGAACAGCGGCCTGCCCGGGGGTACCCAGCCGGGCCCGTCGTTCATTCCGATCAAGACTCAGGCCTTTGGCTTGGCCGCGGTCGACGCGGCGGTCGGCATCTTCGGCGGCATCAATCTTGGTGTGGGCTCGATCGGCGGCATCGATGCGCTCGTGAGCGCGACGTACGTGCCCAACTTCGAGGGCACGAACATCGCGGTGAAGGCCGACAATCCGCTCTCGCTCGGATACGGCGCGCGCCTCGGCCTCTTTGACGGAACGCTGGTGCTGCCGAGTGTCGGCATCTCGTACCTGCAGCGCTCGATGCCGAAGACGACGGTCACGGCGACGGCCGGCTCCTCCGGCACGATCACGGTGCAGGACCTCGACCTCAAGACGACGTCGTGGCGCATCACCGCGAGTCAGACCCTCCTGCTGTTCGGCCTCAATGGCGGCTACGGGCAGGACACGTACGACGCCTCGACGGGCTTCAGCGCCGTGGTGAACGCGCCAGGGCTCGGGGCGGTCAACATGCCGCTGCGCACCGTGTCGGCGAAGATGACGCGCACCAACTGGTTCGTGGGCGCGACGATCAACCTGCTCATCCTCAAGATCTTCGGCGAGTACGGTCAGGTGTCGGGTGGCGATCTGGCCACGATCAACCAGTTCAACAACACCACCACCGCGCCGAACGACAGCAAGAACTACTTCTCCGCCGGCGTGCGGCTCGGGTTCTAGTCCGATGAACGACGGTCAGACGACGCGCGACGTCGAGTTCCTTCGCCGCGCGCTCGTGCTGGCCGAGCGCGGGTGGGGACAGACGGCGCCGAACCCGATGGTCGGCGCCGTCGTCGTTCGTGATGGCGAGGTCGTCGGTGAGGGGTGGCACGCGCGCTTCGGCGGGCCGCACGCCGAGCGCGTCGCGCTGGATGCGGCGGGGGCGCGCGCCGAGGGGGCGACGGTGTACGTCACGCTGGAGCCCTGCGCGCATCAGGGCAAGCAGCCGCCGTGCGTCGAGGCGCTGATCGCCGCGAAGGTTGCGCGGGTCGTGGCGGCCAGCGCCGATCCGACCAGGCTCGCCGGCGGCGGGGCCGCGAAACTCCGCGCGGCGGGCATCACCGTCGATGTGGGACTGCTCGACGTCGATGCGCGCGAGCTGAACGCACCGTTCTTCTTCGCGGCGACGGACGCGTTGCGACCGTTCGTGTCGCTCAAGCTGGCGGTCTCCGCGGATGGGGCGATCGCGCCGCCGTCGCGGGAGCCGCAGTGGATGACCGGCGCACCGGCGCGCGCCGAAGTGCACCGGATGCGCGTGAATGCCGATGCGATCGGCATTGGCGTGGGGACCGCCATGTCGGATGATCCGCTGCTCACGGTGCGCCACTGGTCACGCCCTCGGGTCAATCCGGTGCGCGTCGTGTTCGATAGCGAGGCGCGACTTCCGCTGTCCTCGCAGCTGGTGTCCACCGCGACGGCGCAGCCGGTGCTGGTACTGGGCGAGCGCCCCAACGCGGCGGCGGCAGCCGCGCTGGTGCGCGCCGGCGTGGACGTGGTCCGCGTGCAGGGGCTCGCCGACGCCCTGCGGGTGCTGCATGCCCGCGGCGTCCGGCACCTGTTGGTGGAGGGCGGGGCGCTGCTGGGATCGGCGCTCGTCCGCGAGTCGTTGGTCGACCGCGTGATTATCTTCCACACCCCGGCCCGGTTGGGTCCGGGGGCCGTCCCGGCCTTCACGGCGGGCGCCGGCGACCCCCTGAGCGCTCCCGAGCGGTGGACCGAGATCGTTCGGCGCCCGATCGGGGACGACACACTCGAGATCTGGGCCCCACGTCGCTGAGCGGCGGGACCTCCCGGGGCCGAGTTTTCGTTAGTCCCACACGATGTTCACCGGACTCATCACCGACGTCGGTACGATCGACCGGGTCGCCGTCACGGCGGCCGGCCGCGAGTTCCGCGTGCGCAGCAGCTTCGAGCGGCTCGTCGCCGGCGAGAGCATCGCCGTGAACGGTGCCTGCCTGACGGTCCGCGCGTTCGGCGATGGGTGGTTCACCGTGGCCGCGGTGACGACCACCCTCGAACGCACCACCATGGCGGCGTGGGCGGACGGGCAGCGGGTCAACCTGGAGCGCGCGCTCGCGCTGGGCGATCGGCTGGGTGGCCACCTCGTGCAGGGGCACGTCGACGGCGTGGGCACGGTGCTCCGCGTGGCCACGCACGGCGATGCCTGGCTCGTCGACATTCGGGTCCCCGCGCCGCTCGTGCCGCTCCTCGTGCCGCTCGGCGCCATCACGGTCGACGGTGTGAGCCTCACCGTGAACGCGATGCCGGCCGATGATGTCGTGCAGCTGTCGCTGATCGAGTTCACGCTGCGCCACACCACGCTTGGCAGCCTCGGGGTCGGTGCGACCGTGCACCTCGAGGGTGACCTGATCGGCAAGTACGTGCAGCGGCTGGCCGCGCCGCATCTGGCGCCGGCTGATGCCGGCCGCTGGCGCGAGACCCTGACCTGAGATGATCACGATGGCTTTTGGTACCGTGGAACAGGCGCTGGACGACCTCCGCGCCGGCAAGTTCATCGTCGTCGCGGATGATGAAGACCGCGAGAACGAGGGCGACCTCATTTGTGCGGCCGAGAAGATCACCCCGGAGATGATCAATGTGATGATGGAGGCGAAGGGGATGATCTGCCTCGCCATCACCAATGCGCATGCCGACACGCTGGGCCTGCCGCTCATGGGCGACGAGAACACCGAGGCCATGCGGACGGCGTTCACCGTCACCATCGATGGCGCGCCCAAGTTCGGCGTGACGACGGGGATCTCGGCCGCCGATCAGGCGACCACGATTCGCGTCGCTGTCGACGGCGCGAGCACCGCGAGCGATCTGCGCCGCCCGGGCCACGTGCACCCGTTGCGCGCGCGTGACGGCGGGGTGCTGCAGCGTGTGGGCCACACCGAAGCGGCGGTCGACCTCGCGCGCCTGGCAGGGCTCGCACCCGCCGGTGTCATCTGCGAGATCCTCACCGCTGATGGCTCCACCGCCAAGCGCCCGCAACTCGAGGCCTACTGCGCCGAGCACGGCTTCACCTTCATCACGGTCGCGCAGCTCGTCGCGTACCGGTTGCGCACCGAGCGCCTCGTGCATCGGGTCGCGGAAGCGCGGCTCCCCACGCGACACGGCGAGTTCACGATCATCGGCTATCGCAACGATGTCGACGACGCGGAGCACGTCGCGCTGGTCTATGGCACGGTCAAGGACGGCGAGAACGTGCTCGTGCGGATGCACTCCAAGTGCCTCACGGGCGATGTCTTCCACTCGATGCGCTGTGATTGCGGTTGGCAGCTCGATGAAGCGATGCGGAAGCTGGCCGAGGCCGGCGCCGGCGTCATCGTCTACCTCGATCAGGAAGGACGCGGCATCGGACTCCTCAACAAGCTCAAGGCGTACCAACTGCAGGACGCGGGCGCTGATACGGTCGAGGCCAATCAGGCGCTCGGTTTCGCGCCCGACCTGCGCAACTACGGCATCGGCGCGCAGGTGCTGCTCGACCTCGGGCTCAAGTCGATGCGCGTGCTGACCAACAACCCGAAGAAGCTGGCGGGGCTGGAGGGGTACGGGCTGCGCATCACCGACTCGGTGCGTCTGGCCGCGCCGGAAACCGAGGAGAATGCGGCCTATCTCGAGACCAAGCGGACCAAGCTTGGCCACCTCCGCGCCATCTAGCCGCCCATGCCAGAGTTCAATGGAACACCGCACGGCGCCGGACGCCGGTTTGCGGTCATCGCCAGTCGCTTCAACGAGAACGTCACGCGCCCGCTGGCCGACGGCGCGATGGAGGCGTTGGTGCGGCATGGCGTCGCCATGGATGATGTCGACCTGCTGTGGGTCCCGGGCGCGTGGGAACTGCCGTACGCCGCCCGTCGCTGCGCCCAGACCGACCGCTACGCGGCGATCATCGCGCTCGGCGCCGTCGTGCGCGGTGAGACCCCGCACTTCGACATCGTCGCCGGCGAGGCGGCGCGCGGTCTGGCCGAGGCGAGCCGCGACTTCGATCTGCCGGTGACGCTCGGCTTGCTCACCACGGACACGATGGAACAGGCCATGGCGCGCGCGGGCGGTGCGCACGGCAACAAGGGATGGGATGCCGCGCTCGCGGCGCTCGAACTCACGGATCTCTTCTCGCGTCTCGACGCCGCTGGTGACGCCGATGCGGAGGACTGAGCACCGCGCGCGGGCCCGGGCGCTCCAGGCGATCTACGCCTGGGACATGCGCGATGGGGTTGCTCTCTCGCGCGTCGCCGAGCGCATGTGGGATGATCTCATGGTGGATGCCGAGGTCAGGCGCCTCGCGTGGCCGCTCGTGCACGCCCTCGAGTCGCAGCAGGCCGCGCTCGACGAGATGATCACGACGGTCACCACCAACTGGCGTCTCGAGCGGCTTGGCGCGATCGAGCGCTCCGTGTTGCGGTTGGCCGCGGCGGAGCTGCACATCGGCGAAACACCGCCGAAGGTCGTGCTGCAGGAGGCCACGACGTTCGCCGAGCGGTTCGGCTCACCCACCAGCGCGAAGTTCGTCAACGGCGTGCTGGACGCGCTGGCTCGGCGGCTCGGCCGCCTGTAAGCGCGCAGCGGACGCGACATGCGGATCGTCGTGGTCAACTGGCAGGATCGCGAACACCCGATGCACGGGGGGGCGGAGATCCACCTGCACGAAATCTTCGGGCGGCTCGCGCAGCGCGGTCATGACGTGACGCTCCTGTGTGGTGGGTGGGAGGGATGCCCGCCCACGACCGAGCTCGATGGCATGAAGGTGGTGCGCGCCGGTACGCGACACACGTGGCCGTTGGTGGCGCGCGGCGCCTGGCAGCGCTCGCTGGCGGCCACGCGCCCCGACGTGCTCGTCGAGGACATCAACAAGGTGCCGCTGTTCACTCCCTGGTGGGGCGCCAGGCGCACCGTCGGGCTTGTACCGCATCTGTTCGGCGGGACGGCGTTCGACGAGCTGCCCGCACCGCTCGCCGCCACCGTCTGGCTCTCGGAGCGGCCCCTGCCGTGGGTGTACCGGAACTGCCCGTTTCAGGCGATCAGCCAAAGCACGGCCGACGACTTGGTCGCGCGTGGCGTCAGGCGCGATCAGGTCACCGTGATCGTGCCGGGGATCGACGCGGTGTCCATGACGCCGGACCCGTCGAGCCGCGCTCCGACGCCGCTGTTCGCGTACCTCGGCCGGCTCAAAGCCTACAAGCGCGTGGATCTCGTGATTCGGGCCTTCGCGCACGCCGCGATCCCCGGCGCCCGTCTCGAGATCGCCGGCGACGGCGACCATCGACCGGCGCTCGAATCACTGGTCCGGTCGCTTGACCTCGGCGATCGCGTGACGTTTCTTGGGCACGTGAGTGTCGCCGAGAAGGGCGCCCTGCTGCGCCGTGCGTGGGTCGTGGCCCTCGCGAGCCCCAAGGAAGGGTGGGGCATTACCAATCTCGAGGCGGCCGCCTGTGGCACGCCGGTGGTGGCGTCCAACTCGCCCGGCATCCGCGAGTCGGTGCGTGACGGCGTCACGGGCCTGCTCACGCCGCACGGCGACCTGGCGGCGATGGCCGCGGCGTTCAGTCGCTTGGCCGCCGATCCGGCACTCGTCCGCCAGATGGGCGGCGCCGCGCGTAGCTTTGCCGAAGGGTTCACCTGGGAACGCGCCGCACGTGAAACGGAGCGCCATCTGGAGTCCATCGCATGACGCCGCGCTTGACGGTCGGCACCATGATCGAACGATTGCGCGATCCCCTCCAGCTGGAAGTGCTGGGTGAACACGGAGGATTGGGCCGCGAGATCACGACACACGAGTCCGCCTCACCTGGACTCGTGCTGGCGGGCTTCGTTGGGCGCTTCCTGTTCCAGCGCGTGCAGGTCATGGGCGAGACCGAGATCACCTATCTCGGTACGCTCTCCGACGCGACGCGCGAGCAGAACCTCGGCACCTACTTCTCGTACGCGGTGCCCGTCGTGTTCATCACCAAGGGGCTCGAGCCACCGGCCGGCCTGATGACGGCGGCGCAACGTGGGGGGGTACCCGTGGTGCGGTCGCAGCTCAAGACGGCGGAGTTCTACAAGCGGCTCAACCCGTTCCTCGAGAGCGAGTTCGCGCCCACGATCACGTTGCACGGATCCCTGGCCGACGTGTTCGGGGTCGGTCTCTTCTTCACGGGCAAGAGCGGGATCGGCAAGTCGGAGTGCGTGCTCGATCTCGTGGAGCGCGGTCACCGTCTGGTGGCCGACGACATGGTGATTGCGACGCGACGCGGCGCCGACATCGTCATCGGGCGCGGGCACGAGTTGCAGCGTCACTTCATGGAGATCCGGGGCGTCGGACTGATCGACGTGCGGGGGATCTTCGGCATCCGCGCCGTGCGGCAACAGAAGCGCATCGAGGTCGTGGTCGAGCTGGTCGAGTGGAAGGAAGGGATGCCGGTCGAGCGCACCGGGCTCGACATCGCCACCACCGACATTCTCGAAGTCGCGCTGCCGCGCATCTCGGTCCCGCTCAATCCCGGCAAGAACGTCACCGTGATCGCCGAAGTGATCGCCCTGAACCATCTGCTGCGCTACGCGGGGGTGGACGCGGCCGAGCAGTTCAACCGCCGGCTCATCGGTCGCATGCAGCAGAAGGCCGACGTCCGCATGTACCTGCAGCAGGACGATGAGTGAGGCGCGCTCGCCCCGCGCGCTGGTCGCCGCGCACGGCGACCTCGCGGCGGGACTCGTCTCCGGCGTCGAGGCCATCACGGGGCGCGGCACCGCGTTCATCGCCCTCTCGAATCGCGGCTTGTCCCCCGGTGACATCGAGCGCGCCATTCGCGAGACCGTCGACGCCGGCGGAATCGAGGTGGTCTTCACCGACTTGCCGATGGGGAGCTGCGCGATCGCCGCACGGAAGGTACAGCGCCACCAACACGGCCTGCTCGTGGTGACCGGTGCGAATCTGGCGACGCTGCTCGACTTCGCGATGGCCGACGACCTGACGCCGCGAGCGGCCGCCGAACGCGCGGTGCAGCGCGGGCGTGACGCGCTCGGCACCATCAGCGTGCCGCCGAATGCCGGTTGAGGTGTATCGCATCGACGATCGCCTGATCCACGGCCAAGTCGTCGTGGGTTGGGGGCAACCGCTCGACATTGCGTTTGTCGTGCTGGTGGATGATGCCGCGGCCGAGTCGGACTGGGAGCAGGACCTGTACCGGATGGGCGTCCCCCCCGGCATGGCGGTGAGCTTCATGGACGTTGCGAGCGCCGCCGCCGCGATCTCCACCTGGCAGGGCGACCGACGTCGCGGACTCGTGCTCACCGGTGACATCGACACGATGCGCCGACTCACCGAGGCGGCACCGCAGGTGCGCGCCGTGAACCTGGGCGGCGTCCATCACGCGCCCGGCCGCACGCAACGGTTGCGCTACATCTTCCTCTCGCCCGAGGAGGAAGCGATGTTGCGCGCGATGGTCGCCCGTGGCGTGAGCGTCACCGCACAGGACGTTCCCGGTGCGCGGATGGTGCCGCTCGATCAGCTGCTCGCGGGCACCGATCTGTCATGAATCTCGAGGCGTTCCTTCCGCTCGTCCTGCTCGGCGCCCTGCTGGGTCTGGACGTCGTGAGCTTCCCGCAGGCGATGATCTCGCGGCCGCTCGCGGCCTCCACGCTGGCGGGACTCGTGATGGGTGCGCCGGAGAGCGGCTTGCTGGTGGGCGCCGCGCTCGAGCTGATTGCGCTCGAGACGCTCCCGTTCGGCGCGTCGCGTTATCCGGAATGGGGCTCGGCGGCCGTGGTCGGCGGCGCGCTCTTTGCGAGCCAACCCATGGGGCGCGCGGGGTCGCTGACGCTCGCGGTGCTGGGCGCACTCGCGACGGCGTGGATCGGCGGCGGGTCGATGGTGGCCCTGCGCCGCCTCAATGCACGTCGTGCGCAGTCGGCGCGCGCTGCGGTCGACGCGGGTTCCTGGCACGCCGTCCGGCAGCTGATGCTCGGCGGCATTGTGCTGGATCTGGTCCGTGGCGGGCTGATCACTGCCCTCGGCCTCGCGGTGCTCGTGCCGGTCATGCGCGCGGCGATCGGTACGTGGACGCTGAGCCAGGACGTGTCGCGAGCAGCGGCGGTGGCGATGCTCGCGTCCGTGACCGCGGCGGCGTGCTGGCGGCTCTTCCACGCCTCACGACCCGCCCGCTGGCTCTTCGCCGGTGGACTGGCAGCCAGCCTCGCCCTGCTGGCGCTCCGGTGAGTGTGACCATGACGCCCGCCGCATCACGACGCCCACCAGACGGCAGCGCCCCTGCAGCGGCGCTGACGCTCCGCACGCGACTGCAGATCCTGTTCCGCCTGCATGCCGTGCAGGGGGCCTGGAATTACGAGCTCCTCTCCGGCACCGGGATTGGCTTCTGCATGGAGCCGGCGCTTCGCTTCCTGCCGGGCGGGTACGACGGTCCGGCCTACCGAGCGGCGCTCGCGCGCCAGAGCCAGTACTTCAACTGCCATCCCTACCTCGCGGGGGTTGCGGTCGGAGCGCTCGCCACGGCGGAGCTCGCGGGAGAGGCGCCAGAGCGCATCGAGCGCTTCCGCACGGCGCTCTGCGGCCCGCTGGGCAGCCTGGGCGATCGGTTGGTGTGGGCGGCGTGGCTCCCCCTCTGCTCGCTGTTGGGGCTCGCGGCCTTCGCGGTCGGCGCGTCCTGGTGGGCGGTCCTGCTGGTGTTTCTGGGCACGTACAACGTGGGCCACCTCGCGCTCCGTGCCTGGGGACTGCGCATCGGGCTGGATGCGGGCCTCAAGGTGTCGTCGCGGCTTGGCGCCCCCGTGCTGCGCGACGGCCCGGAATGGCTCCTGCGCGCGGGTGCCTTGATCGGGGGGCTCGCGCTCCCATTCGCACTCTTCCGTCTCATGGGTCCCGGGCGCACCTTGCTCTGGACGGTTCTGGCGGTCGTCGCGCTCGGCGGTGTCCTGATCAGCCGGCTGCATGGCCGGCTGGAAGGATGGCGTTTGGCACTTGTCGTACTCACGGCTGTCGCCCTCTACTCCCTCGTCCGCTGATGCCCGAGCGTTCCGTCCAGATCATCAATCGTCACGGCCTCCATGCCCGCCCCGCGGCGGAGATCGTGAAGACCGCCGGGCGGTTCACCGCCGACGTCACCATCGCGCGTGACGACGTCGAGGTGAACGGGAAGAGCATCATGGGGGTCATGATGCTGGCCGCCGAGTACGGCGCGACCGTGCGCCTCAAGGCGGAGGGCCCCGACGCCGACGGCGCCCTCGACGCGCTGGCCGCGCTGATTGCCAGCAAGTTCGGCGAGAGCAGCTAGCGTGGACCGGACGGTCGTCGGCAGTCCGGCGTCGCCGGGCATCGTGGTGGGACCGGCCCACGTGCTGCGCTGGGACGTGCCTGAAGTCCGCAACACGATCATCACCGATGACGGGATCGACGCCGAGATCGAGCGTTTCCGGGCGGCGGTGGTCAAGTCGCGCGAGCGATTGGCGCATGTGCGCGATCGCGTGGCCGCCTCGGCCGGCGTCGAGGAGGCGGCCATCTTCGACGTGCAGCGATCCATGCTCGAGGACACGGAGCTGCTCAAGGCGGTCGAGACCTTGGTGCGGCAGAACCTGACCGCCGAGAAAGCCTTCGATCTCGTGATGCTCGAGTGGCACCAGCACTTCGCGCGGCATGCCCAGGCGATGGTGCGGGAGCGCGTCAGCGATCTGACCGACGTGCACATTCGCGTGCTGACCGTGTTGATGGAGTTGCCGGACCACGACCCGGTGGAGCTGCCGAAGGGGGCCGGCGCGATCATCGTGACGCACGACCTCACGCCGTCCCTCACCGTGCAGCTCGATCGCGGGGCGATTGCGGCGATTGCCACTGATGCCGGTACGCGGACGTCGCACGTGGCGATTCTTGCGCGTTCGCTGGGGCTTCCCGCGGTCGTGGGGTTGCGCGACGCAACGGCGCGGGTCCGGAGTGGCGACATCATCGTCCTCGACGGATCGAGTGGCCAGCTGCTGCTGCAGCCGACCCAGGCCGAGATCGACGCGTATCGGCGTCGGGCCATCCGCGAGGCCCGCGACGAGGCCGAGCTGTTGCGTGAGTCTGCCGCCGAGGCGCTCACGGAGGATGGCGAACGCGTGACGCTGCGCGCGAACGTCGACCTGCCCGAGGAAGCGGAGCATGCCGCGTCGTCGGGAGCCGAAGGCGTTGGCCTGATGCGCACCGAGTTTCTGGTGGTCGGGCGGGCCACGATGCCCGACGAAGAGGAGCAGTACCGGGCGTACGCCCGTGTGGTCAGCGCGTTCGGCGGACGACCAGTCGTCATTCGTACCTTCGACATCGGCGGCGACAAGCTGCCCGTGGGCGGCTTTCCTGCCGAGGCCAATCCCTTCCTCGGCTGGCGCGCGATTCGCATGTGCCTCGACCAGCCGGAGCTGTTCAAGGTGCAGTTGCGCGCGCTCCTGCGCGCGGCGCTGCACGGCGACGTGCGGCTGATGCTGCCGCTGATCGTGAGCGTCGAGGAGGTCCGTGCCGCGCGCGTGCTGCTGCAGGAGGCGACGCTCGAGCTGGCGGCGCGGGGAGTACCGCACGCAACCGACCTGCCGCTCGGCGTGATGGTGGAGACGCCGGCCGCCGCCGTCGCGGTCGACACCCTGGTGGGCGATGTCGCGTTCCTGAGCGTCGGAACCAATGACCTGGTGCAGTACACGCTGGCCGTCGACCGCGGCAATGCGAACCTGGCGGCCCGCTACACCCCGTTGCATCCGGCCGTCCTGCGGCTGATCCGTCGGACGGTGGAGGTGGGCTCGGCGCACGCGCTCGACGTGTCGGTCTGTGGCGAGATGGCATCGCAGCCGCTCATGGCGTTCGCGCTGATCGGATTGGGCGTCCGGACGCTGTCGGTGTCGCCGCGGTCGGTGCCGCTGGTGAAGCGCATCGTGCGCTCGATCAGTGCCGCCATCGCCCGGGAGGCGGCCGAAGCCGCCATGGCGGCGAGCAGCGCGGCGGCCGCGGAGCAGCAGCTCCGGCAGCGGTTGTTCGCCGCGGTTGGGGATGCGCCGTGGCTCAATTCCGGCTTGTCTGGGGTCGGAGCGTCCGATACGATTCGAGGCTAGCCTGCCGCGTCGGGCGGCCACTCTTCTCCAGCCAAGTTTCGCCGTGCTTGATCGTCAACTGTTCACCTCCGAGTCCGTCACCGAAGGTCATCCGGACAAGATCGCTGACGCCATTTCCGATGGCGTGCTCGACGCGATCCTGACACTGGACTCGAAGGCACGGGTCGCCTGCGAAACGCTTGTCACGACGGGCATGGCCGTGATCGCTGGCGAAGTAACGACGAACAGCTGGGTCGACCTGCAGGATATCGCGCGCACCACGATCCAGCGCATCGGATACACGGACGCCACCTACGGCTTCGACTACAAGACCTGTTCGGTGCTGAACGCGCTGGGCAAGCAGTCGCCCGACATCTCCATGGGGGTGGACACGGGCGGCGCCGGGGACCAGGGGATGATGTTCGGCTACGCCTGCGACGAGACCCCCGAGCTCATGCCGATGCCGATCCACCTGGCGCACGGTCTGACGCGCGCGCTGGCGGATCGCCGCAACGACAAGACGCTCAAGTGGCTCCGGCCGGATGGCAAGGCGCAGGTGACGGTGCTCTACGAAGACGGGCATCCCGTGGCCGTGGACACCGTGGTCGTCAGCACCCAGCACGCCGATGGCGTGAGCAACGCGACGATTCGCAAGGCGGTCATCAAGGACATCGTGGAAGCGACGATCCCGAAGGCGCTGCTCGGCAAGCACGTGAAGTACCACATCAACCCGACTGGGCGCTTCGTCGTGGGCGGCCCGCAGGGTGACTGCGGTCTCACGGGGCGCAAGATCATCGTCGACACGTACGGTGGCATGGGTCGGCACGGCGGCGGCGCGTTCAGCGGCAAGGACCCCTCGAAGGTCGATCGCTCGGCGTGCTACGCGGCGCGCTGGGTGGCCAAGAACATCGTCGCGGCGGGGCTCGCCCGTCGGTGCGAAGTGCAGGTCGCGTACGCCATCGGCGTGGCCGATCCCGTGTCGATCATGGTCGACACCTTCGGCACCAGCGCGGTGCCCGAGGCAAACATCCTGGCCGCTGTTCGTGAGGTCTTCGACCTGACGCCGCGCGGCATCATCGCGTCGCTGGATCTCCTCAAGCCGATCTACTCGGCGACGTCGGCGTACGGACACTTCGGCCGCACGCCAGAGAAGATCGGGTCGGGCAAGCATGGACGCACCACGTTCACGTGGGAGCGCACCGATCGGGCCGCCGCGCTCAAGCGCCTGGCCAACGCCTGATCGCCCACGCGCGGGCGACAACCCATGGTTGAAATGGCGGTCGCCCGGCTGGGCGTCGACAGCACGACGAACTCGTACGTCGTCGTGCTGCGGGAACGAGGCGGCCCCCGTATCCTTCCGATCTGGATCGGGCAGCCGGAGGCGGAGTCGATTGCCTCGCACCTCAATGGCGTCAAGCGTGAGCGGCCGATGACGCACGATCTCTGCCGTCACCTGATTGTCGGGCTCGGTGGCGTCCTCCGGCGCGTGAGCATCACGCGCGTCGAGGACAACACCTATTACGCTGAACTCACATTGCAGCGCGACGAGGCCGTGGTGCAGGTTGACGCGCGCCCGTCCGACTCGATCGCGATCGCGCTTCGCCTCGAGGCGCCCATCTTTGCGCTGGAGTCGCTGCTCGTGCGACCCGACGACGATGACGACGAGACGGACGAAGGCGACGACGATTCCGGTGACGCGCCGGAACCCGACGATGATCCGACTGTGCCCGACTTCGCCGAGGCGCGCAAGAGTGAGGAGCGCTCGGCTCAACAGCTGAAGGAGTACCTCGAACGGCTGCGGCCCGAGGACTTCGGCAAGTTCCGCCTCTGATGCTTCGCACCCTCCGCTTCGCACTGTCACTGGGCCTGAGTCTGCGTGTGGCCACGCCGCTGGTTGCGCAGATCGCGCCGCCTCCGGGAGGCCCGCTTCCCGTCGTCCCGGGGTCGGAGAATCCGCACGGCCCGACCGCGACGGGCCCGCGGGAGGTCGGCGGCCGCGTCGAGCGCCTCACACGCAGCGGGCCTGTGCCGATCGCGGGTGCCGTGATCACCTTGCATCGCGTCGGTCCCGATCGCGAAGGCCCGGTGGACTCGGTGCGCACCGATGCGTCGGGCGCGTACCGCATCCGCTACCGCGTGACGGGCAGCGCGAATGCGATCTACTTTGCCGCCACCACCTGGCAGGGCATCGCGTACTTCACACCGCCGCTCCGCAAGGCCGTGGTCAGCGGCAACGACGCACGGCTCAGCGTGTTCGACACGACCAGCCGAGAGGTGCAACTCGCCGTGCGCGGCCGACACGTGATCGTGAGCGCCGCCGACTCGACGCGTTCGCGCGTGGTGATCGAGGTGTACGAACTGGCCAACGATTCCGTGCGCACGCTGGTCGCGAGTGACTCGCAGACACCGACGCTCACCGTCCCGGTGCCGAACGCGGCCACCGATGTGCTCGTCGGACAGGGCGACGTTCCCGCGGATGCGACCGGAAACGCGCCGGGGGTCCTGCGCGTCTTCGCGCCCTTCGCACCCGGGCTCAAGCAGCTCTCCTTCTCGTATCGCCTGCCGGACACGTCATTTCCGCTGAGCCTCTCGCTTGAGCGCGCCACCGATGTGCTCGAACTGCTGATCGAGGAGCCGAGTGCGACCGTGAGCGGCGCCGCGCTGCAGAACGCCGGACCGATTGGCGCCGACGGTCGCACGTTCAAGCGCTTCCTCGGGCAGAACATCGCGGCAGGCGGCCAGATGACGATCAGCGTGCCCGGGTCGCTCTCCGGACGCACCAGCGCATACATCATCGGCATCGTGTTCGCCATCGGCGTGGCGCTGTTGGCTGGACTCACGCGCACGGCATTCGTGGCGCGCAACGCGGGTGGCGCACGGGCCACCTTGGTGAATGATGATCCCGAGCAGATCGCGCGCGAGATTGCCGATCTGGATCGTGCGCATGCGCGTCGTCCCGGCGATCCGGCCGAATATGCGCGCGCGCGCTCGACGCTCAAGGATCGTCTCACGCTCGCGCTTGCGCGACGGGACGGCGAAGCGTAGACTCTCGTTCAACAATTGATCGCGGACCTGGGACACGGAAGCCGGAACCAAGCCGGCGCGGCCCCGCCACTGTATCGGGCATGATGTCGTTCGCTCCACGAAGCCACTGGCCGCCTTGTCGGCTGGGAAGGCGGAGCGGATCGCCCGGAGCCAGGAGACGACCCTGGTCCGCTGCCAATTCAGACCCTCGGGGGAGGGCTGGTGGCGTCCGGGGCTGCGGTAGCAGCATTCGACGTTGCGGGCTTCCTCCTATGCTGGAGCGAAATGCCCGCTTTCTTTTTTCCTGCGCCGCCGGTCCGCCGAGCACTCGTGCTGCTCGGCATCGCGGTTGCCGCGTGCGAGCGAGAAGCGGTCCCGCGTCCTGCCGCGCCATTCGCCACGTTCGTCGATGACGCCGGCGACTCGGCGGTGCTCGTGGCGCCGGCCACGCGGATCGTGTCGCTCAATCCGTCGACCACGGAGGTCCTGTTCACGATCGGCGCAGGCGCCCGCGTCGTCGGACGAACGACGTGGGATACGTGGCCCGACTCGGCGCGCCTCGTCCCCGACATGGGGGCGGCCCTGCGGCCCAACGTCGAGACGGTCTTGGCCGCGCGACCCGATCTGGTGCTGCTCTACGCGAGCGAAGACAATCGGGCGGCCGCGCAGGCCTTTCGCCGGGCAGGGGTCGCCACGCTCACGCTCCGCAATGACAAGATCGCGGACTTCGCGCGCACGACGATGATGCTCGGCCGCGCCGTCGGCGACACGGTCCGCGCGCGCCGGGTCGTCGATTCGGTGAGCGCCACGCTCGCACGCGTGCGAGCGGCGACGGCGGGTCGAGCGCGGCCGCGCGTCTTCTGGAAGGTGTACGATCGCCCGCTGCTCACGATCGGTCGGGGATCGTTCCTCAGTGAGTTGGTCACCATCGCCGGCGGCGTGAACCTGTACGACGATCTGTCGCAGCCCAGCCCGGCGGTGACGCTGGAAGATGTCGCGCGCCGTGATCCGGACCTCGTGATGGTGGCCCCCGGCAGCGAAGCGCGCCTGCGTGACGCGCCAGCGTGGCGCGCGGTGCGCGCCGTACGGGAGGGTCGCTTCGGCATGGTCGACACCACGCGCGTTGGGCGTCCGGGCGTTCGATTGGGCGAGGCGGCCGTATCGTTGGCGCGCACGCTGCATCCCGACATCACACCGTAGGATGCCCATTCGCGCGCTCGTCATGCTGACGGCCATGCTGCTGCTGGCCGCGGCCTGTGGCGTCGCGCTCGGCAGCGTGACACTCGCTCCCGCGGAGCTGTGGAGCGCACTCGCGGGCTCCGGTGGCGCGACCGCGACCGCGATCGTTCGCGATGTGCGACTGCCACGCGTCGCGCTCGGCGCGCTCGTGGGAGCTGGACTCGGCATGAGCGGCGC
Source organism: Gemmatimonadota bacterium (assembly GCA_031372565.1). GTDB lineage: Bacteria > Gemmatimonadota > Gemmatimonadetes > Gemmatimonadales > Gemmatimonadaceae > JACPPC01. The sequence goes on along the minus strand of JANMLN010000084.1, from coordinate 12,933 downwards.
TGCGCTGCAGGGAACGCTGCGCAATCCGCTCGCGGAGCCGTACCTGCTCGGCGTCAGCGGCGGAGCGGCCGTGGGCGCCGTGCTCGCCGTGGTGTTGGCGGGAGCGCACGGCCTGCTGGTGCCGATCGCTGCCTTCTCCGGCGCGGTCGTCGCGGTGCTCGTCGTACTGGTGGTGGCGCATGCGGCGGGCGGGCAGGGAGACGCGCGGCTCCTGCTGATGGCGGGCGTCGTGGTTGGTGCCTTCGCGAACGCGGCCATCATGGTGGCGCTGGCCAATGCGCCGGCCAACACGATCCGGGGCGCAACGTGGTGGATGATGGGCTCGTTGTCCGATGCGGACTGGTTTCAGGTGCGCTGGCTCGCGGTGTTGGTCGGCGTTGGTGGCGGCGCGCTCGCATGGATGGGACGCGAGATCGACGTGTTGGCACTCGGCGCGGAGGCTGCCGCGTCGCTCGGCGTCGAGCCGGATGCGGCGAGCCGACGTGTGTTCCTGGCGGCATCACTGGTGGCAGCGGCGACGGTGGCGGCGGCCGGGCTGGTGGGGTTCGTGGGGCTGATCGTGCCGCATCTCGTGCGCGGGGCCGGAGCGCGTGCGCATCGCGGTGCGATTGCCGCCTCGGCGCTCGCGGGCGGTACGCTCGTGATCATCGCCGACGTGGTGGCGCGTGTCGCACTCCGTCCGACCGAGTTGCCGCTGGGCGCCGTCACGGCGATCATCGGCGTGCCGTTCTTCCTCGTGCAGCTGCGTCGCCTCGCATGATCCGTTTCGACGATGCCTCCGTGCGCTATCGCGGCGCTGACCGGCTGGCCCTCGATGGCGTGCGGTTCGCGGCCACGGCCGGACAGCTGACGGCGATCGTCGGCCCCAACGGCTCCGGGAAGTCGAGCTGCGTGCGTGCGCTCCTCGCCCGCGCGCCGCTGACACGCGGTCGCGTCCTGATCGGCTCCGATGATCGTGCGTCCATGGATGCGCGCACCTTCGCGCAGCGCGTCGCGGTGGTGACGCAACGCGAGGAGCCCGCCTTTCCCGTCGCGGTGCGCGCGTATGTCGGGCTTGGCCGGTATCCGTGGCAGTCGCCGTGGCGCTCGGACGTCGCGCGCGACGCCGCGGCGGTGCACTCGGCGCTCTCGCGTGCGGGCATCGAGCCGCTCGCGGACCGCACGACCGACACGCTCTCGGGTGGTGAGTGGCAGCGTGCGCGCGTCGCGCGTGCGCTCGCGCAGGAGGGCGATGCGCTGGTGCTCGACGAACCGTCGGCATTCCTCGATGTGGCGCACGAGATGGCGCTGTTCGAGTTGCTGGCGGAGATTGCAGCGTCGGGTCATGCGGTGCTGCTCGTGAGTCACCAACTCAACCTGGTCGCGCGCTTCGCCGACCGACTCGTCCTGCTCGATCAGGGTCGCGTCGCGGCCGAGGGGTCGCCAGCAGAGGTCATGGACGGCCCCACGCTCGAGCGCGTGTACGGATGGCCGCTCGTCGTCACGCGCGATCCGGCGATCGGTGCGCCGTCGCTCGTGCCGCTGCGCCGTGGCCCGGGAGCCCGGCGCTGATGCTGGCCACGAACGTCCTGGTGCTGGCGGCGATGCTCGTGATGCCGTCGCAGGATACGGCGCGTCAGGCCCGCGTGCTTCCGGGGGTGCGCACCGAAGCGCTCGCGGACGAGGTGGCGCGTGCCGCCGTGGTGCGTTCGGTGCGCGACGCGCGCGCAGGCGCGCAGGCAACGCTCTCGGCGCTCGTGGCCGGCATGCCGGGCATTGGTGCGCGCTCCGCACGCGGCGAGTCGACCTGGCAACTGCGCGGCGCACGATCGGAACAGGTCCTCGTGACGCTCGACGGCGTGTCGCTCAATGATCCGGCGTCCGGCATGGCCGATGCCTCCGACATACCGCTCGCCGCGCTTGCGACCGTCCGTGTTGCCCCTGGCGCCAGTGCGGCGGCGGGGGGCGGAGCGATCGGCGGGACGATCGCACTCACGAGCAGCGACGCGCCGGTGTTGAGCGTCGTCAGCGGCGCCTTCGGGGCGCGCGGCGTGGAGGGCGCCGGTACGCTCCGTCTGGGATCGGTACGATTGCGCGCTGGCGCCGCCTGGCGCGAGGCGCGCAACGACTTTCCGTTCGTGAACACCGATGGCACCGTTGGATCCGACAGCGTGGAGCGTCGGGTCAACAATGACGAGCGCCGCTATGCCGTGTTCGCCTCGGCGAAGTCACCCTCCGGCTGGTTCACGCTGTTGGCCTCGCGGAGCGAACGCGGACTTGTCGGTGCCATGAACGTGCGCGCATCGGACGACGACCGTGCGCTCACCGATCGTCTCATGCTGCGCGGTGGGGTCGGCGGAGGGAACTGGACCCTCGCTGCCGGTGTCCGATCACTGACGATGCGGTACACGAACCGACTGGCCCCCACGCTCGACACGGACGCGCGAACACTCTCGCCAGACCTCGAAGCAAGTCTCCGTGCCGGAGAGCTCTCGTGGCGTCTTGGTGGCGGTGCCGATCGCCTGCGTGCCACGGGGTTCGCGGAAACGACGCGCTGGCGAGGTTGGGCGTCCGTGGAGCGCGGCGCACGCGTCGGGATGTGGCGAGGAACGGCCGGTCTTCGTGTGGATGCAATCGGAGGGGCGGCTCCGATCGGCAGTCCGTGGCTGGGCGTCGAGCACGCGGGCGACATCGCGCCGTACCTGCGCGTTGGTCAGGCCTTTCGCGCTCCGACACTCTACGATCTCTACTTCGCTGCACCGCAGCGGCTCGGCGCTCGCGCGCTGCGGCCGGAACGGACCGTGTTCGATGCGGAAGCGGGGATGCGCGCGCGTGCGGGCCGCGGGCGCGTGGCACTGAACGCCGCACTGTTCACGCGGATCGTCGACGATGCGATCATCTGGTTCCCGGGGAACTTCACCTGGAGCCCGTCCAACGTGGGGCGCGAGCGGACCGTCGGCGGCGAAGCGAGTGCGCAACTCATGACCGAGCGCACGACCGTCCTGCTGTGGGGCGGCGCGACTCGGGCCATGCTCGAGGCGGGCGGGCTCACCCTGCCGACGCCGTATGTGCCCGACGTGACGGGTGGCCTCACCGTGCAGCAGCGGGTCGGTTCGGCGACCTGGTCGATTGCGGCGCGGGGCGTGGGTGCTCGTTCGTTCACCGCCGCGCCAGAGAGCCGTGCCACGCTGCTCACCCCGGTGGGCCTGCTCGACCTGGCGTGGAGCCGCCCCTTCACGTGGAACGGTGCACCCGTACAACTCGCCCTCGGCATCACCAACATGCTCGATGCCCGATGGGAATCGGTCCGGCGCTTTCCCTCGGTCGGCCGTGCCTGGACGCTCGCCCTCACGCTCTCCCCCTGACCCACCCCACCATGCTGCCCCGTCACCTGTTCGCTCTCGCGCTGCTCGGCGCTGTCGCCTGCAAGGACACCTCCCTTGATCCGCTGGCCTTCACGCCAAACAAGGGCACGGTCGTGCTCAATGGGTACGGCCAGCAGGGCGTGACGCTCGTGCCCGATACCGGCACGGCGACCTCGTTCGTCTCGTTGCCCGCATCCTTCGACGGCGCCTACCATCGCATCACACGCGACACGCTGCTCACGACCAGCTCGAAGGCGGGCGGCGACCTGCTGCACCTCGTCAACCTGGTCACGGGCACCGCGAAAGCCATCCAGCTGCCGGCTGCGAGCAATCCGGGCAACGCGACGCTGGTCGCCGGACGTTCCGAGGCCAACATCGTGGTTGCCCTGCGAGACTCGCAGGCCATCGCCTTCGTGACCAACCTCGGAAACGCCACCCCTACGATCACGCTGCGCCGTAACGTGGGGCAGTGTCCGGTCGACGTCGCGCAGTTCGACACCGAACTGTACGTGCTCGACGCCAACCTCAACTGCCGCACCGACTACTCGGTGGTCGGACCGTCGCGACTGTTGCGCCTGCGCTTCGCCAACAACGTCATCGACACGATTCCGCTCGGCAGCACCATCTTCGGCGCCGCCAACATGACGCCGCAAGGCGCGAGCCTGTACATCGGTTCGTTCGGCAACGTGAACTACGGCACGGGCACGGTCTTGCAGGCGGGTGCGATCGTGAAGTACGACATGGACACGCGTGCCATCGTGGTGCGAGGCCCCATGCCGCCCGGGACCTTCGGAACCGTGGTCTCGCCCGGTCGCGACGGCAACATCTACGCGTGGGTGAGCGCGGACGCATCCACCTTCCCCGGTCGCGTCGTGCGGGTCGACTCGACCGCCTTGGCGGCTGCAGGACCGTTCCTCGGGTCGACCACGTTTGCGAATCTGCGGGCGCCCGATTCAACGGCCGCCAACTGCACGGCGGTCGCGGTGGACACCCGCGGACGCGTGTATTGCCCGGTGGTCGGTGCGGCCGGCGCCAGCAAGCTGTACGTGTACAACGCCAACTACCTGCTGATTCGCACCCTGAACGTCGGTCAAGGCGCCGTGGCGGTGCAGGCGCGTTAGCTGGCACGCCGGTGGCGCCGGTGCGGTGCGGCGCGGGACGGCCACCGAGTTGGCCTCCCGTGCCGACCCCGGCGAAGCAGGGCTCTATCTTTCCACCATGCCCCTCGTGGACACCGATGCGATCGTCTTGCACGCCTTCGACTATCGCGAGACGTCGCGCATCCTGCGCCTTGCGACGCGTGACGCCGGCGTGCAGTCGGTGATCGCGAAGGGGGCGCGGCGGCCGCGAACCCGCCACGCGAGTGCCATCGATCTCTTCGCGGAGGGGAGCGCGCAGCTGGCCATGCGACCGGGGCGCGACCTGCAGACACTCGCGGGGTTCGACGTGACGCGCGTGCGTGTCGGGCTGGCCGAAAACCTCGCACGGTTCAGTGCCGCATCGGCCATTGCCGAGTTGGTGCTGCGCTTCGGCAACGACGAGGCGCAGCCCGAGCTGTTCGAGTTGCTGGCCGCCGTGCTCGACATGCTCGCGACCGCGCCGGCGCCCGACGCGCGTCCCATCGCCATCGGCGGGGCTTGGCGCCTGGTCGCAGCGTTCGGCTTTGCGCCGAGCCTCGAGTCGTGCGCGCGCTGCCACACCACGATCCCCGACGACGCCAACGTCGCCTTCAGTCAGACCGACGGCGGCGTGCTCTGCTCGAGCTGCGCGCGCGGTACGATCGGCGTGCGCACGCTTCCGCCCGACGCGCGCCACGCCATTCGTGCCTGGCTGGCCAACACCGACCCCCCGCTGCAGGACGATCCGAGCCTGCGGGCGCACCAACGCCTGCTACGGGAGTTCGTGCATCAGCACCTGACCGACGGCCGTCCCATGCGGGCGTGGGACAGTTGGGAGCGCGCCGCGTGGGCTGCCGGATGAGTCGGGGAGGCGCGCGATGATTCTCGGCACGGCAGGGCACATCGATCACGGCAAGACGGCGCTCGTCCGGGCCCTCACGGGGGTCGATACCGATCGGCTCCCCGAGGAGAAACGTCGTGGCATCACCATCGAGTTGGGCTTCGCTCGGCTCGAGCTCGAGGGGGTGGGTGCTGTCGGGGTCGTGGACGTCCCGGGCCATGAGGCGTTCGTCCGGACCATGCTGGCGGGGGCCACTGGAATGGACGCGGCGCTCCTTGTGGTGGCGGCAGACGCGGGCGTGATGCCGCAAACGCGCGAGCACGTGGCCATCCTCAACCTGCTGGGCGTACCGCGCGGGGTGGTGGCCCTCACGAAGTCGGATCTGGTCGACCCCGAGTGGACCGCGCTCGTGGCCGATGAGGTCCGTGCGCTGCTCGCGGGCACGACGCTCGCCGACGCACCCATCGTGCCCGTCTCCGCGGTCACGGGAGACGGTCTCCCCGCGCTCCGTCAGGCGTTGACCGTCGCGCTGGGCACGGCGCGCGCGCGCGATCACGACGCGCCGTTCCGGCTCGCCGTCGACCGAGGCTTCACGGTGAAGGGGGCGGGGACCGTCGTGACCGGCACCGTGTGGAGCGGCACGGTGCCGCGCGATGCCGCGGTGCGGATTCTGCCGGCCGGCCATGCTGCGCGGGTGCGCGGCATCGAGAGCCACGGCCGATCGGTGGACACCGCCGAGGCGGGGGCGCGGAGCGCGCTGGCCTTGGCCGGTGTCGAGGTTGCCGATGTCGCCCGCGGGCAGGTGGTGGTCACCGATGCGGAGTGGGCACCGACGACGAGGCTCCGAGCCGACGTCCATCTGCTGGCCGGAGCGGTGCCGTTGGGACCGCGCACGCGCGTGCACCTGCATCTGGGCACGACGGAGGTCACCGCCCGCGTCGTTGTGGCCGGGGGCGCGCTGCACCCGGGGGAGACACGCGCGGCGCGGCTTGTGACCGATCAGCCCGTCGTCGCTCGCGGCGGCGACCGGTTCGTGCTGCGCGGCGGCACCCGGCACACCACCATGGGCGGCGGCGTCGTCACCGATCCGAACCCGCCACTGCGTCGCACGCGTCCGTTTGCGACGGCCTCGGCGACGGATGCCGCGCGGCTCGGTTGGGTCCTCGCCGAAGCGGCAGGTACCGGTGTCGAGCTGCCCGTGCTCGCGCTTCGCCTTGGCGTGGCAGCGGCGCGCACGGCCACCCTGCTCAAGGGTGCGAAGGCGATTGTGCGCGACGCCCACGCTTGGGACGGTGCACTCGTCGCCGAGCGGGCGACCGCGCTCGACCGCGCGGTGCGCGGCCACGTCGCGAAGCATCCGACGGGTGACGGCGCACCGGCTGCGGAACTCCTCGCGTCGCTGGGAGGCCATGCGCGCTTCGCCGCCGCGGTCTTGCAGCAGGCCGTTGATCGGCACGGGGTGGTGGTGGCGGGCCCACACCTTCGTCCCGCCGGATGGACCTCCCTCAATGACCCGGCGATGCTGGCCGACCGCGCGTGGATGCTGGATCGGCTGCGAGCGGCAGGTCGCGAACCCCCGTCGCTACCCGAGCTCGCGGCCGAACGCGGACGCGAGCTGCGCGGCATCGCCAAGGGACTCGAGAAGGAGGGGGCGATCGTGGCCGTGGAGGCGGAGCGCTGGTACGACGCTGCCGTGCTCGCCGAGATCGTGGCGGCGCTGACCCGGGCGCTGGATGGGCCAACGCCGGCGTCCCCAGCCGTGCTCCGCGACGTCGTCGGGGTGAGCCGCAAGTACCTCATGCCCCTGCTCGAGTACTGTGATCGTCGCGGCTTCACGAAACGCGAAGGCGATGGGCGGGTACGAGGTCCGATGGTGCGCTGAGTCACAATGCTTTCGTTGTTGACAGCGCATTTTGCAGCTTCGCACATTTGATGAAAGCGCGGTGTTGCCAACGACGGCAGCCCGCGACGCGCGCAGGAGACCAGAACGCCCCTCGTTTGTTTGATCTAGGCAGGCAATGGATGCGACGTGCAACGGCCTCGATCCTGACGCTGTTGGCCGTCGCGTGCGTACCGCGGGCGCTACAAGCTCAGCGGGGCGATGTGCGCGCCCGCAATCCTGGCGTGGTGCTCGGACAGAACTATCCGAACCCGGTCAGCCCCGACACGCGCATCCCGTTCACGGTCGGCGACGCGGGTGGATGCAAGGATGCGAATCGCACCTACAAGGTCACGCTGCGCATCTACAATCTCCTGTCGCAGCCGATCGCCGTGGCCAACCTCCAGGAAGGTGGCGGCGGCGTGGCCACAGGTCAGCCCGTGGAGAACAGGCTCCTGAGCTGCAGCCAGTACATCGCGTACTGGGATGGGCAGTATCAAGTGCTTCGCGACGGCAAGATGGTCAGCACCGGTCGACCGGTCGCGGACGGGATCTATCTCTACCGGCTCGAAGTCGACGGCTTCGTGGTCGTGCGGAAAATGGTCGTCAAGGCGCCTTAGGCGCTGGGGTAGTCTTGACAGCTGGCGTGGCCCCGCGCTTCCGCTCGGGCCTCGTGCCCGAGTCGGCGCGCGCCCGGTCGGCTGCTCTTGTCACTGAATCCTTTCGCGCCTTCTCTGCGGAATCAGCCTTCGCGACACGCTCGATCGAATCGAGCTGCATGGCGCGCTTTGCGATCGCCTGGAGCACCCGCTGGGCGCGTTCCGGGCGCGCGGCGAGGCCGCGTGCAGTCGCCAGCAGTTGCTCCGGGGTCACCTTCGCGCGCGCGAGAAGCTCGGTGCGCGCCACCGAGTCGGCGCGCAGGGCCGAGTCCGCGAGCAACTTCTGCAGGCTGTCGCGCACACGAAGCTGATCGGCCGACGGTGGCCGTCCCCCAATCCCGAGGGGCTGCGGCAGGGACCGGACCGGATGAAACTGTCGGGCATCATGCAGCCGACGCAGCCCGGCCAGGGTCCGGACGTAGGTCGAGTCGTCCAGGCCTCCCTGCGTGGCGCCACCCGTGTCGCACGCGGCGACCCACACACCGAGGAGAATCGTGGCGGCGCGGAGGCCGACCGTGCGGACAAGGAGCGACATGCCGCTGAGGGTATCGGGCCGCACAGGGTGGGTCAACCGTAAACGTCCGGTATCCCCCGACCGACCGATACTACGACACCGAGGCAGGACCCGCCTGCTGTCACTGTCGGGATGGCGCGCGCACGTGTCGGCGCGGCACTTTGCAGTTGGCGTCAAATGTGCATGTAGAAGCATCGCGGGCGCCGCGCTGTCGTGCTGCGGGTCCGTTGGCAGGCGGCGACGCGTCGACTGCCCTGTCTTGGTGCATAGCGAAGGATCCACGTCTCCCGCCCCCTCCGAAGCCATGATCTCCGCCGACCGCTTCACTGTCAAAGCCGCCGAAGCGATCAACGCCGCCGTCGATCGCGCGCGCCAGCAGGGCAACCCGCTGGTCTACGACACGCATCTCTTGGCGGCCCTGCTCGAGCAAGAGGAGAGCATCGTTGTCCCCATTCTGCAGAAGGTGGGGGCCAATCCGGTGCGTCTGCGCGAGGCGGTCACGCGCGAGATCGGACGCTACCCGAAGCAGACCGACGCGCAGCCCAACGCGTCCCGCGAGCTCAACCAGGTCGTCGACCTCGCGGAGACCGAGTCCAAGGCGCTCGGCGACGAGTACATCAGCACGGAGCACTTGCTCGTCGCGCTGACCGACGTCAAGGGCATCGAGTCGAAGACGCTGCTCGGTGAGGTGGGCGCCACGAAGAAGTCGCTGCTCGGGGCGCTCGACGCCGTCCGGGGATCGCACAAGGCCCCCCACCAGCCGCCGGACAACCAGTATCAGGCGCTGCAGAAGAACCCGCGCGACCTGACCGTGGCCGCGCGACGCGGCAAGCTCGATCCGGTGATCGGTCGCGACGAGGAGATCCGTCGCGTCATCCAGGTCCTGTCGCGCCGCACCAAGAACAATCCCGTGCTGATTGGCGAGCCCGGCGTCGGCAAGACGGCCATCGTCGAGGGGTTGGCGCAGCGGATCATCAATGGCGACGTCCCCGAGAGCCTGCGCAACAAGCGGCTCGTGTCGCTCGATCTGGGGGCGCTCATCGCCGGCGCCAAGTTCCGCGGCGAGTTCGAGGAGCGGCTCAAGGCCGTGCTCAAGGAGCTGGTCGACGCGCAGGGCGAGTTCGTGGTGTTCATCGACGAGCTGCACACGCTGGTCGGCGCGGGCAAGGCGGAAGGGGCCATGGACGCGGGCAACATGCTCAAGCCCATGCTCGCGCGCGGCGAACTGCGCGTCGTCGGCGCCACGACGCTGGACGAGTATCGCCAGCACGTCGAGAAGGACGCGGCGCTCGAGCGGCGGTTCCAGCCGGTGTTCGTGGGCGAGCCCTCGGTGGAGAACACCATCGCCATCCTGCGCGGTCTCAAGGAGCGCTACGAGGCGCATCACGGTGTGCGCATCACCGATGCGGCGGTCGTGGCGGCGGCCACGCTCTCGCATCGCTACATCGGTGATCGCTTTCTCCCGGACAAGGCCATCGACCTGCTCGACGAAGCCGCGTCGAAACTCCGCATCGAGATCGACTCGATGCCCCAGGAGATCGACGAGGTCGAACGGCGGGTCGTGCAGTTGCAGATCGAGCAGGCCGCACTCGCCAAGGAACGGGATGCCGCCTCGCTCGAGCGCCGGCAGGTGATCGAGAAGGAGCTGGCCGCGCTGCGCGAATCCACCATGCAGATGAAGGCGCAGTGGGGGCAGGAGAAGGAGACGCTGGGCGTCGTCGGCAGGATCAAGCAGGAGATCGACGCCGCGCGCATCGCCGCCGAGCAGGCCACGCGCGCGGGCGACCTCGGGCGTGCCGCGGAAATCAGCTATGGCACCATCCCCGCGCTCGAACGGCGCATGCAGGAGGCCGACACCCAGCTCAAGACGGACGACGGCCGGCCACGTTTCCTCAAGGAGGAGGTGGGCGCGGACGACATCGCCGAGGTCGTGGCCAAGTGGACGGGGATTCCCGTCACGCGCATGATGGAGAGCGAGAAGGAACGGCTCGCACAGCTCGAGTCACACCTGGGCTCGCGCGTGGTGGGACAGGCCCAGGCGCTGGAGGCGGTCAGCGACGCGGTCCGGCGATCGCGCGCCGGGCTGCAGGATCCGAATCGTCCGATCGGCTCGTTCATCTTTCTCGGGCCGACCGGGGTCGGGAAGACGGAGACTGCGCGCGCGCTGGCCGAGTTCCTGTTCGACGACGAGCACGCCATGGTGCGCATCGACATGTCGGAATACATGGAGAAGCACGCCGTCGCGCGGCTGATCGGCGCGCCGCCCGGGTACGTCGGGTACGAGGAAGGGGGGCAGCTCACCGAGGCGGTGCGGCGCCGTCCGTATGCGGTCATCCTCTTCGACGAGATCGAGAAGGCGCATCCCGACGTGTTCAACATCCTGCTGCAGCTCCTCGACGATGGGCGTCTGACCGACAGCCAGGGGCGCACGGTCGACTTCCGCAACGCGGTCGTCATCATGACCTCGAATGTCGGGAGTCCGCTCATTCTCGAGCGCGGTGACACGCCGTGGGCAGCGGTGGAGGCCTCGGTCATGCAGCTGTTGCGCCAGCAGTTCCGGCCCGAGTTCCTGAACCGCGTGGACGACATCGTGGTGTTCCACCCCCTCGACGAAGCGCACATCGACCGGATCGTGACGCTGCAACTCGCGCGGCTCGATCAGTTGCTCGCGGACAAGAAGCTCACGATCGAGTTGAGTCCCGAGGCGCGGAAGCTGGTGGCCACCGAGGGGTACGATCCCGCGTTCGGCGCACGGCCGCTGAAGCGCGCGGTGCAGCGATTGCTGCAGAACCCGCTGGCCAAGGCCTTGTTGTCTGGCACCTTCACGGACGGCGACCGGATCCTGGCGGACGTTGCCGCCGACGGGAGCGGGACGGTGGCGTTCACCAAGGCCTCGTGAGCCTCACGCGACGCGGCGCGCTGATCGGCGCGCTGCTGCTGTCGGCCTGCGCCGCGACACCCGCCGGCACGAGCGGCGCCACGTCGCCGACGTCGCCCGTGGGCCCGACGCCGCCAGCCATCGACGCGACATGGGTGGAGGCGACCTCGGGCACCGTTCCGCTCGTGCTGGTGGCACCGCACGGCGGTGACCTGAGTCCCGCGATGCTCCCCGATCGCAACTGCTCGGGCTGCACGTATGTGAACGACGCCAACACGCAGGAACTCGCGCGCGCGATCGCCGACTCGGTCGCCGCGCGCACCGGCGGTCGCCGCCCGTGGCTCATCATCAACCGGTTGCATCGTGACAAGTTCGACGGAAATCGTGATCTGACCGAGGCGACGGCCGGCTTTGCGCCGCTCACCGCGCACTGGACGCGCTTCCATGCGGCCGTCGATAGTGCCCGCGCCGCCATCGGTCGCACGGCCACACGCGGCCTCGTCGTTGACCTGCATGGCCACGGGCATGTCATCCAACGGCTTGAGCTCGGATATCTGCTGTCCGATGCGGAGCTTCGCACAACGGACGCCGCCTTGATGTCCGCGAACGCGATGGCGCGATCCAGCATCGCCACCACGGCACTCGCTGCCGGTCGCCAAGACTCGGCCGTGGCCCTCCTGCGCGGACCACTCAGCCTCGGCGCACAACTCGTGGCGGCCGGATATCCGTCGGTGCCGTCCGTGACGGATCCGGCCCCGAGTGCGACCGACCCCTATTTCAACGGCGGATTCAACACGCAGCGGTACGGCTCAGCTGCGGGGGGGCCGACCGATGCGGTTCAGATCGAGCACAACTTCACGGGGGTGCGCGACACCCCGGCGAACCGTGCGCGATACGCGGGTGCGCTGGCGTCGGTCCTGGTGGCATGGCTGAACGCCCGCTACGGCTGGCAATAGCCGCCTTGAGGCCGCTGGTCGCGTCGCGCCGATGTGCTAGAATGCACGCATGGCGACGGAACCGTTGGCGGGTAGTCGGGCGGCAGAAGACGAGCGCTGGATGCGCGTGGCGATGGAGCAGGCGCGACGCGCGCATGCCCGAGGGGAAGTCCCGGTGGGCGCCGTGCTCGTCTGCGATGGCGAGATCGTGAGCGAAGGCGCCAACGCGAACATCCAGTTGGCTGACGCGACGGCGCATGCCGAGATGGTGGCCCTGCGCGCCGCGCATGAGCGCACGGGCGAGCGCATTCTCTCCGGCACGACGCTGTACGTGACGCTCGAGCCCTGCGCCATGTGCGCTGGTGCCATCGTGCTGGCGCGTGTCGATCGCGTCGTGTTCGGGGCCTGGGACGACAAGGCAGGCATGGCCGGGTCGGTGGGTGACGTGCTGCGGCACCCCAAGCTCAACCATCGGCCCGAAGTGCAGGGCGGGGTGCTGGCCGAGGAGTGCAGCGCGGTGCTGTCGCTCTTCTTTCAGGACCGCCGGTCCAGCCGCGAGTTCCCGTCGATCAACGAATAGGTCGTCCTGAGCGAAGCGAAGGACCTGCTTCTCGCCCCAGACAGCGAATAGTCGTCCTGAGCGCAGCGAAGGACCTGCTTTTCGCCCCAGACCAGCCCCCGGGGGTGCTCCCTTTCCCCACGCCTGCCGATTATTCTTGGAGGCTACCCCTTGGACAGGTGGCTGAGCGGTTGAAAGCACCGGTC
>JANMLN010000074.1:0-8184 GCA_031372565.1 Gemmatimonadota bacterium | reverse complement strand
GCGCTACGGGGCGTCCTGCGCGCCGCTACGTCCGTGTTTTTTGGGGGGGGGGTGTACGCCGGCCTTTCGCGCCCCCCCGCACGACGGGGTCGTTCACCATGACCGGCGCCGCCAGCAGCATGATGCAGTCGCCGTCGCCTTCGCGGAACGCGACCCCGACGGCGTCAGCGAGTCGGCCCGCCGCCTCGGGCCCCACGGCCAACCGATCGGCGATGACCAGCACGTCGGTCGCGGCCGCGAGATCAGGCACGGTCCCTTCCTCGAGGTGCGCTGCCACCGCGTCCACCACCAGGCGCAAGAACCCCTGCTCGCGCAGGTTGTCGGCGATCACCTCGTGCGTGGCCTCTGCCGAGCGCTTGAGCGGGAAGGCGACGCTGAACCGCGTGCCTTCGGGGAGCGCCAGCACGGCATCGGTCACGGACTGCACCGTGTCGGGCTTCATCTCGCGTCCGCACACGGGGCAGTAGGTGCGCCCGATTCGCGCCCACAGGAGGCGCAGGTAGTCGTAGATCTCGGTGGCGGTGCCGACCGTCGAGCGCGACGTGCGCGTCGGGTTCTTCTGCTCGATGGCGACCGCGGGCGAGATCCCCTCGATCGAATCGACATTCGGCTTTTCCATCCGCTCGAGGAACTGCCGCGCGTAGGCGGACAGTGACTCGACGTACCTCCGCTGTCCCTCGGCGTAGATCGTGTCGAAGGCCAGCGACGACTTGCCCGAGCCCGACGGGCCCGTCACGACCGTGATCGCGCGCCGCGGAATTTCGAGGTCGAAGCCGGCGAGGTTGTGTTGGCGTGCGCCGCGGACGACGAGATGTGACTTCACGCAGCGGAAACTAGCGGGTGCGAGCGCCGGTTCCGACCGGTGAGAGGGAAGCTCAGATGCTCGCGGCGATGATCAGTGCGGCATCATCGTCCCCGCGTCGTGGCGGCGTCGATGGCGGGGGGAGTTCGCCGAAAATGTCCGCCGAGCGCAGCGACATCTCGATCGCGCTGATCGCGCGGTCCAATTCGGTCTGCGCCGTACGCACCGCCCAGCGGTAGTACGCGCGCCAGCCCAGCAGTCCGGCCCCACCCGCGAAGAGTCCGGCCACGGCAAAGCCGCCGCCGAAGGCGACGCCCAGAATGGCGGCCTTCTTCAGGATCGCACCGCCGATCACGCCGCCGAGCACGCCGCTGAAGGCGCCCGCGCCACCGGCGCCCCACAGATTTGCGGTGAGCCCGGGCCGCAAGTCGATGTACAGCGTGACCTCCGTCGCGTGCGGGTCGCTGGCGATCGGTCGCACCGTGGCGCGCACCTGCTGCGCGTACACTCCCCATCGCACGTAGGTGAAGTGTCCCGTGGTTCCGGTACCCAGCTGCGTCATGCTCGGCAGGTCGAACACGAGGATGCCGCCGTCGAGCGGGTGCCCGCCCACCTGATCCTGCAGGGCGAGCATGAACGGACTCGCCTGCAGCGTGCGACCGAGCGCCTTGAGCACCTCCCGCGGCGGGTGGCGGATGATGCGCGACGCCGAGAGCGAGCGCTGGCTCGTGCCGAGCACCGTGGTCACCATGCGATCACGCGCGGAGCCATCCTCCATGATGGCCGGTACACTCGTGCCCGGCTCGCGCACTTCGGCCAGCGCGAGGGCGACGAACCGCTGCGAGATGCCGGCCTCGACCGCCGCCTGCTCGACGTCGCGCGCGCGGAACCCCTCGGTGGCAGCGGGTCCTTCGACGCGGCGCGAGGCCTCGGCGGCCGATGATTTCTCGAGGCGACTCGCCGCTTCGGCCTGCAGCTGCGCCGCACGCTTCCAGATGGCAGCGGCCTGCGTTTCGCTCAGGACCACCTCGCCGCTCTGGTGCGCGCGTGCCGCATCGCGGGTGAGGGCATCGTGCGCGCGCGCGAGCGCGTCTTCGAGCTGCTCGGCGGTTGCATGGCGGTCCGCCGGGTCTTTCCGGAGGCAGCGGTCGATGATGGCCGCCAGCTCGCGCGGCACGTTGGGCGCGATGCTCGCAAGCAGTGGCGCGGGCCTGGTTGCATGGGCAACCAGAAGCGCCGAGGCCGCGGTCGACTCGAAGGGGAGACGCCCGGCCAGCGCGTGGAAGCCGACGACCCCGAGCGAGTAGAGATCGCTGCGCCCGTCGAGCGATTCGCCGTTGACCTGCTCGGGGCTCATGTACGCCGCGGTGCCGAGAATGTGGCCGGCCTCGGTGAGCGTGCTGCTCTGCTCGACGCGGGCGATGCCGAAGTCCGACATGAGCGCGCGTGAGGTGGCGCGCTCGATGAGGATGTTCTCCGGCTTCACGTCGCGGTGCACCACGCCGGCCGTGTGCGCGGATCCGAGCGCGAGCGCGACTTCGCGCAGCCAGCGGACGACCTCGACGGCGGGGAGCGCGCCGCGATCGCGAATGCGCTCGCCGAGCGATTCACCGTCGACGTAGGCCATCACGAAGAAGGCGACGCCGCGGAGCTCGTCGGCGCGGTACACCGGCACGATGCTCGGGTGTGAGAGCTTGGCGGCGGTGCGGGCCTCCCGCACAAAGCGCTCGCGGATGTCGTCCCTGGCCGCGAGCATGGCGGGGAGGACCTTGATCGCGACGCGGCGGTCGAGCTTGACATCGCGGGCGAGGAAGACGACGCCCATACCGCCGCGTCCCAACTCACGTTCGAGGGCATACTGCCCGTCGAAGGCGGTCTGATACGTGGCGGTGTCGGCGGCGGCGGGGGAGGCGGTCGGCAAGGGCGTCGTCACGGTTGGGAACGATTACCCTACGCACGACAGAACGCTAGGATTCGCCCCAATGGCCGGGTTTCACGAAGACGACGCGATTGCGAAGGGGTACGACGGGCGGCTCATGCGCCGCCTGTTGGACTACACGAAGCCCTACCGTTCGCTGGTGGTGGGCGCGCTGGCCTGCCTCGCCGTGGAGGGGGTGCTGCAGCTGGTCGGGCCGCTGCTCACCCGCCGGGTGATCGATGTGGCGCTGCCCGCGCGCGACACGGGGATGGTGGGGACGGCCGCCGCGCTCTTTGCCCTCGCGCTGGTGCTGCAATACGGGGCCGCGTTTGGCGAGACGGTGCTCACCGGGCTGCTGGGCCAGCGCGTGATGCAGGACCTGCGCATGCAGGTGTTCAAGCACCTGCAACGGTTGCCCATCGCGTACTTCGATCGGACGCCGGTCGGGCGGTTGGTCACGCGCGTCACGAGCGATATCGAGTCGTTGAACGAGCTGTTCACGGCGGGGGTGGTGGCCGGACTGGGCGACCTCTTCACGCTCGGCGCCATCGGCGCGGTGATGCTGTACACCGATTGGCGGCTCGCGCTGGCGTCGTTCGCGGTCATTCCGTTCGTGCTGGGGGCCAGCTGGCTCTTCCGCGTGAGAGTGCGCGAGGCGTATCGCGACATCCGGGGGCGTCTGGCGCGGATCAACGCGTTCGTGCAGGAACGGGTGGGCGGGATCCGGCTGGTCCAACTGTTCGGGCGTGGCCCGAGTGAGCTCGGGCGATTCGACGCGCTCAACCGCGACCATCTCGAGGTGCACCTGCGCTCGATCACGATCTACGCGCTGTACTTCCCCGTGATCGAAGTGCTCACGACGATCGCGCTGGCGCTGCTGCTCGTGAGCGGCGCGTCGCGCGTGCTGGGGCAGACGCTCACCGTCGGCACGGTGGCGGCCTTCCTGCAACTGCTGCGTCGGTTCTTCCAGCCGTTGCAGGACCTGTCGGACAAGTACAACACGCTCCAGCAGGCGATGGCCGCCTCGGAGCGCGTCTTCACCCTGCTCGATACGCCGGCCGGGGAGTCGGCCTCCGACGTGGTGGCGGGGGGCACACCGCTGCCGTCGCGCGGCGCGGAGCCGGTGTCGGTGACGTTCGAGGACGTCTGGTTCACGTACGATGCGCGCCCGTTGGCCGAGGGGCGCGAACCCGAATGGGTCTTGCGCGGCGTCTCGTTCACGGCCGCACCGGGGACCACGCTGGCGCTGGTCGGGCACACGGGCGCGGGCAAGAGCACGATCGTGTCGCTCCTGCTCCGGTTCTACGAGCCGGTGCGCGGTCGGATCCTGCTGGACGGTGTCGATGTGCGCACCATCCCGGTGGAAGTGCTGCGCGCCCGGATCGGCTTCGTGCAGCAGGACATCTTCCTGTTCGCGGGGGATGTCGCGTCGAACATCCGGTTGGCCGCCACGATCCCCGACGAGGCCGTGCGAGAGGCGGCCGCGCGCGTGGGAGCGGACCGTGTGGTGGCCCGGTTGCCGGACGGCTACGCCCACCAGCTCGGCGAGCGCGGCGCCTCGCTGTCGGTGGGCGAACGACAGCTCCTGTCGTTCGCGCGGGCGGTGGCGGCGGACCCGGCGCTGCTCGTGCTCGACGAGGCAACGAGTGCCGTGGACTCGGAGGCGGAGGCGGTGATCCAGCAGGCGCTGGGCGAACTGATGCGTGGGCGGACCACGATCGCGATCGCGCACCGGCTGTCGACCATTCTCGCGGCGGACGCGATTCTGGTGTTGCATCACGGACGGGTCGTGGAGCGGGGGCGCCACGCCGAGCTGCTGGCGCGCGACGGGCTGTACGCGCGGTTGTACCGTCTGCAAGTGGGTGATTTCGGCGACGGGAGAAGCGATGAGCACCCCTTGCTTGCCGACCCGTGGGCCGCAGCCTAGTTTCGGACCATTGCGCGCCCCTGTGTCGGGCACGTTGGTGCCCCTGCTGGGGTCTAGAAACGACGCCACGCCAACTTATTCATGGCTCACTTCCAGCTCGCCGACAAGCAGATCGCCCTCCGCGCGGGGGATATGACCGTCGGCACTGGTGCGGGCATGGATATCGTCGTTGCGGGCGATGCCGCCTCGGGTGCACTGGCGGTCGTGACGATCAAGCCGGACGGTGCCGTGTCGGTGCGCCGGGGCTTCGACGGCGCGCCGGTCAAGGTGAATGGCGTGCAGCTCGGCCTCGAGCCGACGCCGCTGATCCATGGCGACAAGCTCGATGTCACCGGCAATGAGCTGACCTTTGCCGACGACAAGAAGAGCGGGAGCACGCAGTTCTTGTCCGGGGCCGAGCTGGCCGAACTCGCCAAGCTGCGGCTGCAGATGGCGGCGGCCGCGACCGCCAAGGCGAGCACGCCGACCGCGAGCACGGGGGGGCGCCTCGTCTCGCTCACGGACGGTCGCGAATACCAGATTTCCGACAAGGGACTCACGTTCGGTCGGGAAGCCAGCTGCGACGTGGTCATCGCGAGTGGTGAGGTCTCGCGCAACCACGCCGAGATTTCGTCGGGCCCCGATGGCTACTACATCATCGACACGAGCACGAACGGCATCTGGGTCAACTCGAAGCGCGTCGAGGGCACGCAGACGCTCGGACGCGCCGATGTCATCCGCCTCGGACCGGAAGAGTTTCGCTTCTACGCCGACAAGGCGGCGGCTCCGGCTGCAGCACCGGCCCCGGCTCCTGCGGCACCCGAATCGGCGCCCGCGGCCGCAGTCCCTGCGCCAGCCGCCGCTCCCGTGGTGGCTGCGGTGCCTGCACCCAAGTCGCCACTCGCTTCCACGGCCGAATCGGCGCCGGTGCCGGCTCCCAAGGCTGCCCCAGTTCCTGCTCCGTCCGTGCCCGCCGCTGCTCCCAAGGCTGCGCCGGTCGCTCCGACCCCCTCCGCTGAGACGAAGAAGGGGTCACCGCTCGTTTGGATCCTCCTGGTTGTCGTGGTGCTTGGTGCCGCGGCGGCCGCCTTCTATTTCCTCCAGTAGCCCGAGACTCGCGCTTCGTGCATCTCTCCGTCGCGGCTCGAACTGATGTCGGCATGATTCGGGCCGGCAATGAAGACGCCTTCTTTGCCGATGCCAACGAACAACGCGGCGTCTTCATCGTCGCCGATGGCATGGGCGGACACGCCGCTGGTGAAGTCGCCAGCGAGATGGCCGTGCAGATCGTCACCCGTGAGCTCTCCGGCGTCACGAGCCTCGATGGCAGCGAGCCAACGGCGCGCGTGTCTGCCTCCCTGCAGCTTGCCAATCGCGCCATTTACGAGCGCACCTTGGCCGAAGTGGACAAGCAGGGGATGGGCACCACCTGCTCGGTGCTCCTGCTCGGTGGCAGTCGGTACCTGATCGGACAGGTGGGCGACTCGCGCATCTACCTGCTGCGCAACGGCGTGCTTCACCAGGTCACCAAGGACCACTCCTACGTGCAGGAGCAGGTCGATGCGGGGTACCTCACGCCGGAGCAGGCCCGCTACCATCCCTACAGCAACGTGATCACCCGCTGCGTAGGCGCTGGCGACTCGGTCGAGCCGGACACCTACGGCGGTCAGGTATTGGCGGGCGACCTCTTCCTCGTCGCCAGTGACGGGCTCACGGGCATGGTGGACGATCGCCGAATCGCGCAGCTGTTGCTGGCCCGGACCACGCCCGCCCGCATGGTCGAGAACCTGATCCGGGAAGCCAACGGACGCGGTGGGCTCGACAACATCACGGCCATCGTGGTGCAGGTCATGACCGTGGACGAGGGCGACGAGGGGCCGACCACGCAGGTGTTCGTGCCGCCCCAGATTGGCTGACGAGGCCGGTGTTGCCGAGCTGTCGCAACTCTACCTCGGCAACATCCTCTTTTCGCTCGAAATGACGGCCAAGGCTCTCGAAGGAGAGGGCAAACCGGGCGATGCGGCGTTCTATCGCGGCATCGCCCGGAAGCTCGCCGAGGCACGTGGGCGCGAAGTCCGCGGCTCCGGCGCCACGGCCTAGGCGGCGGTGACGGTCGCCCCTTACCGGGGCGCCTGACACCCCATCACTTTCCCCGGTATGTCCACGCCGCAACGCCGCGAGTCACGGGCCGTTGAGCCGCCGGCGGAGTCCGCGCCCCCGGTCGGCGCGATGCCGCCGGCGAACCCGGCAGACCGGCCGCCGATCGCGGTTCCGGGCGACGCACCGCGCGTCTCGTTCGCGATCGCGGTCCGCTATCGGCTCGACGAGAACCTCGGCGCACGTGGGCGCGCCACGCTGTATCGCGCGTACGACTTGAAGACCAAGCGCGACGTGATGCTGTGCATCATGTGGCCCGAGGCGGCCGAAGCGATCGGCGCCGAGTCGTTCGAGCGCGAGATGAAGGCCGCGCAGACGCTGGACCATCCGAACATCGTGCCGATCCACGACTTCGGATCGGCGTACGCGTCGCTCTACTACGCCACGTCCCCGGTCACGGGCGAAACGCTGACGGCACGGCTCAAGCGCGACCGCAAACTGCCGCTCGCGCTTGCGCTGCCGATCATCCGCGACGTGGCGGCGGCCTTGCAGTACGCGCATGAACAGGGGCAGGCACATCGTGACCTCAAGCCCGACGCCATCCTGCTCACCGACGACGGCGCCAAGCTCACCGACTGGGGGGTCTCGGTCGCGATGTGGCAGGCCGGCACCAGCCGCATGCGCGACATGGGCATGTCGATGGGGATCACGCAGTATCTGAGCCCCGAGCAGGCGACCGGCGAGCACGAGGTCACCGGGCGCAGCGACATCTTCGCGCTGGGAAGCGTGGCGTACGAGATGCTCACCGGAGAAGCGGCGTTCCGGGGATCGACACCGCATGCGATCGCGGCCCAGGTCGTGATGGCCACGCCGCCGTCGCCGTCGCAAGTCGAGCCATCCGTTCCGCCGCATGTGGACGCGGCCATCCGGACCGCGATCTCGAAGAAGCCGGGCGATCGGTTCGCGTCGGTCACCGCCTTCGTCGAGGCGCTCGAGAATCCGTTCTACACGTCGCGCACGACGGTCAAGATGCGGACCCCGGCCAGTTCGACGCCGAGCGCCAGCATCGCGTTCGAGTCCGGCGCGCCCGCGCCGACCGGTGAGCCGGCCCCGGTGCCGCGTCCCTCGACGCAGGTGCCGCGCCCCTCGACGGGGATCTCGGCGACGACGACGCCGTCATCGTCGCCGCTGGTGCGCGCCATCACGCCGGCGCGCGCCTCCATGGCCAACCTGCTGCGCGCATCGGCGAGCCTGCTGCAGCGTGCGTCGGTGGCGCTCGATGTGAAGGAGCTGGAGTTGATGGGCCCGGCGCTCGACGAGGCACCGCCCACTCCGGCAGGCCCAAGCGTGCCGGAGGTCTCCGTGCTCGCGCCCACGCCGATCATGCCCTCACGGGTCGTGGCGCCGCCGCCGGTCACGACGCCCCGGGCGGGGCCCCGGGTGGCGCCCCCACCCCCCCCG
>JANMLN010000035.1:0-30984 GCA_031372565.1 Gemmatimonadota bacterium | reverse complement strand
CTCGTGAGATCGAGCTCCCCGATAAGTTTGAAGACATGGGTGCTCGCATGGTGAAGGAAGTCGCCAGCAAGACCTCCGACATCGCCGGCGACGGCACCACCACCGCCACCGTGCTCGCCCAGGCGATCTACATCGAGGGCGCCAAGCTGGTCACCGCCGGCGCCAACCCGATGGAGGTCAAGCGCGGCATCGAGGCTGCCGTCGCCGCGGTGGTCGAGCACGTCAAGCACCAGTCGACCCCGACCAAGGGCAAGAAGGAGATCGCCCAGGTCGGCACCATCTCCGCCAACGGTGACCACCTGATCGGTGACCTGATCGCGGACGCGATGGACAAGGTGGGCAAGGATGGCGTCATCACCGTCGAGGAGGCGCGTGGCCTCGAGACGACGCTCGAGACGGTCGACGGCATGCAGTTCGACCGCGGCTCCGTCTCGCCGTACTTCGTGACCGACCCGGACAAGATGGAAGCCGTCCTCGAGGACGCCTTCATCCTGATCCACGACAAGAAGGTCTCGGCCATGAAGGACCTGCTCCCCGTGCTGGAGAAGGTGGCGCAGGCCGGCAAGCCGCTGCTCATCATCGCCGAAGACATCGAGGGTGAGGCGCTGGCCACGCTGGTGGTCAACAAGCTCCGCGGGACGCTGCGCATCGCCGCCGTCAAGGCGCCGGGCTTCGGCGATCGCCGCAAGGCGATGCTCGAGGACATTGCGACCCTGACCCAGGGCAACGTGATCTCCGAGGAAGTCGGCTTCAAGCTCGAGAACGCGGTCATCGGCGATCTCGGTCGTGCCAAGCGCATCGTGGTCGACAAGGACAACACGACGATCATCGACGGCGCCGGCGACGAGACCAAGATCAAGGCGCGCGTGAAGGAGATCGAAGTCCAGATCGAGAAGAGCACCTCCGATTACGACAAGGAGAAGCTCCAGGAGCGCAAGGCGAAGCTGGCGGGCGGTGTGGCCGTCATCAACGTCGGCGCCGCGACCGAGGCCGAGATGAAGGAGAAGAAGGCCCGCGTCGAGGACGCGCTCCACGCGACCCGTGCAGCCGTCGAAGAGGGGATCGTCCCGGGCGGCGGTGTGGCGCTGGTGCGCGCGCAGCGTGCCCTCAAGACCCTCAAGCTCGAGGCCGAGGAGCAGGTGGGCGTCGACATCATCCGTCGCGCGATCGAGGAGCCCCTCCGCATGATCGTGCAGAATGCGGGCGGCGAAGGCTCGATCGTGATCGAGAAGGTCCGCGAGTCCAAGGCCGATTCGTTCGGCTACAACGCGCTCACGGACACGTACGAGGACCTGGTCCAGGCCGGCGTCATCGACCCGACCAAGGTCACCCGCACCGCGCTGCAGAACGCCGCGTCGATCGCGGGCCTCCTCCTCACGACCGAAGCGCTGATCGTCGAGAAGAAGGAAGACAAGCCGGCTCCGGCAGCGCCGGGCGGCGGCATGGGCGGGATGTACTAGTCCAGACCAGCAGCACGCAGTGAGCAGCGGGCGGGTGGCCACGGTGGCCGCCCGCCCGTTGTCATTCGCCAGAAGGCGGTGGGCGGCCCGTGAGATCCGGCACGATGGCCGATTGCCTCCGCGGGCGATAGCGTTGGACATGCCCCACCACTACCCGAACTCGGCCGTCCTCTATCGCAAGCTCGACCGGGACTTTCCCCTGATCGTGCGTGGCGTGGGCAGCACGCTCTGGGACGAGACTGGCAAGGACTACCTCGATGGATCCGGGGGGGCGTACGTGGCCAACATCGGTCACGGCTTGACGGCAATCGCCGATGCGGTTGCCGCGCAGATGCGAAAGGTTGCCTACGTCACCGGCGTCTCGTTCACGAACGAACCGGTCGAAGCGCTGGCCACCGAGATGGCCGCGCTCTCGGTCGGCGACCTCGACAAGTTCCTGTTCCTCACGAGCGGAACGGACGCCACGGAAGCCGCCCTCAAGCTGGCCAGACAGCATTGGGTGGAGCGCGGAACGCCAACGAAGCACAAGATCATCGCGCTCTTTCCCGCGTACCACGGGCACACGATGCTGGCGCTGTCGGCGGGGGCGCGCCCCGCGTATCGGAGCATGTTCGGCGATTGGATGACGCCGATCGTGCAGATGCCGGCGCCGTACGCCTATCGATGTGACTGCGCGGGCGCCGCGGACTGCCCGCGGTGTACCGGGACGCTGCTCGAGGCCGTCATCGCACGCGAGGGCGCCGAGACCATCGCGGCCTTCATCGGGGAGACGGTGGGCGGGTCCTCCACGGGGGCCTCGGTTCCGCGCGATGGCTACTGGCGCACGATCCGCGAGATCTGCACGCGGCACGATGTGCTCTGGATTGCCGACGAAGTGTTGGTCGGGGCTGGCCGTACGGGAAGCTGGACCGCGGTCGAGCCCTACGGAGCGGTGCCTGACATCATGACGATGGGGAAGGGGATCAGCGGCGGGTACGCACCGCTCGCTGCCGTCGTCACGAGCGAGCGCGTGCTGGCTCCCATCGCGGCGTCCTCCGGAAGCATGCTGCACGCGCAGACCTATGCGCACACGCCGATGATGTGTGCGGCGGGCCTGGCGACGGTACGCTACATCCGCGACCACGACCTGCTCGCGCGGTGCCGCTCGATGGGTACGCTGCTGCATGCCAAGCTCGAACCGCTGCGGACGCATCCGCTCGTGGGCGACGTACGCGGTCGCGGGCTGCTGGCTGGCCTCGAGCTGGTGGAGGACACGACGACCCGCGCCCCATTCGCACGCTCGCGCAAGATCGCCGAGCGGGTCAACGATGCCGCGCTCGCCGCGGGCCTCGTCTGTTGGCCGCACGCGGGCGGTGTCGATGGGATGAACGGCGACGTCGTCTGCCTCGCCCCGCCCTTCGTGGTCACGGAGCCGGAACTCGACGAGATCGTCGCGCGACTGACGCGCGCACTCGATGCGGTCGCGCGTGACGTGATCGTCTAGCGCGCGCACGCGGTGCAAAGGTCCCGCGCCACGACTACGCCGACGCCACCGTCGCGCCGTCGTCCGCACGGACGGTGAGCCACAGCAGCGCCGCCACGAACGCGACGCCGGCCCAGAACATGAGGGTGCCGTTCCACCCCCACGCGGCCGACATGCGGGGCACCAGCCAGATCGACAGGACGCCGCCCAGGTTGCCCATGAGGTTGAGCAGCCCGGCCGATGCGCCGGGATTGTGCGCACCGAGCACCGTGGCCGTCGTGAAGAACGGCGCTTCGGCGCCATTCAGTCCCGCCGACGACAGGCTGAGTGCGGCAATCGCCAGAAAGGCGCCGGGCACCGTGGCGCCCACGATCACGAACGCCGTTGCGCTCACCAGGCAGCCAACGGCGACGCGGCGGCGCGACTCCGCTGTCCCGATCCGCCGCCCGAGCCGGTCGGCACCGAGGCCGATGACGGGCGCCAGCACGAATCCCGAGATACTGGGGAGGCTGGCCCACACGCCGCTCGAGAGCACCGTGAAGCCCCGTC
This sequence comes from Gemmatimonadota bacterium, assembly GCA_031372565.1. Classification (GTDB taxonomy): domain Bacteria; phylum Gemmatimonadota; class Gemmatimonadetes; order Gemmatimonadales; family Gemmatimonadaceae; genus JACPPC01. The sequence continues at coordinate 27,513 of JANMLN010000035.1, read as the reverse complement.
CTTCGGTGAGATAGCGGAAGAACCAGAACACGAACACGAAGTACACCGCGGAGTGCAGCAGGTAGGCGAGGGAGAGTCGGCGCAGGTTGGCGTTGCCCGCCAAGTGCAGCGTGTCCCGTACGTGATCAGCGAAGCGCACGACCGGCGGCGACGCCGTGGCACCGTGTCGGCGCGGCAGCCACGCGAACGCGATGGCGGCGACGGCGGCGCCAAGCACGCCACTGAGCACGAAGACGGCCCGCCACCCGAACTGCTCCATCACGGGCGCCATGAGCAGTGGCGCGACCGCCGCGCCAAGCGCCGAGCTCGAGATGTAGAACGCGCTCGCCCGTACGCGCTCGGTCACCGCCACGTACTCCTGCACGGCCATGGCCGCGACCGGGAAGACCGCCGCCTGCGAGATCCCCAGCACGATGCGCGTGATCACCAGCGTGCCCGTCGCGCCCGCGTCTGGCATCAGTCCCGTGATCAGCGATGCGGCGCTGCAGCCGAGCATGGCGAGTGACAACGCGACGCGTACGCCGTAGCGCTCGCCGAACATGCCGGCTGGCACCTGCAGGAGCGCATAGGAGAGCTGGAACGCCCACGCCGTGATCGCCCCCATGTCGGCCATGGTCAGTCCGAGTGCGGGCGCCATGCGCTCTTGCGCAACGGCGACGTCGGCGCGCACCAGGTACGCAACAAGTGAGACGAGGCTTACCAGGGCGACGACGCGCCAGTTGTTCTTCATGGAGTGGGGCGGGGGAGGACGTGGCGAGCCGTGCGCCAATGTGCGGGCGCGCGCGTCCCGTGGCCAGCGACGTGGAACCTTGCCCACCAAACCATGCCCCTAGCGACGGAGCAGCCCGTCGCATCAAGATTCCGCCTCTCCCTTCAACACCCTGCCCCATGTCTGTTCGGCTGCTCGCGCTCTGCCTGATCGCCACCACGGCGTGCACATCCACGTCGTCCTCGGTCGCCGGCGCCGGCGCGGCGCCCAGCCCCGCGCGTCCGGATGGCCCGGCCCGGGTGCCCATCGCGGACAGGGCGCGGGGCGAGCAGCTGTACGTGAGCACGCGACCCGAGGACCATCCGCAGGGCGACTTCGAGCAGCAGCAACGGGAGAAGGTGGCGGCCGAGTCGATCATGACCGCTCGGGCGGCAGGGGTGCTCACCTTCACGAAGGTGACGTACGCCAGCAGCGCGGACGGACTCGGCATTCCGGCGTATCTCTTTGCACCGCTCGCACCGCGCGGGCCGCGCGCGCATGCCGCGATGGTGTGGGTGCATGGCGGCGTGCACGGCGACTGGGATGAGCAGATGTGGCCGTTCGTGAAGGAGGCCGTGGCACGCGGCTACGTGATCATCACGCCGGATTATCGCGGCAGCACGGGGCACGGCGCCGCGCACTACAACGCCGTGGACTACGGCGGCAAGGAGGTCGACGACGTGCGCTCGGCCATCGATGTCCTCAAGGGGCTTCCGTACGTCGATCCCGACCGCATCGGCATGATGGGATGGAGCCACGGCGGCTACATCACGTCACTCATCTCCTTCCGCTCGGCGCCCCCGCTGAAGGCCGCGGTCGCGATGGTCCCCGTCACCAACCTCGTCTTCCGCCTGAGTTACAAGGGCCCCGAGTACCAGCGGATGTTCGCGACGCAGTCGGGCATCGGCGGGTTGCCGTTCGAACAGCGCGAGGAGTACATCAAGCGTTCGCCGCTCTACCGCGTGGACTCGCTCGCCATTCCGTTTCTGGTGCACGTGGCCACCAACGACACCGATGTCGACTACGTCGAGGATCGGCAGATGGTCGACGCGCTGCGTGCACGAAAGCCGGCGCTGGCCGAGACCAAGATCTACGTCGATCCGCCGGTCGGCGCCGCTGGTGGCGGGCACACGTTCAATCGGCGCGTGAACCCCAAGACGCTCGAGCGCGACGATTCACCGGAGCAGGTGGACTCCTGGAATCTCGTCTGGGCGTTCTTTCAGAAGCACTTGCGTCCATGACGCGCGCGCGGACTGCACGCGCGTCATGGCGCATGTCGATCGCATCAGAGGATCGGTTTCTTCTTGAGGCGGTCCATCGCTGAACGCAGTTCGCGATAGCGCTCCTTCGCGTCGCGGCTGACCAGCTGGTCCGCCTGCATGCTGAGGGAGTAGAGATACTGGATGTGCGCCTGCAGCTCGGGCTTCGAGTAGCGCACGCTGGGCGTCACCAGTTGCGTGCGCAGCGCTTCGAGCTCTCGTCGCTTGGCCAGCCCCGCCGCGGAACTGTCGGCGGACAGCGCCTTGAGGTCCTCCTGCACGGACGCCACGAGGCGGTTGACCTCGCTCACGAGGTCGCGCACGCTCAGGTTGTGCGCCAACTGCTCCGCGAGCACGCGCGGGGTGACGCCGTCGGCCGGCAGGCGCGGATCGAGGCGAACGTCGAGCGGGCGCGTCTCCGTGATGCCCCCGGCGGTAAGTGCCACCGTGTAACGACCCGGATTGACCATCGGTCCGTTGCGGCCGCGGCGGCTGGAGTCGGCGGCCCACGGCCCCGCCAGTTCGAGATTCCAGATGAAACGATTGTGCCCCGCTGCGTTGGGCAGCCGCGGCGTTCCCTCGATCTCCATGGTCGGGGCGCGCATGCCGGGCTGCGCCGGTTCGACGGCGCGCTCGCCGGCGCCGCTGCTCGTGAAACGCCGCAGCACCGCCCCCCGTTCGTCCCGAATCGCGAGCTCCACCGGCCCGCTGGTCTTGAGGACGTAATCGATCATCGCACCGGGTGGTGGATACGTCGGATCGCTCGGGTTGGACCGATTGCCCTCGAGCCCTCCGAACTGCGCGGGGTAGCGTGTGCGCGTGGCGACGCGGGGCGCGTACAGGTGCGCCGGCTTCGCCACGATGTCGTCAGCGGCTTGGCGGAGCACGGACAGATTGTCGAGAATCCAGAATCCGCGCCCCTGCGTCGAGAGCACCAGATCGCCCTGCTCGACCTTGGCATCGGTGATCGGCGTCGCGGGCAAGTTGAGCTGCAGCGGCTGCCAGCGCCCGCCGTTGTCGAAGCTCACGAACATGCCGAACTCCGTGCCGGCGTAGAGCAGCCCCTCGCGCACCGGGTCTTCACGCACCACGCGCACCGGATGATCGGCGGGAATGCCGTTGTCGCCCGTGGTCAGCAGCGTCCACGTCGCGCCGAAATCGTCGGTCCGATACGCGTATGGCTTGAAGTCGCCCAGCTGGTAGCGCAGCACGCTGTAGTACGCCGACCCGGGCCGATGCGGTGAGGGCTCGATGTTGTTGACGCGCCCGCCGAGCTCGAGTCCCTTGGGGGTGATGTTGGACCACTGCAGGCCACCGGTGCGCGTGACGTGGAAGGGGCCGTCGTTGGCTCCCGTCCAGATCACCTTCGCGTCCGTCAGGCTTTCGCGGATCGCATACAGCGTCGAGAAGTTCTCCTCGCCCGTACCGTCGATCGTGATCGGCTCACCGGACGGCGTCTGCTGGCGCTCCGGCGGATTCCAGGTCAGGTCGGGCGAAATCTTGTCCCATGACGCGCCTTCGTCGCGCGAGCGGTGCACGTACTGTGAGCCGTAATAGAGGGTGCGCTTGTCGTTCGGTGACACCTCCATCGGACTCACGCGCTGGAAGCGGAAGATCAGGTCCTTGCCGGGGTTGCCGTACAGCGACTGCCCGCCCACCCAGTACTGCTTCTCCTGGCCCGTGTGCAGGTTCAGGCGCGAGAACTGGCCCTTGCAGGAGCCGTAGACGGTGTCGCGATTGACGGGATGCGGAAAGAGCGGCCCCGTTTCGCAACCAGGGCCCTGTCGCCAGAGCTGGATCGGGTCGTCCACGCCACCCTGCGTTTCCGGCAGTGACGGAACGATCAGCGTCGAATTGTCCTGCTGCGCGCCGTAGAGCCGATACGGAAACGCGTGGTCGGTGTAGACCTGATACAGCTCCGCCGTCGGTTGGTTGTATTGCGTGCTCCACGTGCGCATCGCGTCCAGCGTGACGTTGGCGCCGCCGTCGTTCGACTGGATCATGATCTCCGGATGCAGCGGGTTGATCCAGAGGTCATGGTGGTCGCCGTGCGGCACGCGCGCCGATGTGAACGTCTTGCCGCCGTCCACGCTCTTCCAGTAGCCCTCCGCGCCGATGTACAGCTCGTCGGCGTTGGTCGGGTGCGCCGTGATGTTCGTGTAGTAGAACGGCCGAGTGATGAGTTGCGCGAAGCTCGAAACCTGCGTGAACGAGGCGCCCGCATCGTCACTGCGGTACAGGCCATTGCCCGGTTTCGCCTCCATCAGCACGTACACGCGCTGCGGATTGGCGGCCGTGACGGCGATGTTGCTCTTGCCGACAAGTCCGCGGGGCAGGCCGTTGGTGAGCGGCGCCCACGTGTTGCCGCCGTCGATGCTCTTGTAGATCCCCCCCTCGCGTGCGCCGGAGATGATCGTCCACGGCTTCCGCTCGGCCCGCCACATGCTCGCGTACAGCACCTGCGGGTTGCCGGGCATGAACTCCACGTCCACGGCGCCGGTCGAGTCGCTCACGGCGAGCACGCGCGTCCAGCTCGCCCCACCATCCAGGGTGCGGTAGAGTCCGCGCGCGTTGGAGGGGGCGAATGGGTTCCCGATGGCGGCGACGAACACCACGTTGGGGTTGGCCGGATGGATGCGCACCGCGCCGATATTCCCGACGTTGCCCAAGCCGACGAAGCCCCACGTCTTGCCGGCGTCGGTGCTCTTGAAGACCCCCTTGCCGATGGAGACGTTGGAGCGAAGTCCGTCCGAACCGGTCCCCGCATAGACGATCCGTGCATCCGATTCGGCCACCCGGATGTCGCCCATCGAGCCGACGGGCAACTGGCCATCGCTCACGGGGAGCCAACTCTGTCCGGCGTCCGTGGTCTTCCAGATACCGCCGCCCGTCGTCCCCATGAAGAAGGTCGTGGGCTCCTGGGGCACCCCGGCCACGGTCGTGACGCGACCGCCCCGCGCCGGCCCGACCATCCGGTAGCGCAGGGCCGAGAATAGAGGGGGGGGCGCGGATCCACGCAGCGATGGGGCCGACGCCGGGGCACGCCGAGCGTTCGGCTGGGCGGACAATCCGGAGGACACGATCAGGGCCGTGGCGAGGAGGCCACCAGCCTGGAGATAGAGAGGAGTACGCATGGCAGGGAAGAAACCTTCGTCCGCAGGGTTCTGGAAGGACTGGTGTCAGGGGTCTGTCACGACCGGATGGGTCGTCGGGACCGCACGATGCGAGAACGGACACGGGTCATTAACATTCTCTTTGCGTTTCAAACAGCGAGCCTTGTGGGGGAGCGGGTCATGGGAACGATTGTCGACGACGCGATCAGCATCTCGTCAGTGGTGGAAACACTTGATACGGACGGCGTGGTCGTACTGCCGAACTTCGTGCAGGGCGACTCCCTGGCCGGCATGCAGCGGGCGTTCCGGCAGGGACTGAGTCGGATGCGGTGGAACACGTTTGACGGTTTTCGGCAGACGGAGCTCTTCCGGCACATGGTCGAGGACGTGCTCATGCTGGATCAGGGCTTCGTCGACCTCGCCACGCATCCGTTGATTGCCGGGGCCGTCCGGCAGTATGTCGGTCCGGACGTGCAGCTGCGCGAGGCCAAGGGCTGGCTCTCCCTTCCGACGCGACGCGACTTTCACGGATGGCATGGCGATGCGTGGTACGACCAGACCAAGATCACCGATCGGATTCCGCGCGAAGTGAAGGTGGCGTCCTACCTCACCGACGTCCGCTCGGGCGCGTTTGCCTACGTGAAGGGTTCGCATCGGCAGCAGGCGCCGCGCTCGATCCGCAAGGACGAGGTGGGTACCAAGGTGAAGGGCGAGATTCTCGAGTGCTTTGGCAGCGCGGGAACCGTCGTGATCTTCGACACGAGCGGTGTGCATCGCCAGAACATGCCGATTCTCGATCCGCGGTGGGCCACCTTCTACAACTATCACCAGCCGAGCATCCCGCTTCAGCGCGAGGACGTCGTCGGATATCGCTATCATCCGCTGCTGCTCAACGCCGCCTTTCTCGGCGGGCTGGACGAGGCGGGGCGCCAACTGCTCGGCTTCGGCGACCAGACGCACTACCAGCCGGATTACGAGCGTCCGCCCAAGTTCGAGCTGATGCAATCGGTCTCGCGCGCGATGCTGCTCTCGTGGCTCCGGTTGCAGGACACGCCGCTCCTGATGAAGGAGATGCTGCGCCGCGTGATCAAGGGCTAGCGCGTGGGTTTGCGCATTGCCCTCGCATCCGATCTGGCGCCTCGCAAGATCGGGTCGTTGGAAGAGACGTTTGTCGAGTTTGCGCGGGTCGCCCAGCGACGCGGGCACACCGTCTCGCTGATCGGACGTCCGCCGGTGCACCCGTGGGTCGCCGCGCGGCTCGAGGCAAGCGGCACCGCGTGGGTGCCGATCTCCGACGTGGAGACGTCGTTCCTCGGCGGCTCACGCTGGATGCGCGACCGGTTCGATGTGCTGCTCTACACGTTGTTGCCGTTTCGCGGCCGACTTGCGCTGCAGGCCGCCGCGGCATGGCCCATGCGCATGATCTACCTGAACGGGACGTCAACGGATATCGACTTCGCGCAGCGGTCGACGCTCCGGCGGGTCGTCTACCGGATGCTGCACCGGCGCCTGTCCGAGTATGTCTGCTGCTCCGAATTTGTGCGCCGCCGCGATGAGCGGGTCTTCGGACTCGACCTGCACGACGCGAAGATCATCTACAACGGCATCAACATCGAGCGCTTCCGTCCGGCCCCGGAGCGGCGTCCCGGGCCGCCGCGCGTGATGACCGTCCTCAACCTGATCCGCGAGAAGGGGACCGACGTCCTCCTGGATGCGTTCGCGCGACTGGGCGTCCCTGATGCGCGACTGATCATCGTCGGACGCGGGATCGAGGGCGACAACCTCCAGGCGCAGGCGCGCGCGCTCGGCGTGGAAGATCGGGTCGACTTCCTCGGACTGCGCGACGACGTGCAGGACCTGCTCCGCGACGCCGATGTCTTCGTGCACCCCGCTCGCTGGGATGAGGCGTTCGGTTACTCGGTAGCCGAGGCGATGGCCAGCGGGTGCGCGGTCGTCAGCACCGATCGAGGGGCGCTGAGTGAGCTCGTCGAGGATGGCGTGAGCGGACTCCTCGTTCCGGCCGAAGACCCCGCGGCCATGGCGACCGCGATTGCGCGGCTGCTGCACGATCGCGAGGAAGCGGCGCGCCTCGGTGCCGCCGCCCTCGAACGAGCGCGCAAGCTCTTCTCCTACGACCGTGCGGTAGCTGACCTCCTGGCGGTGGTCGAGGGTGCGGCCGCACGCTGACAGCTCGTCCGCCGCACCACGGCCCGTGGGGGTCAGCGCTTGGTCGGCCAGGGAACGCCCTGATTCCTGGCGACGGCCGCCATGCCCTTGTACACGAACTTCTGCACGCGCTTGCCCTCGTAGGTCTCGGTCGTGTAGATGTTGCCCTTCGAGTCCGTCGCGATCGAGTGCACCGCGAAGAACTGTCCCGGCTGGCGGCCGCCGTCGCCGAACATCGTGATCACCTCGAGCGACTGGCGATCCATCACGTAGATCCGCTCGTTCCGGCCGTCGGCGAGGAAGATGTACTTCTGCGCCTTGTCCTTCGAGAACGCGATGTCCCACACCGAGCCATCGCCCCGCGTCGCCGGAAAGAGGCGGACTTCCTTCACGAACTCGCCGGACTTCTTGAAGACCTGGATCCGGTCATTCACGCGATCGCACACGTAGACCAGCCCGTCGGTGCTTGGTTCGGCGCAGTGCACCGGGTTGCGGAACTGCGGAGCGGGATGCGCATCCGGATTGTACGGCCCCATGTTGGTGTCGAGCGGAGCCTTGCCGTACGCGCCCCAGAAGCGCTTGAGCCTGCCCGTGGTCATGTCGATCACAGCGACGCGCTTGTTGCCGTAGCCGTCGGCGACGAACGCCTCCTTGGCCGGCGCGTCGAACGAGATCTTGGCCACGCGTCCGAAGTGGGTGCTGTCGCGGCTTGCCACGGGTTGTCCCGGCGTCCCGAACTGCGCGATGAACTTTCCCTCGTGCGTGAACTTGATGATGTGCGAATCGCCGCGTCCGTTCCCGCCGATCCACACATTGTCCTGGTCGTCCAACGAGACGCCATGGTTGGAGTTCGGCCAGACGAACCCGGAGCCCGGGCCGCCCCACGAATTCACGAGGTTCCCGTCCGGATCGAACTCGAGCACCGGCGGGGCGGCGCTGCAGCAGACGGCGAGTGGCGGATTCGCCGCGCTCCCGGATTCCGTCCGCTGTTCGAGCGTGGAGTCGCCGCGATGAATGATGAAGACATGGTCGCGCGAGTCGACCGCCACGCCGACGGCACTGCCAATGATCCAATGGTTCGGCAGCGGCTTGGGCCAGACCACGTCGACCTCGAACCGCGGCGCCTGCACGGTGGGCTGCTGGTTGGCCGCCTGAACGGCGACCACGCCGCCGGCGAGAAGAACCACGCCGGCGGCGGCGCCGACCGTGATGAACGCGGATCGCGAAGGCATGCAGAAAGCTCCGGTTGGGGTGCGCCGATGGCTGCGGTCGAGCGCACGGCGGCGTAGATTCGCCGCGTGCGCGATGGCCAGAGAATACCACCCGGTGACCGAGTGCGTCAGACGTCCGCGCTTTGCCAATCGCTGGTGAGGCGTGCGGCGCTGGCGTTGGCCGCCATCGCCGTCTTGCTCGTCGGCGGCGTGCGGGCGTTGGGTGCGCACGAGATTCCCGCGACCGTGGTCGCCGTGGCCTTCGTGAAGGCCGACGCCGCCCGGGTCCGCATCCTGGTGCGGATCCCGCTGGACGCCGTGCGCGACATCGACTTCCCGGAGCGCGCCCCGGGCGCCATGGATCTCGCGCAGGCGACCACGCTCCTGCCCGGCGCCGCACGCACCTGGATCGCCGATGAGCTCGCGGTGCTGCAGGACGGCCAGCGCGTCAACGGCCCGTCCGTGACGGCGGTGCGGATCGGCCAGCCGACCGATCGCAGCTTTGCGACATGGGCGGAGGCCGAGGCGCACCTGGCGGCCCCGCCGCTGCCCGACAGCGCGGAGGTGCCGTGGCGACGCGCGTGGCTCGACGTCGCCCTCGAGGCATCGGTCTCGGCCGGCGCACCGCGACTGAGCATCCGGCCGGCCTTCGCACGCCTGGGGCAGCGGACCACGACGATCCTGCACGTCATCGATGCCGACGGCACCGATCGGACCATGCTCTATGAGGGCGACCAAGGGGCGATTCGGCTCGATCCGGGATTGATCGACGTCGTCTGGAGTTTTGCGGTGCGCGGGCTCCGGCACATTCTCGACGGTGTGGATCACCTGCTGTTCCTGTTCGCGCTCGTGATTCCGTTCCGACGGTGGCGCCCGCTCGTCGGCGTCGTGACCGCCTTCACCGTGGCGCACTCCATCACCTTGGCCGCGTCCGCAGCCGGCGTCGCGCCCGATGTGAGTTGGTTTCCTCCCATGGTGGAGTGGTTGATTGCCGTGTCCATCGTGGCCATGGCGATCGCCAACGTGCTCGGCCTGTCTGGCGACAGGCGGTGGATGGCGGCCTTCGGCTTCGGGCTCGTGCACGGCTTCGGCTTCTCGTTTGCCTTGCGCGAGAGCCTGCAGTTCGCGGGCGGTCATCTCGCCAGCGCCCTCCTCGGTTTCAATCTGGGGGTCGAAGCTGGCCAGCTTGCCGTGCTTGCCGTCCTCGTTCCGGTGCTCAACCTGGCGCTCACGTGGCTCCCCGTCGAGCGCACGGCGATCGTGGTGGCGAGCGCGCTGGTGGGGCACAGCGCGTGGCACTGGATGGTTGAACGGTGGGAGATCCTGCGCCGTTATCCGTTCGACCTGCCGGTGCGCGATGCCGCCTTTACCGTGGCGCTCCTCAAGGGGGGCGTGGTCGTGGTGATTGCCGCGGCGGCGCTCTGGGGGATGCATCGGCTGGCCATGTGGCTGCGACTCACGCCCCGTGAGGTCGCATGAGCCGCGTGCTGCGAGCGCTCCGGTGCGTGGGCATGGCCGCAGGATGCGCGAGCGTCGCGGTGCCTGCCGCCGGCGCGCAGGGCGCACGTCCGTCGGCACTGACGCCCGCCCCGCCACAGGGCACGCCGCCCACGGCTCCCGCGGCGCAGCGAGCGTTGCCGACCATCCTGACCGGTGTCTTCACCGCAGAGCAGGCCGATCGCGGCAAGGAGCTCTACCTTCCGCTCTGCCAGTCATGCCACGTGGCCGTGGCGCATACCGGGCCGGTCTTTCGCGGCCACTGGGCTGGACGCCCCCTGTCCGACCTCTACACATTCGTCAGCACGCGCATGCCCAAGAACGAGCCGGCGAGTCTTCCGCCGGAGTCGTATGCGGACCTGCTTGCGTACATCCTGCTGCTCAATCAGGCACCGGTCGGCCGGACTGAACTCGTGCCCGATCCGGCGGCCATGCAACTCGTTCGGATCCAGTTCCCGCCACCCCCCAAGAGGGCCAAGCGATGACGCGTCAGGCAAGACGATGGAGTGCAGGCGGTTTCGTGGCCGCCATCCTGTTGGCAACCGGTGCGCTGGTCCTCGCGCGCCCGGTGGTCTCGAGTGCGCGTGACGGGAACGCGCTCGTGCGCGGCAATGCGCCGGGCGAGTGGCGCTACTGGGGCGGCGACGCATGGAGCTCGCGCTACTCACCGCTGGATCAGGTGAATGCCACCAACTTCAGCCTGCTGCAGGTGGCGTGGGAGTGGAAGGCCGGGCAGTTCGGCGCCGACGAGTACTACCGCGCGACGCCGCTCTTCGCGAACGGGCGCATTCTCACCGTGGCGACCAGCCGACGCGGCGCGTATGCGATCAACCCGGTCGATGGTTCCACGCTCTGGACGTGGCAGACCGATGAAGGCATCCGGTGGCAAAAGGCCCCTCGGCGCTTCGCGGGGCGCGGCCTCGCCTACTGGACGGATGGCGTCGAAGAACGCGCGGTGGTTGTGACGCCGGGCTATCACATGGCCGTGCTCGATGCCAAGACCGGCCTGCCCGACCCCAAGGTCGGGAAGAATGGCATCGTCGACCTGCAGGAGGGTCTCGGCTACCCGCTCGTGCCGCTCGCCGTGGATGACACGGGCGAGCTGATCATCTCGGAGGCCGCGCCGCTTCGGCGCGCGAAGCCAGGCGAAAAGTGGAATGCCGCCACGCGGACCGGTGCGGATGGTTCCGTGGGCATCGATCCCAAGCATGGCCAGATTGCGGCCAGCTCACCACCCGTCATCGTCGGCGACGTGATCGTCGTCGGCAACTCCGCGATGCACGGCTACTGGCCGCTGCGCATGTCGAACATCGGCGGCATCATCCGCGGGTACGATATCCATACGGGCAAGCAGCTCTGGAAGTTCAACCTGATTCCGCAGCCCGGCGAGTTTGGCGCGGAGACGTGGAAGAACGGCAGCAAGCCGGGCACGCCGGGAACAGGCAAGAATGACGCGTGGTCGACCTACTCCGCCGATCCCGAACTCGGGCTCGTGTACATACCCGTCGGGATGCCGCTCTCCGATGAGTACGGCGGTCACCGACCGGGCGACAACCTGTACGGCAACTCCGTCGTCGCCATCGACGCAAAGACCGGCAAGCGAAAGTGGCACTACCAGATGGTGCACCACGACATCTGGGACTACGACACGCCCATGGCGCCCAACCTGATGGACGTCACCATCGGTGGAAAGCCCCGCAAGATTCTCGCGCAGACGACCAAGCAGGGATGGATCTACACGCTGGATCGCGTCACCGGCGAGCCGGTCTGGCCCACGCCCGAGACCCCCGTGCTTGCGAGCGACGTGCCGGGCGAGGTCGCGGCCAAGACGCAGCCGATCCCGAGCCGGCCGGCACCCTACTCGCAGCAAGGGCTCCAGGAAGCCGACCTCATCGACTACACGCCAGCCATCAGGGACTCGGCGCTCAAGATCGCGCGCCTGTGCCGCATGGGGCCGTATTACATCCCGCCGGCGCTCGAGGAGCCGCACCGGGAAGGGAAGCTGCCGTGCTCGTGGTACTCCCCCGGCGCCTCCGGCGGCGTCAACATCGACGGCGGTGCCGCTGTCGATCCCGAGACCGGCATGATCTATGTCGGCAGCCAGACCGGCCTCGCCACGATTGAAGTCGCGAAGGACCCGTGTTCCGCGCATCGCTTCAGTCAGGTGCACGACAGCTGCGGGCTGCCGGGCGCGCTGCCGGCGCCGGCCGGCTACAAGAAGAAGGACATCCGGCAGGCGTTCGCGCCGGCGGCGCCAACGTCCATCGGCGGCGTGCCGATCCTCAAGCCGCGCGAATTCGGCGGACTGACCGCGTACGACATGAATACGGGCGACAAGAAGTGGTGGATTCCGAACGGCAACCTCTGGCGCCAGCAGGCCAGCACGGACCCGCTCTTTGCCGGAGTCAAGCTGCCGATGGTGCCACTGCTGAACGGGCAGGCCGAGGTGATCGTGACCAAGTCGCTCGTCATCCACGGCGTCGGGCGCACGGGCACGGGACGCGTCGTGCGGAGCGCCACCAATCCGGGCCCGCAGCTGTACGCCACCGACAAGGCCACCGGCAAGGTCGTGGGAACGGTGAGCATTCCCGCGATCAACACGGCGGTGCCCATGACGTTCATGCATCAGGGCAAGCAGTACATCGTCTTCGCCACCGGCTCGGGCGACAAGACGAGCCTCGTGGCGCTCACGCTCCCGGCCAAGTAGTCACGACACGCAGGGAAACGACGAGGGCCGCGCTTCCGGTTGGAAGCGCGGCCCTCGTTGCATCGATGGCGCGCGCGGCGCGATGAACGCTCAGGTCACGACCTGCGGCCAGGCGGCCAGGAAGCGCGCCAACTCGTCGGGCGTGCCAATCGAGACACGCAGATGCTCGGTCATCGGCGGGAACGGTCGGCCGACGAGCACCCCCTTGGTGCGGAAGGCCGCGATCACCGGGGCCACCGGCCGGCGCAGATGCACCATGAAGAAATTGGCCTCGGACGGAATCACGGCGAAGCCGCGCCGCTCGAGTTCCGCGGTCGTCTTGCGACGGAGGGTGAGCGTCACCTCCCGGACCTTGGCCTGCGCCTCGGTATCCCGCAGCGCCGCCGCGCCCGCATACCGCGCGAGCGCGTTCACGTTGCCCGTCATCTTCACGCGCATGGCATCGAGCATCGCCTTGGGCGCCATCGCGTACCCGAGGCGGATGCCGGCCAGCGCCGCGATCTTCGAGAAGGTGCGCGCAATGATCACCGGTCGTCCGGCGCGTACGTGTGGCAGCGATGTCGCGTAGGCCGGATCGTCCACGAAATGATGATAGGCCTCGTCGATGAGCACGGGCATGCCCGCCGGGATCCCGTCGAGCAGCGTCTGGATCTCCGCCGCCGGTACGGTGCGACCCGTCGGGTTGTTCGGATTGCAGATGTACACGAAGCCGATCTCCTTCGCCCGCGCATTGGCAATCTGGATGATGGCCGGAATGTCCTGCGTGTAGTCGGCGCGGAGCGGCACCTTGATCGATTCTGCCTTGATCCGAGTGGCGTGCTGAAACACCTCGTTGTACGAGGGGTCGCTGCCCAGCACCTTCTTGCCGTCGACCAGGAATGCGAGGTTCACGGCGTCGAGCAGCTCGCCCGATCCCGACCCGAGCAGGACCATCTCGGGCGGAAGGTCGTGCAGCTTGGTGATCTCGGCCATCAGGCCGGAATCTGGATACCCGTACCGGTTCGCGTACTTGAAGGCATCGTTCATCGCCTTCATGACCTGCGCGCTCGGACCGTACGGATTCTCGTTGAACGCCAGCTTCGCGAAGGCGTCGTACTCGTCGGCGGCGCCGAGCAGGCGTGGTGGTGCCGGCGCGCGGTGCGCCTCCGTCCAGCGTGCGAGGTCCGGTGGGAGGGCCAGCACGCCGGCCACCCCCGCCATCCGTCCCATGAATCCGCGTCGCGAGACGTCGTGTGATCCGCTCATCCAGCCTGCTCCCGCATGGCCCCTGAGGCGATGCCGTTGATCGTGGGTCCTACTTGCCGGTCTTCTCGTACCGCTTCAGTGCCTTCTGTCCAACCTCCGCGCCGAACACGTTCCCCTTCCGATCCACCGCCACGCCCTCGGCGGAACTGGTGAGGTTGGATGGCGGTGTCGTGGCCGGATCCGGAATCAGAGAGCGGACGACGCCATCCTTGACGCTCCCGATGCGGATGCCGCGCTTCCACTCGGGCCGCTTGGGTTCCACCCACCCGGACTCCGAGTCGGCAACGTAGAGCATGTCGTTGCCGTCGATCCAGAGCCCGCTCGGTCGGGAGAACTGCGTCCACGTCTCGACGAGCTTCATCTCGGTCGAGAACACCTTCACGCGATTGTTGCTGCGGTCGCCGACGAACAACCGGCCCTTGGAGTCCATGGCGAGCGCATGCGGCTGGTCGAAGTCGTCCGCGCCCGCGCCATGCTGGCCCCAGGCGCGCTTGAACGTCCCGTCCTTGGTGAACTCGACGATGCGCGCGTGCGTGTTGCCATGCCCTTCGGCGAGAATGATCGTGCCGTTCGGCGCCACGATCACGTCGTTGGGCTGATAGCAGCAGGTCGTCGTCGAACCACCCGGCACGCCGAGCGTGAGCAGCAGCTTACCCGCGGGACTGAACTTGAAGATCTGGTGGCCGATCTTCGTCGTCGGCGCCGGAAGGGGATCCGTGGATGTGTCGCCCCGCGCCCGGCGCGGCATGTTGTCCTGGCCGTCGGTCACCCAGATGTTGCCGTCGCGATCGACGTGGATACCATGCGGAAAGACCATCAGCCCCGCGCCGAAGCTGGTCAGCATCTTGCCCGACGCATCAAACTTCATGATCGGGTTTCGCGTGGAGCCAAGGCAGCTGTTGGCGCCGCACCGTTCGGCGACCCAGATGCTCTGTCCATCCTTGTCGATGTCGACCGCGCTGAGCGAGCCCCACGCGAGGCCAGCGGGCAGGGAGGCCCAACCCTCCACCGTGCGGTACGGGTTCGGCAGGTCGTTGGTCGGGCGCGTCGCGGCGCCTTGGGCCGAGGCAATCGTGCCGCCGGCGGCGAGCGTCAGCAGCACGGCAGTGAGGCGAAGAGAGCGCATCCCGCAATGTGCACCGGGCGCCTGCGGGGCGCGAGAGGGCGGCCGGTGCTACGGCTGCGGGCGGGTCGGCACGGTGATGATCGTCCCCTAGATGGCCAGCCCGAGCTGGCGCTCCGCCATCGCACTCGACCCGACTTCGAACCCGTTCACCAACCCCTCGGGTGCCGCGATCGCCAGCTTGCCGCGCCATCCCGCCTTCCGCAACGCCGCCGCGGCGCTCGCGCGCGCCGCCTCGGGGGTGTTGTTCACCTCGCTCAAGTGCGCCAGCACGATGTGTCCGAGCCCCGCATGCGCGATCGCCTCGAGCGCCAGCGCACAATCGGCATTCGACAAGTGCCCCGTGCGCGCCGCGATGCGCTGCTTCAGGAAGGGCGGATACGGCCCCGCCGCGAGCATCTGCACGTCGTGGTTCGACTCGAGCACCAGCGCATCCACGCGCTCGAAGGCCGCGAGGACGCCGCGTGAGATCTCGCCGATGTCCGTGGCCACCGCCACGCGCGCGCCGCTCGTCCGGCAGGTGACCACCATCGCCATCGGCTCGGCGGCGTCGTGCTGGATGCGCACCCCCATCACGTCGAGCGCGCCGTGCGCGATGGGCTGGCCGCTCGTGAGCACGATCTTCCGCGCGCCGCCGCCCGCGCTGCCGCGCACGCCCATGGCGCCGAGTGCTGCGTGCGTCCCGGCACTCGTGAGCACCGGCCAGCGCCAGCTGTCGCAGGCCTTCTTGAGGCCGTGAATGTGGTCGGAGTGTTCGTGCGTGATCGCCACGCCGCCCACGGACTCCGGCGGAATCCCGACGGCGCGGAGCTTGCGAGCCAGCACGCGCGGTCCCAGTCCGCAGTCGACGAGCAGCCGCTCGCCGCCCGCCTCGATCACGAGGGCGTTCGCGCTGCTCCCGCTCGCGAGCACCCAGACCTTCATCGCGCGGCCGGACCCGGCGAGATCACGCGGTGCCGGACCATTGCGCGGCCACCGTCGGCTCCTGCGCGCGCGCGTGCGCGGCCGCCAGCTGGGTTCGCCCGGCAGCGCTCAATTCCACCTGCCGGCGCGCCATCATCCGCGCGGCGACATCGAGGAACTTGTCGAGCGCGTAGGTGGCGTAGGGCGCGTGGCTCCCCCACGCAAACGGTCGCACGGCCTTCGGCGTCATCTGGTCGAACACGTTGGCCCCGGCGCCGAGCACGCACCCCGTCGTGAGTCGCATCCCGATACCCGTCTTCACGTGATCGCCGAACAGCGTGCCGAGGAACTGCAGTCCGCTGTCGCGCACCCCCTCCGGCGTCCACAACGCGACGGTGCCGTACGTGTTCTTGAGATTGCTCGTGATCGTGCCGGCGCCGAGGTTCACCCAGCGGCCCAGCACGGAGTGACCGACGAATCCGTCATGACCCTTGTTCGAGTGGCCGGTGAAGATCGTCGTGCTCACCTCACCGTGCACCTTGCAGGTCTCGCCGATGCTCACGCAGGCGATGCGATCTCCCACCACCGTGGAGCCTTCGCCGACGAACGCCGGGCCCACCAGCCGCGTGAACGACTGCACGGTCGCGCCCTTGCGCAGCAGAATCGGGCCGGCCGTCGCGTCCAGCACGACGTACGGCTCGACGTGCGCGCCGGCTTCCACGAAGACCTCGTGCGACCCGATCACCGTGGCGTGCGCGGGAGCGCCGCTGACCATCAACTCCTGCGCCAACAGCGGAACGTCGACGAGCAACATGGCATGCAACAACCCCACGAGGTCCCAGACCGCGCGCAGCCAGTGGCCGCCCAACTCGCGCACGTCGGCGCCGGGCGGCACCAGGGCGGAAAGCGAGAGCGCGCCATCGACAAACCGTGCGGCGTCGATCTCGGCCGCCAGCCGGACGGCGACGATCTCGCCGTCCCAGCTCCACGCGCCGGCTCCGTCGACGCTGGACACCAGCGACGGTGCGAAGCGGCTGTTCGCGATGATCGTCCCCGCAGGTAACCGATCGACGGTGAGCACGCGAGGAGCGGATGCCTCGTCAAAGTCGGTCAGATGCGGTGCGGCGAGATGTCCCTCACAGCTGATCCCCATCGCCGTTTCCCATCGCTTGCGGATCAGCTCTGCACCCGCGCGCACCTCGCCCAGCGGCCGCGTCAGGGCAAACGGCTCGAAGCCGCGCGCCGACGCGTCGTCGTAGAGCACCAGCATGCTCAGGTGGCGCCCTCGGGACGCGGGCGCAGTTCGCGCACCGAAGCCGGCAGCGCATCCAGCAGCGTCTTGAGATCCGCCGACTGTTCGCGCGTGGTGACCAGCGTCAGGCCCGGCCGCGTGACCACCACAAGGTCATCCACGCCGTACAGGACGACGGTCCCCCGCTCGCTGTGCACGACATTGCCGCGCGCGTCCACCATGTGCGTCGTCCCGTTGGCCGCGTTGCCTTGCGCGTCATGCGCCCGGACGCGGTGCAGTGCAGCCCACGTGCCGACGTCGTCCCAGCCGAAATCGCCCGGCACCACGAACACGCGGTCGCTGCGCTCGAGGACGCCGACGTCCACCGCGATCGGATTGGCCACGGCGCCAAAGAACGCGACGGCATCATCAGGATGCGCGGCGAGCGCGGGACCGACCTCGGGGCAGCGGCGATGCACCTCGTCCAGGAAGGTGCCGGCTTCCCAGACGAAGATCCCCGAGTTCCAGAGGAACCCCTGTGCGACAAATTCCGCCGCGACCTCGCGTGACGGCTTCTCGACGAACCTCGACACCTTGCGCACCTGGCCATGGACGGCAGCGGCGGGTTCGATGTAGCCGAAGCCGGGGTCGGGACGCGACGGGATGATCCCGATCGTCACGAGCGCACGCTCGGTGCGCGCCACCTGCGCAGCCTCCTGCAGCGTGGCTTGGTAGCGCGGCACGTCACCGATCGCCCAGTCGGCATGCACGCAGTACATGAGGGCGTCGCGCCCCGCGCGTTGCACCACGATGTGCGCCGCCCACGCCAGCGCGGCGGCGGTGCCGGCCGGTCGTGGCTCCGCAATCACGTTGTCCGCGGGCAGCTGCGGGGCCAATGCGCGCACATCATTCACGAGCGCGGCGTTGGTCAGCACCAGCGTGGACGCGGCCGGCGCGAGGGGCGCCATCCGCTCCAACGTGTTCGCGAGCATGGGGTGTGCATCCACCAACGGCAGCAACTGCTTCGGCCGCTCCGGGGAGCTGACAGGCCAGAAGCGCGAGCCGGTTCCCCCGGCGAGGACCACAGTCCAGACGTTCATGTCGCGAAACGTAATGACGACGGGCGGCTACGGGGCGATCGTCGCGCCCGCCAGCGCGGCGGCGGTCGCAAACAGCTTCTTCGGGCTGAACGGCTTGGTGAGAAACTCGTTGGCACCCAGATCGAGCGCCTGCCGCCGGGCGGCCTCGTGCCCCGTCGCCGTGAGGATGATGCAGGGCAGGGCACGCGTGCGCGGATCTCGCCGCACCTGGGCCAGGACATCGAGACCGCCCATGCCGGGCATCATCAGGTCGAGGATGAGCAGCGCAAGGTCGTCGTGCGCCGCGAGCGCGTCGAGCGCCGCAGCTCCCTCGTGCACGGTGGTCACGCGAAACGGTCCCGTCTCGAGCTTGAGCGCAATCAGCCGGGCGATGTGCGGCTCGTCTTCGGCGACAAGCACATGCCGCAGCGTCACGCGGCTAGACCAGCGCGGCCATCTGCTCGCGGTTGCGACGCAGCTCGTACAGCAGCGAGGCCATGTGCGCGTCTGGGCGGGCCAGCACGAGCAGCACCGCTTCGGGCGACAGCGCGCAGACGACGCTGAGACCACCCGGATGCTCCACGACCGCCATGCTGAGGGGGCCGCGCGCAGCGGAGGTCCCCAGATCGTCGCCGCCGGTCAGGATCGAGGGGATGTGGGCGGCAAGCCGCTCGGCATCGAGTGTGACGGGTGCCGAGCTGTCGATCACAAGGCCGTCGCGGCCGAGCACGATCACGGCCTCGACCCCTTCCCGCTCACTGATGGCCGCGACGAGTTCGCGGATGCTGGGCATGTGGAATTCCTCCGTCGCGAAACGCTAGGCCACGGGCGGGGTACAGTCAAGCGTCTAACCGCTTGAAGTTGGCCCGTTTAGCGGGTATTCTGCACGTCTCATCACACCCATGCTGATTCTTCGTCTGCTTCGCGGGTCTACCCGCTCCGTTGTTCTTGCCGCGTCCTGCGTCGCGGCGCTGCTCGCTGGCGCATGCACCGACCCGACGTCCAACCGCACGGGGCCCTTGGCGCTCGCGGCAGAGGATACGGGCCAGCTCTTCGCCATGAGCGGCGTGCCGACGTACTATCCGGCGGGGCTCAACCTCACCTCGCGTACCGTGGTGGTGGTGGCCGTGTTCGACGACGGGACCGTTCCGTTCGACGTGGCGTTCGATCTGCTCCCCAGTGGTCAGGTCAGGGTCCTGCCGCCGCGCACGGTCGCGCTCGGGCCTGCGGTCGTGCCGGTGAGCCTCGAGCTGCTCAAGGCGGGCAAGCCCTGGGCTGAGGTGACCGAGGCCCCGGCGGAGGGGTACATCCGCGACACGGTGCAGGTCGTGTCGGTGGGCGAGCCGATTGTCATGCGGGTGCAGGCCGCGGTCTGCTCCCTGCAGCTCGCGCAAACGATCGCGGCCAAGTTCGTCGTGGACAGCGTCAACATCGGTGGGCGCCGCATCTACTTCCGCCTCGTCGCCAATCCGAATTGCGGTCGGCGCGGCCTCGTCGCCAACCAGTTCTAGGACGCTGCCGCCGTGCACGACCTGCGAACGCTGCGCGATGACATGCCGATGCTGCGCGCTGCCATGGAGCGGCGTGGCAAGCTCGAGACGCTCGGACCCGTGCTGGATCGTGCCGACGCGCTCGACAAGGAGCGTCGGCGCCTGATCCAGGCGGTCGAGGAGCAGAAGGCGGCCCGCAACGCCAACAGCCAGGAGGTCGCGCGTCGCAAGAAGGCCAAGGAGAGCGCCGACGAACAGATCGCCGCTGGCCGTCTGCTGGGCGAGGCGATCTCGATGGCCGAAGCGACGCTCGCCGACGTCGAAGGCGAACTGGGCGCCATCATGCTCGAGCTCCCCAACGCCACCCTGCCTGAGGTTCCGGCGGGTGACGAGCGCCACAACGAGATCGTGCGCAGCTGGGGAACGCCGCGAACCGCCGATGCGGTCCCGCCGCATTGGGAAACGGGCGCCTCCCTCGGCATTCTCGACCTCGAGCGTGGCGTGAAGGTCGCGGGGTCGGGCTTCATCGCCTACCGCGGTCTCGGGGCGCGGCTGCAGCGCGCGTTCCTGCAGTTCATGCTCGACCTCCACACGCGCGAGCACGGCTACGAGGAAGTGTGGGTGCCCTTCGCGGTCAATCGCGCCGCGATGACCGGCACCGGGCAGCTCCCGAAGTTCGAGGAGGACATGTATCGCCTCCGCGATGACGAGCTGTTCCTCGTGCCCACCGCCGAGGTCCCCGTCACCAACCTGCATGGCGACGAGATCCTCGAGCACGGCGTGCTGCCGATGGCAATGACCGCGTACTCGCCGTGCTTCCGTCGCGAGGCGGGGGCGGCCGGCAAGGACACCCGCGGGCTCCTCCGTGTGCATCAGTTCGACAAGGTCGAGCTCGTGCGGTACACGACCCCCGACGCGTCGGCAGAGCAGCTGGAACTGCTGCTCAGCCACGCCGAGCGCATCCTGCAACTCCTCGATCTGCCCTATCGCGTGGTGTTGCTCGCGGCCGGGGACACGGGATTCAGCTCGGCGAAGACCTATGACCTCGAAGTCTGGTCGCCGGGTACGCAGAAGTGGCTCGAGGTCTCGAGCTGCTCGAACTTCGGCAGCTTTCAGGCGCGCCGCGCCAACATTCGGTATCGCCCGGCTCCGGGCGAGAAGCCGCGGTTCGTGCACACGCTCAACGGTTCCGCGCTCGCCTTCCCGCGCACCTTCGCCTGCCTGCTCGAACATCATTGGCAAACCGACGGGACCGTGCGCATTCCCGAAGCGCTGCAGCCCTACCTCGGCGCCACCCAGCTGGGTTAGCGGTGCGCCAGCGCGCGGCCGTCATCCTCGTCGCGCTCGCGGTGCTGGCCCTGGTGGGCTGGTATGTCGCGTTCACGGTGGGCGTCGTGGACGAGTTGCGGCGCGAGAGCGGAATCTCCGGGAAGATGTACGCGCGCATCTACAGCACGCTCGGAGATACCAGCGACCAAGCCGGGACCTCGGCGCTCTTCGATCTGTCCAAGGAGATCATCGAGCTGGGCGTCCCGGTGATCGTGACCGATGAGCGCGGTCGCCCGACGGCAGCGGCTAACCTGCCGTTCGAGGCCAGCTCGATGGACGATCCGCGAGTGGCCGAGTACCTCGAGCAGCTCGACCGCCAGAACGCGCCCGTGGCCGAGCGCGGAGCGGGCACCGTGCATTTCGGCAACACGCCCGTGGTGCAGCAGCTGCGGATCGTGCCGGTGCTCCAGATCGTGGTCCTCGGCCTGCTGCTCGGGATCGCCTCATGGTTGCTGATCGCGCGGGAGCGGGAAGCCCGCGAACGCGTGTGGGCCGGCATGGCGCGGGAAGCGGCCCACCAGTTGGGCACGCCACTCTCGTCGCTGGCCGGTTGGCTGGAGGTGCTCGCCGAGAGCCGGAGCGAGAAGACGCTCGACGCCGCGCTCGTGCAGATGCAGAACGACCTCGTGCGACTGGAGCGCGTCGCACACCGGTTCGAGCGGATCGGGCGTCCGCCGCGCCGGGAGCTCGTCGACGTGCGCGAGGTGGCGACCCGGGTGGCCGACTACTTCCGCCTGCGCGTACCGACCCTCTCCAATCCGATCACGATCGAGGTCGAAACGGCGCCCGGTGGGACGGTGTCCGTTCCGGGCGATGCCGTCCTGCTCGAGTGGGTCCTCGAGTCGCTGGTCAAGAATGCGATCGACGCGCTCGCGGGGCGGGGCGGCACGATCCACCTGCGCGTCGCGCCGGAACCCGAAGGCGGCGTACGTCTTCGCGTGGCGGACAACGGCCCCGGCGTGCCGTCCAACCTGCGGGGCCGCATCTTCGAGGCCGGGTTCTCCACCAAGCAGCGCGGCTGGGGAATCGGGCTCTCCCTGGCGCAGCGCATCATCGAGGAAACGCACGAGGGCAAGCTGGTCCTCGGTGCGGGCGGCGGCGGTGCGGTGTTCGACATTATCTTGCCTGCGTGAACCCAACGATCGTCGCCCCAGACGCGCTCGCCTCCCTCAACCCGGCGCAGCGCGCCGCGGTCGAGCATGGCGACGGACCGCTGCTCATCCTCGCCGGTGCCGGCTCCGGCAAGACGCGCGTCCTCACGACGCGCATCGCCCGGCTCATCCGCGAGCGCGGCGTCCCGGCGCATCGCATCCTCGCCGTCACGTTCACCAACAAGGCCGCCGGCGAGATGCGCGAGCGCATCGGGCGGCAGCTGGGTGCCGAACCGGCCGGGATCTGGGCCGGAACGTTCCACGGGATCGGTGCGCGCATGCTGCGGGCCGAGGCGGCGCGCGTGGGACGCACCTCGAGCTTCACGATCTACGACGAGGACGACACGCTCGGGTTGCTCAAGCGCGTGATGGAGCGGGTGAAGGTGTCACCCCGTGAGTGGACCCCGAAGTCGATTCTGTCGACCATCTCGTCCGCCAAGAATGCGCTCGTCGGACCGGAGGAGTTCGAATCGCTGGCGCGGGACCCGCTCGCGAAGGCGGCGGCGCCCGTCTACCGTGCCCTCGAGCCGGCCCTGCGCGAGAACAACGCCGTCACCTTCGACGACCTGCTCATCCTGCCGGTGCAGGTGCTGGAGCAGTACCCCGAGCGGCGCTCGGCGTACGCCGGCCGCTTCCAGCACGTGCTCGTGGACGAGTATCAGGATACCAACCGCGCGCAGTACCGTTTCGTGACGCTCATCGGCACGGAGCACGGCAATGTCGCGGTGGTGGGTGACGACGATCAGTCGATCTATGGCTGGCGCGGCGCCGACATCCGCAACATCCTCGATTTCGAACGCGACTTCCCTGGCGCCGTGGTGGTCCGCCTCGAGGAGAATTACCGCTCGGCGCCACCCGTGCTCGAACTCGCCAACATCGTGATTGCGCAGAACACCACGCGGCGCGGCAAGGTGCTGCGCGCCACGCGCGGCGGCGGCGAGAAGATCGTGAGCGTCCGCGCGCTCGATGAGCGCGACGAAGCCGATTGGACCATCGAGGAGATGCGGATCCTCCGCGCGGGCAAGGCGTCGCTCAACTTGCGCGACATGGCCGTGCTCTATCGGACCAACGCGCAGAGCCGTGCGTACGAAGAGTCGCTGCGCCGTGCCGGGCTGCCGTATCGGCTCGTCGGCGCGGTGCGTTTCTACGATCGCCGCGAAATTCGCGACCTCATGTCCTACCTGCGCCTGGTCGCGAACCCCGCCGATGACGAGGCCTTCCGTCGCGCGGTGGGGGTGCCCAAGCGCGGCCTGGGCGATGCGACCATCGAACTCCTGGCCGAGCGTGCACGGCAGAGCGGTGTGCCACTGCTCGCGGCCGCCACGCGGGACGACTGCATCGCCGGCGCACGTCCGGCCGCCCGCGCCGCGCTCGGCGAGTTCGCCCGGCTCATCGCGCGCCTGCGTGCCCTGGCCACCGAGGCGCCGGTCGACGTGCTGCTCCGCGACCTGATCGCGAGCATCGGATTCGATACGTCGCTCAAGCAGGAGCAGGACGCCGAGGACCGTCTCCGCAACGTCGCCGAACTGGTCGCGGGTGCGGCGGAGGTCGTGGCCGACGACGAGGGGGAAATCGGCCTCACGCCGCTCGACCACTTCCTGCAGAAGGCGACGCTCGTGGCGGGCATCGATCAGATGGATCGTGATGCCGACGCCGTGACGCTCATGACGATGCACAACGCCAAGGGGCTCGAGTTCCCGGCGGTGTTCATCGGCGGGCTCGAAGACGGGCTCTTTCCGCTCTCTCGTGCCTACGACGACCCGGCCGCGCTCGAAGAGGAGCGACGGCTCTTCTACGTGGGAATCACGCGCGCCGAGGATCGGCTCTACCTCACGCGCGCGGAACAACGGCGTCGCAATGGCGAACTCCTGGCCGGGCGCCAGTCGAGCTTTCTCGACGGCATCCCCAAGGGCATGCTCGACGAGAAGGTGAGTCCCAAGGCGCGCTCCATGGGGCGCGCAGGACTCGGTCTTGCCTCGGGGACGGGGGACGATTGGGCATTGCCCACGTGGGGCCAATCCGGTGGCGGTGGGCGCGCGGCGGCCCGACGGCCCGGTGCACCGGTCGCGCCTCGCGTGAACACGCAGGCGTGGCACGCGCCCGAGGACGAGTCGCAGGACGTGGCGGAGCTTCGCATCGGCGAGCGCGTCTCCCACCGGAAGTTCGGGACGGGCATGATCGCGGAGTTGAGCGGCAGTGGGCGGGATGCGAAGGTGAAAGTGGACTTCGACGACGAGTCGATCGGGCGCAAGACGCTCGTGATCGCGCTCGCGAACCTCGAACGGGGCATCGAATAGTGGCCATCAGCGACGACGACGTGCGACACATTGCCGCGCTCGCGCGCCTCGGGCTGGACCCGGGGCGCGTGACGTCCCTCGTGCACGAGTTGAACGGCATCATCGGCCACATGGCGGTGCTGCAACGCGTGGACACCGCGGGGGTGCAGGGCGAGACCGACCAGCGACCCGCGCTCATCGCGCGACCCGACGCGCGCAATGCCGATCCGCTGCACCGGCCGCTCGAGGCCATGGCGCCCGAGATGCGCGAGCACTTCTTTCTCGTGCCCCGCCTGGGGACGCACGACGGAGAAGAGTCGTGAGCGCCGCCCTCCTCGACCTCCGTGCCGCCGATCTCGCCGCGCAGGTGCGCGCCGGCACCACTGCGCCGCTCGACGCCACGCGCGCGGCGCGCGCGCGCATCGCCGACGTGAAGGCGGGTCCCGAGTTCCTGAACGCGATTCTGCATCAGGATCCGGCCGCCGACAGCGCGCCAACCGACGGCCATGCCGCGCTCGCCGGTGTGCCCGTCGCCATCAAGGCCAACTTCTCGACGCTCGCCATGCCGACCGACTGCGGCTCGCGCATCCTCGAGGGGTACATCGCGCCGTATGAGGCCACCGCGGTGCGCAAGTTGCGCGCTGCCGGTGCCGTCATCGTGGCCAAGACGAACATGGATGAGTTTGCCATGGGTTCGTCCAACGAACATTCGGCGTTCGGCCCGGTGCGTCACCCGATGGACCCCGAGCGCGTGCCCGGCGGTTCATCCGGTGGCTCGGCGGTCGCCGTGGCGAGTGGTGTGGTGCGTATTGCCCTCGGGTCGGAGACCGGCGGGTCGGTGCGCCAGCCGGCGTCGTTCTGCGGCATCGTTGGCGTGAAGCCGACGTACGGTCGCGTCTCGCGCTACGGACTCGTGGCCTTCGCCTCGAGCCTTGATCATGTCGCGGTGTTCGGCAAGGAGGTCGACGACGCCGCGCTCGGGCTGCAGGTGATTGCAGGGCACGATGCACGGGACGCCACTTCGGTTGATCGCGCCGTGCCCGACTACCGCGCCGAAGCCGACCGCCCGCTCGCGGGACTCGTCGTCGGACGTCCGCGCGAGTACTTCCCGAGTTCACTCGACCCGCGCGTCGTCGAGCTCTGCGATCGCGCGCTCGACACGCTGCGTGCGCAGGGTGCCGAGGTCCGCGACGTGTCGCTGCCCAATACCGATCTCGCGATCCCGGTCTACTACATCATCGCGCCGGCCGAGGCGTCGTCCAACCTCGCGCGCTTCGACGGCGTGCGGTTCGGACCGCGCACGTCGGGCGATGGACTCACCGGCATGTACGAGGCCACGCGGTCGCGAGGGTTCGGCCCCGAGGTCACCCGGCGCATCCTGCTCGGGACCTACGTCCTCTCGGCGGGCTACTACGACGCGTATTACAAGCGCGCGCAGGAAGTGCGCGAGCTGATCACGCGCGACTTCACCGCCGCCTTCGCCAGCGGCGTGCATGTCATGCTGACCCCCACCACGCCCACGCCGGCCTTCCGGCTCGGCGCCGTGTCCGACCCGTACGAGATGTACATGAACGACATCTTCACCGCGACCGCGAACCTGGCGGGGGTACCCGCCATGTCCGTGCCGATGGGGCGCATCGGCGGACTGCCCATGGGCGCACAGCTGATTGCCGGCGCCTTCGACGAAGCCAGCATGTTCCGCGCCGCGTACGCGCTCGAACGAGGCCTCGGAGCGGAGGCACACCGATGAGCCCGACCCCGTGGGAGATGGTCGTGGGCCTCGAGGTCCATGTCCAGCTCAAGACCGTGACCAAGGCGTTCTGCGCCTGCTCGTCCGAGTTCGGCTCGTCGCCCAACAGCAACACCTGCCCGGTCTGTCTCGGGCTTCCCGGTGCGCTCCCGGTGCTCAACGACCAGGCGGTCGAGCTCGCCATTCGCGCCGCGCTCGCGACCGGGTGCACCGTGCATGAGCGCTCGATCTTCGCGCGCAAGAACTACTTCTACCCTGATCTTCCCAAGGGCTACCAGATCTCGCAGTTCGACAAACCGCTCGCGACGGGCGGCGGGCTCGACGTCATGGTGGGCGACACCCCGATGCACATCGGCATCACGCGCATCCACATGGAAGAGGATGCGGGCAAGTCGATCCACGATCGCTTTGCCGGCGCCAGCGCCATCGACCTCAACCGCGCTGGCGTGCCGCTCTGCGAGATCGTGAGCGAGCCGGACATGCGCACGAGTGCTCAGGCGGGCGCCTACCTGCGCGCACTCAAGCAGGTGCTCGAATACGCCGCGATCTCCGACTGCTCCATGGAACTCGGCTCGCTGCGTGTCGACGCCAACGTGAGCGCGCGCCCGGCCGGATCGACCGAACTCCGCACGCGCACCGAGATCAAGAACGTCAACTCCTTCTCCAATGTCGAGCGCGCCCTCGATCTCGAGTTTGCGCGGCACGTGGCCACATACGAGGCGGGCGGCACCATCGTGCAGCAGACGATGCTCTTCGACGCAGCCAAACAGGAGGTGCGCGCGGCGCGCAGCAAGGAGGGCAGCCACGACTATCGATACTTCCCCGAGCCCGATCTGCCGCCATTGGTCGTCCCGGCCGCGCGCGTCGACCGTATTCGCCTGGCGCTGCCCGAATTCCCCGCCGCCAAGGTGTCGCGCTACCAGGCAGCGCTTGGCTTGAGCGCGGTCGAGGCGGGAGTGATCGCCGCCAGCGCGCATCTGGCGCGCTACTTCGAGGCGCTCCTGGCCAGTGGGGCGCAGGCCAAGGCGGCTGCCAACTGGGTGACCGGCTCGGCGATGCAGGCGCTGAACGAGCGCTCGCTTGAACCGGACGCGCTCGAGCGCCTCGTGCCCATCGCGGCGCTCTCGCGCATCCTCGCCCTCGTACAGGCGGGCACGATCTCGTCGAGTGCCGCGAAGACCGTGTTCACGGCCGTGCTCGCGGACCCGAGCGCCTCACCCGATGCCGTCGTCGCC
>JANMLN010000185.1:0-2955 GCA_031372565.1 Gemmatimonadota bacterium | reverse complement strand
ACGCTCGACCGCCAGCCGGATGGCGCGCTCATCCCCAAGCCCGAACTGAGCCTGCAGGCCCGCCCCACCGACGCCCTCGCCCGCGACCTCGTCGCGGCCCTCGATGCGCTCGAGGACATGGCCCGCGGGCGCGACGAGGTGCTCGGCATCATCATCGACGAGTTCCAGCACATCGCCACGCTCTTCGGCGACGACATCTTCCGTCAGCTCCGCGCCGCGATCCAGCGACATCGCCACCTGAGCTACGTCTTTGCCGGATCCGATCACGCCGTGATCGACCGGCTCCTCGCGCGGGACGCGGCACTGTTCAAGATGCTGCAGCAGCTGACGGTCGGCCCGCTGCCCGACGAGCATCATGCACGCTGGATCGAGGAGCAGTTCCGGCGTGCGGGCATGCCGGCGGCGGCCGGCACTGGTCGCGCGCTCATCGAGGCCGCCGGTCCGCGCACCTGGGACGTGCGCGAAGCGGCCTTCTGGCTCTTCGAGCACGCGCGGGTGGCGCGACGCCCTCCGTCGGGAGACGGCGTGAGCGCGGCGATCCTCGCCGTGGTCGCGGCGCAACAGCCGGCGCTCGAGCGCGTCTGGCGGTCGCTCACGTCACCCATGCAGCGGATGCTCCGCGCGGTTGCCGCGGAGGGGCGCGGACTGACGACGCGCGCCGTCCTCGAACGCTACGGCATCGCCTCGGGTAGCCACGCGAGCAAGGCGCTCGCCGTGCTGGCGCAGACCGGCGTGATCCAGCGCCTTGGGGAGGGCGCGTACGCGTGCGACGACCCGTTCATGCGGCGGTGGGTGCTGGCGTTCGCCATGGCGGGCGGTGCCGCGCCGGAGGTGTCGGTGCGATCGGCGCCTGCGCGGAAGAGAGGGCGGCGGTAGCGGGGTGGGCGCCGGAGAAGCGGGTAGATGGTGGAGCGACGGGCGGCGGGACAAGCAGGTCCTTCGCTGCGCTCAGGACGACAACGCAAGCAGGTCCCTCGCTGCGCTCAGGACGACAGCGCAAGCAGGTCCTTCGCTGCGCTCAGGATGACAACGCAAGCAGGTCCTTCGCTGCGCTCAGGACGACAACGCAGGTCCTTCGCTGCGCTCAGGACGACAACGCAGGTCCGTCGCTGCGCTCGGGACGACGTCAGGGTTGGTAGCCCGGCCCGCGAAGCGCCCGGCCAGGCTTGGCTCCGGTGTGCCGGCTGTCGCGCAGGACGCGCGTGCCGTTGACCCAGACGTCACGAACGCCCACCGACAGCTGGTGCGGCCGTTCGAACGTGGCGCGCTCACCGACCGTGTTGGGATCGAAGATCACGATGTCGGCCATCATGCCGGGCTTGAGGATGCCGCGATCGGGAATGGCGAGTCGCGTGGCGACGGCGCTCGTGAACTTCCGGATCGCGTCTTCGAGCGTCAGCACGTGTTCGTCGCGCACGTAGCGGCCGAGGATGCGCGGGTACGTGCCGTAGCTGCGCGGGTGCGCCAGCCCTGTCGCGCTATCGGGATCGAGGCCGTCGGCATCGGTGCCGATCTTGATCCACGGCTGCCGCAGGTTGAGGCGCACATTCTCCTCGCTCATCATGAAGTAGAGGGTCTCCACGCGGCTGTGCTCCGTCGCGATCAGGTGCATGACCGTCTCGATCCAGTCCTTGCCGAGCGCCTTCGCGATGGCGCTGAGTCGCAGGCCACCGTACGCCTTGAGCGACGGTGACTTGAGTTCCGCGATCAAGACGCCATCCGGAGTGGTCAGCTCGCACAGCGGCTCCCACGCGAACGTCTGGTGCTCCATCTCGGCGCGGATCCTGGCGCGCACGGCAGGATCCGCAAGGTTGCTGAACAGCTTGCCGTCGGCGCTGGCCCACGGTGGGAGACAGGCGGTGAGCCCGGTGCCTCCGGCCTGATACGGATACATGTCGGCCTGGATATCCAGTCCGGCCGCACGCGCGGAGTCGATCTTGGCGATCGCGCGCGGTCCCTTGGACCAGTTGCGCACGCCGCCGGCCTTGAGATGGTAGATCTCGACGGGGACGCCGCCATCATGTCCGATGCGGATCGCTTCGTCGAGGGCATCGAGCAGTCCGTCCCCTTCGCCGCGCATGTGCGTGATGTACACGCCGCCCAACGGCGCGATCGCCTTCGAGAGGGCGATGAGTTCGTCCGTGCTCGCGTAATTGCCGGGCGGATAGATGAGCGCGCTCGCGATCCCGAACGCACCGTCGCGCATCCCCTGCGCGGCCGCGGCCTGCATGCTGGCCAGCGCCGCCGCATCGGCCGGTCCTTGCGCCTGCGCCATGCCATACTGCCGCAGCGTGCCGGCGCCCATGAACGAGCCGGCATTCACACTGATGCCGTGCGCCTCCATGTCACGCAGCCACCGATCGAAGCTGCGGGTACCGGTGTAGCGCTTCGCGATCGTGAGCGTGAGCGTATCGGCTGGATCGATGTCCGAGAGCGCTTTGTCGCTCACGGGGGCCGGTGAGTCGCCTTCGCCGAGGATCTCGGTCGTGACCCCTTGTGTCACCTTGCCGAGCACGCGCCCATCGCCCAGGAGGAACTGGTACACCGACTGCCCCTGAATGTCGATGAATCCCGGCGCCACGACGTGACCTCGGGCGTCCACGCGTTCCTTGGCGCGGGACTCGCGCAGTCGGCCCGCACGCGTGACCGCCACGATCCGGTCGCCCGTGATGGCGAGATCACCCTCGAACCAGGCGGCGCCGGTGCCATCGACGATGCGGCCGCGCTCGATGATGACGTCGTAGGTGCCGTCAGCGAGCGGTGTGGTGCTGGCGCGCGGGGCGCAGGCGGCGAGGGCGAGAAGCGCGAGGCGTGGCGCGAGGCGACGAGACGGCATGGCGGTGCGGGAGAGGCGGCGGGATGACGGAAAGCGGCGCGGGTCCAGCGATAACGAAACGCTCGGGAGGGGTGGCGCGCGAGGGGGGAGCAAGCAGGTCCTTCGCTGCGCTCAGGACG
>JANMLN010000173.1:0-2553 GCA_031372565.1 Gemmatimonadota bacterium | reverse complement strand
GTCCAGGTTGGCATGTGGTCCTCGGCGACAACGCCTCCGGCAAGACCACCCTGCTTCGGTGCCTCGCGCTCGCCCTGCTCGATCCGCATGGTCGCGACGCGCTTCGGCAGGACTGGGGTTCGTGGCTCCGTCGGGGCGCGCAGCAGGGTGACGCATGCGTGACGATTCAGGCGGCGGGGGCCAACGCTCACGACGTCGTGTTTTCCTTCACGCGGACACGGGGAGGCAACGGCGCCGGCTCGGGGGGATCGGTCTCGGTGACCTCGAGCGCCCAACAGTACGGAGGCTTCCTAGCCTGGATTTCCACGCCTGGGAAATGCCCTAACCCTGGGCCGCCTGGAAGACGAGCTTCGCGCCGCGCCACCAGGGCACCACCGGGGTCTCGGCGAAGAGCGACGAGGCCATCACGAGGGGTAGGTGCGCACGGCGATGGAAGGTCACCGTGACCTGCTTCGGGGTGACCTTCACGGTGGCGGGCATGTCGATGAGGTCGCGGAAGATCTGCCGGGCCTGCGAGTCGTCGTACCCCCGTACCCGCTGGGCGACGCGACGATAGAGGCCGCTGGCGAGCACCAGCAGCGCGAGGTCGAAGTCCACCTTCATCGCCACCGACGAGGAGAGCGCGTTCATGTGGAAGAAGCGCACGCCGTCGGAGAGCGAGTTCTCGATGAGCATCCGCTGGGCGTAGCGGGTGATGAGCTGCCGGGCGGTGCGGCTGCGCTGGTTGGTCAGCAGGATCGTCGGCTCGTCGTGACCGAGGTCCTCGATGAAGAGCTGGCGCAACTTGCAGCCCGCCACCGTGACGCTCTGCTCGAACACCCGCGGCGTGCGGAACTTGCGCGTGACGTTCTCCAGCGTGACGACACGCCAGGCGGAGGCGGGCAGCGCGCGGGCCTCGGCGAGCAGTCGCTTGTCACGGCGGCGCAGCGTGATGAAGGGGACCTCCATCGCGTCGAGTCGGGCGAGCCCCGCTTGGGTGGTGAGCTTGGAGTCGAAGACCAGCTCGCCCGGCAGCTTGCCCCCGTGGTGCTTCTTCCAGAAGTCGAGGAAGCGGAAGACCTCCTCGTTCTCCTCGCCCTTTCGCAGGTCGGCGTTGGCGTAGCAGAAGACGTTGGAGGCTGCGTCCTGGGCGAGGAAGGCCAGGATGCTCGGCTGCCGACGCGAGCGCATGGCCACGAAATGTTTTTCGACGACGGGGTGCTCGCCCGCGAAGGGCATCGAGTGGAAGTCGAGGTTGAGCGACGCGCCCGTGCCGAGCGACGCGCCCGCCAGAGTGTCCTGCCAGGCGCCCAGCAACCGCAGGGTGCGACGCCGCTCGATGCGGTGGGAGTACTCCGAGAGGAAGCTCCTCTTGGGGATGGCGTTGAGGCCGGTGAAGAGCGCCAGCCCCGCATCGGCGCACAGCGCCATGATGTGGCTCTTTCGCTCGATCGACCAGAGCTTGAGCGCCAGCGCGGAGAGCAGCGCCTGGGGCGCCGGGATGGGCTTCGATCCGGGGAGCGCCGCCGTCGTGGCGAGCGTCGGCACCGCGAAGCGCACGAGGTCCGGCACGAAGAGGAACAGGCCCCCGCAGGGCGTCACGAACTCCCGCTCGGCCATCGAGAACTCGCGGACGTCCGCCACCGGCTGCACCGCGGGACCGAGGGTCTCGGGGCGCTCCTCGTCGAGGCGACGCGGGAGCGGGGCGAAGCCCTCCTCGCGCAAGATGTCGCGCGCGGCGGCGGGCGTGACGCGGTGGCCGCGCTCATCGAGTGCGCGCGAGATGTCGTGGACGGAGTAGTTGCGCTTGCGCAGCGCGATGACCTCCTCGCGCACCGGGTCGTGGCGGCGCACGCCGGGCGGCCGCCCCACGGCGGTCGGCACGAAGAACTCGCGGGCACCTGGATCGTGCCGGAAGTTGTGGCAGAGGACGCGGAAGCTGCTCGGGGTGTAGCCGAAGGCTCGCGCGGCCTCGGCCGACGGGCGCCCCTCGACGTAGAAGGCGCGGAGGGCCTCGTACTGCCGCTGCCGGGGCGACGACGGGGCCGCGAAGAAGCGGGCGGGGTTTGTTAGTGACTTTCTGTCACCGATCGCCATGTATTCGCAGTGCTACATCCTGTCGCGGAGGTCAAGAGCTCCAGCGGTGCCGACGGATCGAAATGCGACGAATACACCTAGAAACAAAGATCAATCGCGGAGACGCTTTGGCATCGATCACCCACTGCGCCGCGAGGCGCGGATCGCGATGAAGCGCTGCCGACTGGAGGCCGTAGGTGTCAGAAATTCATAACGAATCCGACGCCAATTCTGCCAATTTTCTCGAAGAATCGGCCGTGGTCAGCCCCGACGGCGTTAGCCATTCCAGAGGCGTGGAAATCCAGGCTAGCATCCCGACCCTTCGATGACCGTGATCAACAGCATGTCGGCCGGCGAGGCGCGCGCGCTCGGGGCCCTGAGCCTCTCGTGCACCGGCGCGGGCGAGGCCGCCCTCGGGATGCGCGCGCTGGCCTGGTACAACACGCTCCTTCGCTTCGGGCTCAACGTGCCCCTGGTGGTCGCGCACGACATCGGGGC
>JANMLN010000156.1:0-2787 GCA_031372565.1 Gemmatimonadota bacterium | reverse complement strand
GTGCCTTGGCGCTCTGGCGGAGGGCGAGACGGTCATTCGCGATGCGTCGGAGCTTCGCGCGAAGGAGTCGGACCGGATCACGGCGGTAGTGGCCAACCTCCGGGCGCTCGGCGCCGAGGCGGAGGAGCTCCCCGATGGGCTTCGCGTCGTCGGCAACCGCGCCGCGCTTCGTGCGAACACGGTCGTCACGCACGGCGACCACCGGCTCGCCATGGCGTTCGCGATCCTCGGCGCCGCAGCCGGCATCGATGTGGCCATCGACGACCCGGGCTGCGTCGGCGTGTCCTACCCGGCGTTCTGGGCCGACCTCGCGGCCGTGACGCGATAAGTTGGGCGCATGACGTCACGGCACGTACTCACGATCGATGGCCCCGCTGCGAGCGGCAAGTCGTCCACCGCGCAGTGGGTGGCCCGCACCCTCGGCTGGCGCCACGTGGATTCCGGCTCGGTGTATCGGGCGGCCACGTTTGCGCGGCTCCAGGCGCCGGGGGCACCCGAGTCGTGGTCCGAGGGCTCGGTACTCTCGGGCGCCGCGGGGATCGGGTTGGCCCCCGTGGACGGCAGCTTCGTGCCCATGCTGGGCGGGCAAGCGCTGGGCGATGAGATCCGAGGCCCGGAAGTGACGGGCCACGTCTCGCGCGTCGCGCAGATGTCGGGGGTCCGGCAGTGGGTGAACCGCGTGGTCCAGCAAGCCGCGCACGGGCACGATGTGGTCGTGGACGGCCGCGACATGGGAACGGTCGTATTCCCTGAGGCGTCGCTCAAGATCTGGCTGATTGCCGATCCCTGGGAGCGGGCGCGCCGGCGGTTGCAGCAGCGCCTGGGGCGCGGCCCGAGCGACGCGGAGATCGCGGCGGAGACCGACGACTTGGTGCAGCGGGATGCCAAGGACGCGACGCAGACGGTGCAGGCACGCGACGCGATCCTGATCGACACGACCTATCTGACGCAGCCGGAGCAGGTGGAGCGGATCGCCGCGTTGGCGCGATCGGTGGCGGCGAAGCGCTAGCGGGCGCCCGCGCGGGGAGCGGATTGCGCAGTGGCAGGTCGGGAGCTTGACAGGGAGCTGCTGACGAGCATGCAGTGCCGCCGCACCACACGCATGCTGTACGGCTACAACAGTTCACGCTGCCGCCGCAAACGCCACAATCGCAAGCGTATATTGGACAACGTGTTACGTGATCCGTTCGCTGGCATGCCACTTGCTAAGAATGTCTTCACGTGGCCTCCGCCAATTCCCTCGAACGAGGTTCTCATGCGTCGACTTGCTCTCGCACTTGCTGCCCTGACCATCGCGTCTTCGAGCGCTCAGGCTCAGCAGATTTCCTATCGCAATAACAGCTCGGTGTGCTGCTTCGGAGCGAACTCGACGTACACCTACGGCCAGACCTTCACGGCGCTCGGCAACTCGCTCAACGACTTCTCCTTCTGGGTGAACGGCTTCGGCGGGACGGGTACGGCTGACGCCTTCGTGTATGCCTGGGACGCGACGAGCGGGGTGGCGACGGGCAGCGCGCTGTTCTCGGGCAACGTGACCTTTGGTTCCGGCAATTCCTACTCCCAGTACACCGTGAACACGGCGGGCACCTCGCTCACGACCGGGCAGGTATACGTCGCATTCTGGACGGGCACGTCCGGCGCGACGGCGCAGTGGGAGGGCGGGTACGGCGACACCTACGCCGGTGGACAGTTCGTCTACACAAACAGCGGTTACACCACGCAGCAGTGGTCGGACGTCGGTAGCGCTTTTGACGTGAGCTTCGAAGCGAACTTCGCGGACACCACGGTCCCGGAGCCCATGTCCTTCGTGCTCGTCGGCACGGGATTGCTCGGCGTGGCCTTTGCCCGTCGTCGTCGCAGCAACGCGTAGTCCGAGGCGCCGTCGCGTCATCACCTCTGCGTGAGATGGGGTGATCAGGGCAAACGGGGGGCCGCCATCTCAGGCGGCCCCCCGTTTCTTCTTTCGACGTCATGGGCAGAGGCGCATGGAACGGGTATGCCCCTCGAGGCACGGCGCCCCCGTAGGCGATTACGCCGTCGCCACTTAGCCTCGTTGACGGGGGGCCACAGTTGGGCTACGTTATGTGGCTCCCCCCGGCACTCCGCCGGAGGGTGAGCCCACCTTCCAACCCCGCGCGCGGCGGGTCTCACCTCCGCGACTCCCCCATATGACAACCGAAGCACTCGACGAAGCCGCCGTGATGGACGCCAATGGCGTGTCCGTGTTGACGGCCAAGGAAAAGCGCGCCGCCCAGAAGGCCGTGCTGCGCCCGCTGGCCAATCTCCGCCCCGAACTCTACGACGAGGACGACTACTCGTCGGAAGAGATGGAAGCGATGATGGAGATGTACAACGGCACGATGGCCTCCATCGAAGAGGGGGAAATCGTCAAGTCCATCGTCCTCGAGATCCGCGAGAACCTCGTCGTCCTCGACATCGGCTTCAAGAGCGAAGGCACGATCCCGCTCGAAGAGTTCAAGGACATGCCCGACCTCAAGGCGGGCGATGAAGTCGAAGTCCTCCTCGAGCACCTCGAGGACCAGGAAGGCTCGGTCGTCCTCTCGAAGAAGAAGGCCGACTTCATGCGCGTGTGGGAGAAGATCCGCGTGGCGTACGAGTCGGATCAGCCGGTGGAAGGCGTACTCGTCAAGAAGATCAAGGGTGGCGTGGTTGTCGACCTCATGGGCGTCGACGCGTTCCTCCCCGGTTCGCAGATCGCGCTCCGTCGCGTGCCGAACATCGACGACCTCCTCGGCCAGAAGTACGAGTTCAAGATCATCAAGCTCA
>JANMLN010000138.1:0-9301 GCA_031372565.1 Gemmatimonadota bacterium | reverse complement strand
AACCCGGCGCGCGCGGCCGCCTTGTCCTCCACCGGAATCGCATCCTCGAGGTTGCCGAAGAGCACGTCCACCTGCTTCGCCAGTTCGGGGATCTTCGCCCGGATCTTCTCGAGGTGCGGCGGGAAGAAGTGGATCATGCGCTCGGGGCGCACGGGGAGCGCGCGCACCGGTGCGGGCGCGCCAATCGCGAGTGGCTTGTAGAAGTTGATCGGCAGCTTCACGTGCGGGAGGTCTCCATGAATGCGAATGAATCAACCAGCGATACGAGTCGTTCAGGCCGTCGGTCCGGCCACGATGCCGTCATCGTGCAAGCGCCCCACCTCACCTTCGGCGAGTCCCAACACGCCGAGCAGAATCTCGTCGGTGTGCTGGCCCAGCACGGGTGCCGGGGCGATTGGCACACGCGCCACGCGTGAAAAGTCGAGCGGCGAGACCGGGGCCAGGTACGCGCCGACGCCAGGCTGCGAGAGCGGCTGCAGCAGCGGATTGTCTGCCGTCAGGTCGGCGTCTTCGGCGAGCGCCTGCCGCACCGTGCGATACGGCCCCCAGGTGACGCGCGCGGCATCCAGTGCCGCACGCACCTCGGCCAGCGTGCGCGCCTCGAACCACGGAGCCAGCAGCCCCGCGATCTCATCGCGCACACGAAAGCGATTCCCTTCGTCGCCCAGGTCGAGCCCGCTGCGAGTCGCCAGCGCCGACACGGCGTCAGCGCTGCCGGTGGCCTTGATCAACGTGGACCATTGCAGATCGGTGAGGCCGACCACCATGACGCGGCGTCCGTCGGCGGTCGCGAAGTCCCGGCCGAATGCGCCGTACAAGTCGTTCCCGAAGCGCGCGCGATCGCTGTCGGCCACGGACACCTCGGCCAGCATGCCCAAGTGTCCGAGCATGGCGATCGCGACATCCTTGAGGGCGAGCGTCACCAGCTGCCCCTGCCCCGTGCGCGTGCGATGGCGCTCAGCGGCGAGAACGGCCAGCGCGATCATCTGCCCGGTGATCGCGTCCCACGCCGGCAACACATGGTTCGCCGGCCCACCATCGGGTGCGCCGGTGATGGCGGGAAAGCCGAGCTGCGGATTGACCGTGTAGTCGACCTCCGAGCCGCCGTCGCGTCGCCCGATCAGGTTGACCATCACCAAGTCCGCTCGGTGCGCCGCGAGCGCCTCGTACGCCAGCCAGCCGCGCGCGGGAAAGTTGGTGGAGAAGATGCCGGCATCCGGGCCCGGGGCCGCAATGAGCTGCGTCAGCAGTTCCTGGCCGCGCGGATGCCGGATATCCACGGCAATCGAGCGCTTCCCCTTGTTCATGCCCGCCCAGAACAGCGACGCCCCCGACGGCGCGAGCGGCCACCGGTGGGCGTCGAGGCCACCGCCGATCGGATCGAACCGGATCACGTCCGCACCCAGCTGCGCGAGCGTCATGCCGCCCAGCGGAGCTGCCACGAACGCCGACCCTTCGATGATGCGAAGTCCCTGCAGAATGCCGTTCACGACAACCCTGGGGTTGAATACGGATGACGGAAGCGGAGTAAACTTACGACCGACCGGAGGCATTCCGCCTCCCGTTGACATGTGCGCCGGGTTCGATTCCGATCGGCTCGGCGATACCCCGACTTTTCCGCACTCGATGAGCGACGAGTACCGCGCCTGGATCGGACGCACCGAGACGATCACCGACGATCTCGCGATCACGCAGGCACAGGCGGCGGCCGCCACGCTCGATCTGGCGCCCAC
Source organism: Gemmatimonadota bacterium (assembly GCA_031372565.1). Lineage (GTDB taxonomy): Bacteria > Gemmatimonadota > Gemmatimonadetes > Gemmatimonadales > Gemmatimonadaceae > JACPPC01. The sequence continues at coordinate 7,568 of JANMLN010000138.1, read as the reverse complement.
CGGGCTCGTCGCGGGCGCGGCGCTCCCGCTGCCGTGGCACTGGTTCTACTTCCTGCCGCGAGGAGCGCAGGCGGAGCTCTCGATCGACGGCCACCCCCGCCGCGGCGGCTTCATGCCGCCCATCCCGCTCCCGCGCCGCATGTTCGCCGGCTCACGCGCCACGGTGCACCAGCCGCTACGGCTCGGCCTGCCCGCCGAGCGTCACGGCGAGATTCGCACGGTGGAGATGAAGTCGGGCAAGTCCGGCGCGCTCGCTTTTGTAACAGTGCGCTACCAATTCGTGCAGGAGGGCAGGCTCTGTCTCGAGGAGGAGCAGGACATCGTGTATCGGGAGGCAGGCGCACCGACCCCCGCGCCCGTCCCCATCGAGTGGCCCGCAGTCCCAGACGGCGCCGTGAGCCGCCTCGTGACCCCGGACACGCGGCTCCTCTTCCGCTTCTCTGCGCTGACCTTCAACGCGCACCGGATCCACTACGATCGGCCGTACGCCATGAGCGAGGAGGGCTACCCCGGCCTCGTGGTGCACGGGCCGCTCACCGCCGTGCTGTTGGCGCAGCTGGTGCAACAGCACACCGCGCGCGCGATGACCGGCTTCGCATTCCGCGGCGTGTCGCCGCTGTTCGACACGGCGCCGTTCCGGCTGGTCGGCATCGAGAGCGGACCTACCGTCACGCTCGAAGCACAGGGCCCCGATGGCAAGGTGGCAGTCGCCGCGACCGCCACCCTGTCGGATTAACCCCCCGTCGTCCTGAGCGCAGCGATGGACCTGCTTCTCCCCCCGATCACCCTCCGAGCGCGCCCGAAAGCGCCTTCCCGCAGATCGATCCCGTCACCCCGCCCGCGCCCCCAGACGCCGCCAGCGAGATCGTGATGTCGATCGGGCACGCCCCGCTCTTCGTCCCGTTCGACGTCGACACACTCCCCCGCATCGTCGCGTTGACCGCGCCCGAGGTCTGCAAGGTGCCCGCGAACGTCAGCGACCCGTTGAACGTCCACGTCTTGCCCGAGGCCATCGCGGTGTTCTTGCAGTTGTTGTACTGCTGCGTCACCGACACGCTGGTGCCGGTCGTGCCGTCGGTCGACGAGCCCGTCACAACCGCCGTGCCCCCTGCCGGACAGTTCACGGTGAGATTCACGGCGGCGTCGCGCGTTGGCGTCGCAATCTTCAGCGCCGTCCCGCCATCGAACCCGCCGATGCCGAACAGCGTGCTGAACATTTCGGCCGACTCCGCATCCGTGAGGCTGAGCTGCGGGGAGGTGGCATCACCGCCACACGCGGCGGAGAACGCGAGGACGGCAGCGACCAGCGTACGCGACAGCCGGATGTGGGTCAGCATCGGGAGCTTCTCCAGGATTCATCGTGAGTGTGCACGCCGCCCGCCGTCGGGAGGCACCGCGCAGGCAAATGTCTACCCGGAGAGGAAAGCGCGCAATCCGGCGCACATCACAGCTTCTTGCTGACCCCGTGACGGGCCGTCGCCGGCACGAGGCTCAACGCCCCCACGAACGACCGTCAGGTCACGACGGGCGCGGCGCCAAGCGGTCCAGCTCCTCGAGCCCGACCAGGATATCCCGCGGCTTGCTGCCGTTCGGCGGCCCGAGAATCCCCGCCGCGTGCAGCTGATCGATGATCCGCGCGGCACGACCGTACCCCACGTTCAGCCGGCGCTGTAGCAGCGACGTGCTGCCCTGCTGGTGCTGGATGCACACCTCCGCCGCCTCGCGGAACACCTTGTCGCGCTCGGCCGCTGCCGCCTCGCCATCGCCCTCGGCAGGGGCCAGCTCGGCCGCTTCGCGCGAGCGCACCACCTCGAGCACGTCCGGCTCGTCCACGTGCGCCTCGATCGCCATCAACCCCTGCGCCTCGAGCGCCTTGCGCCGAGCGGCGCGACGATCGTCGTACCACTTCATGAGGCGCTCGGTCTCTTCACTCGAGAGGTAGGCCCCCTGCAAGCGGCTCGCCTCCGACTTGCCCGGCGGAATGAACAACATGTCGCCGTTGCCCAGCAGCGCTTCGGCGCCGGCACCATCAAGAATCGTGCGGCTGTCGATCTGGCTCGCGACACGGAACGCGATCCGGCTCGGGAAGTTGGCCTTGATCAGCCCGGTAATGACGTTCACGGACGGCCGCTGCGTGGCCAGAATCAGGTGAATGCCGATGGCACGCGCCTTCTGCGCCAGCATGGCGATCGGCGTCTCCACCTCGCTCTGCACCGTCATCATGAGATCGGCCATTTCGTCGATCACGACCACGATGTACGGGAGGATGCGCCCCGTATACAACTGCTCCTCGAAGGCGACCCCCTCGGTCTTCGGGCGCTTGAGCGGCGTGCCCTCCTGGACCCGCCGGTTGAAGTCCTGGATGTTGCGGCAGCCGTTTGCCGCCAGCAGCGCGTAGCGCTCCTGCATCTCCAGCACGGCCCACTTGAGCACGGCGGCCGCATCGCGATTGTCCGTGATCACCTTGTGCCGCAGGTGCGGCAGCGTGTTGTACACGGACAACTCGACCATCTTCGGATCGACCATCAGGAAGCGCAGCGTCTCGGGGGTGTGCCGATACACGAGGCTCGTGATGATCGTGTTCACGCACACCGACTTGCCCGAACCCGTCGCGCCGGCAATCAGCAGATGCGGCATCTTCGCGAGGTCGGCCACGACGGTCTTCCCTTCGAGATCCTTGCCGAGGGCGATCGGCAGCGCGGCGCGCGCATGCTGAAAATCCTTCGACTCGATCATCTCGCGGAACGCGACCATCTCCTTCTCGGGATTCGGCACTTCGACACCCACGGCGCCGCGCCCTGGAATCGGCGCCACGATCCGGATCGACGCCGCCCGCATGGCCAACGCGAGGTCGTTCGACAGGTTGCCGATCTGCCGCACTTTCACCCCCGGCGCCGGCACGATCTCGAACTGCGTCACCGTTGGTCCCGTGGTGCGTGCGACGAGTTCGCCGTCGACCTTGAAGGTCCGCAACGCGTCCATCAGCTTCACGCCCATCACGTCGAGCTCGCGCTCGCCCACGTCGCCCTTCCCGGGCGGCGGCGGGTCGAGCAGCGTCGAGCTGGGCAGCTCGTGATCGAGCACGTCCGACTGCTCGGCGTCGGCAGCGGTCTCGATCTGGGCCACGAGTACCGCATCGTGCTGCGCCGCGACCTCACTCTTCGTCTTCTTCTCGCGCCGCTTGCGTTCCGGCTTGCCGTTCACCGCGTCATCGGCGTCGCTCGCCACGGCAGGATCGGGCTTGACCAGCGTCAGAATCGGCGTGCCCGTCATCTCCTTCACGATCGCCGGGTCGACAGCCGGCATCTCATCGGGGTCGGGCTCGAGGGCGAGCGCGGCCGCGGTTGCAGCACCGCCGCTTGCCCCGGAGTTGCGCAACGCCGCATCCGCCCGCACCACATGCCGACCACCCACCACCAGGCGCACGGGGTTCCACCACAACGTCCACGCCGTGAGCGCACTGCCCGCAAGCACGAGCACGATCCACGCACCGGCACGCCCGACCGCAGCGCTCAGGTAATACGCGGCGAAGTTGCCCCAGAGGCCCGACCAGAGATCCATCGCAATCGGTGCGCCGCGGAACAGTCCGATGGCCACCGGCACAAGGACCACCGCGCCGCCGAGACAGATCAACCAGGACCGGTCAGGGCGCTCAGCCAACCGTCCGAGGAGCCGGAGGCCATGCACCAACGGCAACAGGGGAAGCAACGCGGCGGCAGGTGCGCCCAGCATGGCGAACAGTCCGGCACGCATGCAGGCGCCCACGGGACCAAACACGCCGGCGCCCTGCGCACAGACTGCGGTCTCGCGCTCGAACACCAGCGCGCCCGCCACGAACAGGGCCGCGAGCAGCAAGCCGATCCCCGCGATCTCGCGCGCGAGTCGCTGTGCGCGTGTGGCCGGGGCCGTGGCGGCGTCGCCGCGCATGTCGAGGTCCGCATGCGCCACGCGCGGCCGAGGCGAATCCTCGGTCGCGGTCGCACGGCGCCGCGGCTTGGCCGGGGCGTCCTTCAGGGCAGGGTCAGTCACGAGAGATAGACGGCCCGGGACCGGATGGCGTCACGCCCCGCGGTTCCCCCACTTGGCGCCCCGAGCCGAGGACGCCCGACCCGGCCCGTGGTGGCGCTACGGCGCCATGCCGCCGCACTCCGCGGCGGTCCCGGTCCGCGTCCCGTACTCCGTGCGCGCCAACGCCACGCGGCCATCCGCGCCGAGTTGCACCACGTACAGGTTCGCGTACACCGCATCGCAGATCGCGGGCAGGACGGGGCCGCCCAGCGCTTCGATGATCAGGGGAATCGTGTTGCTGTGCCCGACCACCAGCACCGCACCAGCCGGCTGGGCGCGCACCGCGCGGGCCACCTCGGCGGCGTGTTCGCGCGCGGCGCCCGTCACGCCCACGACCTGCGGGGTGATCGCGCGACGGTCCGCGAGTGGGCGGGCCGTCTCCTGCGTACGACGCAACTGCGTGGTCACGATGGACCGGACGTCGGCATCGGCGAGTACCACCGCGAGTGCGGCGGCTCTCGCCTGACCGGCGGCGGTCAGTGGTGGGTCATTGGCCGGCTCCGTTCCCTTCTCCGCATGACGCACCAGGTACACGGTGCGCGCCACCAGTTGCGGTGCGGGAGTGGCCGGCACGGCGCCCGCGCACGCATCCAGCAGGAGGAAGCCAGCGCAGGCCACCACGGCCAGCGAGCCGCGAACGCGCCGTGTCGGTATGCGCCAACGTGGCTTCATCGGAACCTGCCAGCCGCGAGAACGGTGACCTGCTAGTCCTTGAACCGCTCGAAGTTGCGCTCCAACCACTTCGTGTCGACCGCACCCTTCACGAAATCGGCGTCGCACATGATCTTGTGCGCAAACGCGATCGTGGTCGTCGGTCCCTGCACCACGAACTGGTCGAGCGCCCACTTCATGCGGTTGATCGCCTCCGCGCGCGTTGCCGCGGTCACGATCAGCTTGCCGATCATCGAGTCGTAGTAGGGCGGCACGCGGTAGCCGGCGTACGCGTGCGTGTCGACGCGGATCCCCAGCCCACCCGGCGGAAGGAACACCTCGATCATGCCGGGACTCGGCTGGAAGTTGCGCTGCGGGTCCTCCGCATTGATGCGCACCTCGATCACGTGCCCGCGCATCGGCGGCAGCTCGGTGAAGCTCAAGGGCTCCCCCGCCGCCACGCGGATCTGTTCCTTCACGAGATCCACGCCGTAGAGCTGTTCCGTCACCGGGTGCTCGACCTGGATGCGCGTGTTCATCTCCATGAAGAAGAACGAACCATCCTCGTCGAGCAGCATCTCGATCGTGCCGGCGCCCACGTAGTTGATCGCCTTGGCCGCCTTCACTGCCGCTTCGCCCATGCGCTGCCGGAGTTCCGGCGTCATGGCCGGGCACGGCGCCTCTTCGATCAACTTCTGGTGTCGGCGCTGCACGGAGCAGTCGCGCTCACCCACGTGGATGACCGTCCCCTGCGAGTCGCCGAGGATCTGGAACTCCACGTGACGCGGCTTGAGCAGAAATCGTTCGACGTACACGTCGCCGTTTCCGAACGCGGACAGCGCTTCTTGCCGCGCGAGCGTGAAGTTGCGCACGAACTCGTCGGCGTCACGCGCCACGCGCATCCCCTTGCCGCCGCCACCGGCGGCCGCCTTGATGATCACCGGGAACCCCGACTCCACGGCAAAGGCGAGCGCTTCATCGGGATCCTCGACCGGCCCCGGCGTGCCCGGCACCACCGGCACCCCCGCGGCGACCGCCGTGCGGCGCGCGGTGGCCTTGTCGCCCATCGTGCGGATCTGCTCGGGCGTGGGACCGATGAAGGTGATGTTCGACGCGGCGCAGGTCTCCGCGAACTCGGCATTCTCCGCCAGGAAGCCGTACCCGGGGTGGATCGCGTCCGCCCCAGTGATCTCGGCCGCCGCGATGATCCGCGGGATGTTGAGGTAGCTCTCGCGCCCGGCGGGCGGGCCGATGCAGACATCGTCATCGGCGAATCGCACGTGCAACGACTCGCGGTCGGCCTCCGAATACACGGCGACGGTCTGCACCCCGAGCTCGCGGCAGGCGCGAATCACGCGGAGCGCAATCTCGCCGCGGTTGGCAATCAGGACTTTCTTGAACATGGTGGCGGCGTCCGGGTCAGGCGGTGAGCTCGCCGCCGAAACCCGAGAACGTCGTGTCGCTCGTGCCGGCCACGCCCTGCACCGCCAATGCGAACTCGCTCGGGTTGCTGGCGTAGAACACGGCGCTCTCGTACGAGATCACGCCCGACTTGTACCAATGCATGATGCTCTGGTCGAAGGTCTGCATCCCGTACTGGACATGGCCGTCCTTGATGAGGTCGGGAATGTTGAGGGACGAGTTCATGTCGCGGATCTGGTCGCGCACCGCCGCCGTGTTGATCAGCACCTCGCACGCGGGAACGCGACCCGGGCGGTCGCTGCGCGGCACGAGGCGCAGCGAGACCACCGCCTGCAGCGCGCTCGAGAGCGCGTAGCGCACGGACGTCTGTTCCTGCGGCGGATAAAACGACAGGATGCGGTTGATCGTCTGCGTCGCGTCGGTCGTGTGCAGCGTCGAGAGCACCAGGTGTCCGGTGTCCGCTGCCTTGAGCGCGGTGTCCAGCGTTTCGATGTCGCGAATTTCACCGATCAGGATGATGTCCGGATCCTGACGCAGCACGCGGCGAAGCGCCGCCGCGAAGGTGCCGGTGTCGGTCCCGACTTCACGCTGGTTGATGTGACAGTTGATGTCGCGGTGCAGGAACTCGATCGGGTCCTCGATCGTGATGATGTTCGCGTGCCGCTGCTCGTTCACGAACTGCAGCATCGACGCCAGCGCCGTCGACTTGCCCGAGCCGGTGATGCCGGTGACCAGAATGAGCCCGCGCGGCTTGAGCGCGATCGACTCCACGACCTTCGGGAGGTTCAGCTCCCCGCAGGTCTTGGCCTGGAACGGAATGACGCGGAAGGCATACGCGATGGTTCCGCGCTGCTGGTACACGTTGACGCGGAATCGGCCGATCCCCGGAACGCCGAGTGCGAAGTCCGCCTCCTTGGCCTCCGAAAACTCCTTGATCTGCTTCGGCGGCATCGTCTGCTCGGCGATGCTCTTCAGATCCTCGGGCCGCAGGGGCGGAAAGGTGAGCGGGACCAGCTCGCCATTGATGCGCAGCGTCGGCGGCCGCCCGACCTTCAGGTGCAGGTCCGACGCCCCCTGCTTGACCATCTCCTGCATGACCGCCTTGTAATTGTACGGCTGATTGGCGGCCGGAGCCGCCTGGGCCGTCTGGCTCCCCGACGCAAGCGGGGGATTAGCCATTGGGATCGATCCGGAACAGGACCTGGCCGAACTCCACCGGCTGTGCGTCGGACATGGCCACCTCGCGCACGACGCCGGCGAACTCGGACTCGATCTCGTTCATGATCTTCATGGCCTCGATGATGCAGACCGTCTTCCCCTTCTCGATCCGGCCCCCCGGCGTGACGAACGCCTTGGCGTCGGGGCCGGGGCGGGCGTAGAAGGTCCCGACCATCGGGGACTTGACCTCGAGCAGCGGCGTCCGGGGC
>JANMLN010000125.1:0-13070 GCA_031372565.1 Gemmatimonadota bacterium | reverse complement strand
GTGCGACCGGACGTTCGCTGAGCACCTTCGCGACGATAGCCTGCACGCTGGGGCCCGTGAACGGTGGCTCGCCGGCCAGCATCTCGTACGTCACCGCACCCAGCGCATAGATGTCGGAGCGGGCGTCGATCGTCCGCTCTCCCATCGCCTGCTCGGGGGACATGTAGCTTGGCGTGCCGAGCGAGAGGCCGGTTTGGGTCATCCGCTGTCCGCCCGCCGTCTGCACGGCGAGGGCAATGCCGAAGTCGGCCACCAGCGCCGATCCGTCGTGCAGGAGGATGTTCTCCGGCTTGATGTCGCGGTGAATCACGTTCTGCCGGTGCGCATAGTCGAGCGCACCCGCCACTTCGCGGGCAATGCGGACCGCCTCGGCAATCGGCAACTGCCGCTCGCGCTCCAGGCGCGATCGCAAAGTCTCGCCCGTCACGAGCGGCATGACGTAGTACAGCAGCCCGTCCGCCTCGCCGCTGTCGAGCAGCGGCAGGATGTGCGGGTGCTGGAGCTTGGCCGTGGTCTTGATCTCGCTCAGGAACCGTTCGCCGCCGAGGGCCGCGCCCAGGTCGGGGTGCAGCACCTTGATGGCGACATCGCGGTCGTGCTTGAGGTCGTGCGCGAGGTACACCGTGGCCATGCCGCCGCTCCCGAGCTCACGCTCGAGGCGATAGCTGCGGCCAAGTGCGACGGCGAGTCGACTGGCGACGTCACTCATGGGTGGCGTTCAGCTGGAGCATCGGGCGTCCTGTCTGTTGGTCATCGCACGTGTCACGGTTGCATTTCCCAGAGTGCGCGGATGGGCACGGCAAAGAAGCCGTCCCCGAACCCCACGCACCCTTCACCATCATGGAGCACCACGCCACACGTGAAGCGCCTCCCCACGGCAGCGCGGAGTTTGCGGATCCCGCGGAAGTCGGCCGCGGTGACCGTGGCGGAGGCCTTGACCTCGACGGCAGCCAGTGCACGTCCCCCCTGCTCGATCACCAGATCCACTTCGACGCCATCCTTGTCGCGGAGGTGGTGGAAGCGCACGTCATCATCCCGCCAACTGGCCTGGCGGCGCAGCTCCTGCACCACGAACGTTTCGAGCAACTGTCCCAACGTGCCGCGATCCTCCGCCAGTGAGGCTTCGTCCAACCCGAGCAGGGCACACGCGACGCCGGTATCGGTGAGATGGAGCTTGGGGGTCTTGATGAGGCGACTCAACCGGTTGTTGTGCCACGGGGGAAGCTCCTCCAGCAGGAAGATGCGCTCGAGCAGCGTGACATACTCCCGGATCGTCGGTCGGCTCAGTTGGAAGGGTGCGGCGAGGTCACTCACATTGATCAGGCGCGCGGTCTGACCGGCGGCGAGGGTGAGCAGCCGCGGGAGCGCGTCGAGCGAGGCGATGCGCGCCAGATCGCGCACGTCCCGCTGCACAAGCGTCTCGATGTAATCCCGGTACCAGGTGGCTCGCCGCCGAGGCGTGGCGCGCCCGAGCGCCGCCGGATAGCCCCCCGCCACGATGCGGGCGAGCAGTTCCGCGCCGAGCCGATCGTACGGCTGCGTGGTGAAGCCGCGCCCGAACAGGGCGTCGAGGAAGGTGGGCTTGGTTCCCGCCAACTCGCTTTGCGCCAGCGGGTGCAGCCGCAGGATCTCCATCCGCCCGGCGAGGGAATCGGACAGCGTCGGCAGGAGCAACACGTTGGCGGAGCCCGTCAGCAGGAAGCGGCCCGGGCGCCGGTCGCGGTCCACCGCGCGCTTGAGGGCGGTGAAGAGCGCCGGGGCGCGCTGGACTTCGTCGAGGATCGTGTGGGCGGGAAGATCTCCCACGAATCCGACGGGATCGCTGGTGGCCGCTGCCAGCGTCACCGCATCGTCAAAGCTGAAATAGCGGTAGCCCCGGGCGGTCCCCACCATCTGGGCGAGCGTCGTCTTGCCGCACTGGCGTGGCCCGTGGATCAGCACGACCGGCGACTCCGCGAGCGCCTGCTCGAGCAGCTGGGTGGCGAACCGCGGGTATGGGGCGATGCGCGTCATGGCGGCTAAGCGTAAGCTGGCGTATCGTCCAATTGCAAGTTTTCGCATCGGCCAATTGCAACCTTCTGATCGCCCAATCGAAAGCCGCACTGCTGCACCAGCGACGAATCTCTCCCCGGCTACCGGTGGCGGAGCGTGGTCATTCTCGCGGGAGCCGGTGTGCGACTGGAATCGCGCGCCCCGCCCCCGTCAGCGCGCCGCCGGGACCGACCCCGGCACCCGCGTCGACACCACGAAGCGATTCGCGGGTGGCGGTTCACGCACCGTCAGGAGCGTGTGACCGTCGGCGGAGAGATCGAACTGCGGCAGGTTGCTGAACGATGGAAAGGACACCGTCTCGCGTCGCCGGCGCCCGAGGATGGGCTCGGCCTTCGAGAGATCGAGATCGATCTCCTCGAGCGCATCACGCGTCCAATACACGAGGGCCCGTCCATTATTCGTGAAGACGGGGGTGCGGCCACCTGCCGTCGAGAGACGCAGGCGCGTCCCGGGACCCGGATACGGTTGCACATACACCTCGTACTGTCCGGTCTCGTCGGAATCGAAGGCGAGCCAGCGCCCGTCCTGCGAGAAGCGCGGCGCGCCCACGTTGAACGAGGCCTGCAGCAACGGGCGAGGCGGCCCGCCGGCCATCGGCACCATCCAGATCTCGCGACGATTGCTCGGATACGTGCGAAGCACGAACACCAGGTTCCGGCCATCCGGAGTGAAACACGCCGGCCATTGATCCCCCGGCACTTTCGACAGGAGGCGCGCGGGCGCGCTCCGATCCACCGGCATGAGCCACACACCATGGCCCTTGGGCTGCGCGTAACCGTCGGCTGAATCGTATGCCGAGTACGCCAGGAAGCGACCATCGGGGCTCCAGACGGCGTCGTTGGCGTCGGCACCGGCGGCACCGTTCTGGGTGAGACGCTGATCGGTATGTGTCGCGAAGTCGTAGAGCCACAACTCGCCGAAGTTCTGGTCGGTGAGATAGCGGGACACGGCCAAGCGCCGTCCATCGGGCGAGAGGCGCGGCCCCCAGAAACTCCGTCCCGTGAGCAGGGTGGTCGAACTCTCGCGGTCACGCGAGCTGCGCAGGGTGGCGTTTCCCGTCATGCGCGGCGTCACCGCGATCATCCCCGTCGGTGTGGTCGCGTACGCAACGGCAATGTCCAGGATCGTGCTGATCTGGCTCATCACCTGCACCGCTGGGCCGGTGGTATCGGCGCGTTGCACGTCGAACGGCTGCAGGAAGACCTCGCCGCCAGCTTGCCCGAACAGGAGGTGCCCTGACGCCAGATACCGCGGCGACAGCCCCGCACGGATCGGCCGGAAGGTGCGCGCCTTCAGCGAAATGATCCCGATCGTGTGGCCACCGCCGCTATGTCGCACGGCGAGCACGCGGTCCGTGTCGGGGAGCGCCGCGAAGGAGTGCAGCATGGAGAGGGTGTCGCCCGACAGCGACCACCGCTGCGCGCCGCCGCCGCGCATATCCACCACGAACTGCCGGCTGCCGGCGTTGGCAGTCGCGCCCGTGCCATAGATCAACCGATTGCCCGGCAGCCAGGCGCCGGGTAGAAAGAACGCGCTGAGCGCGCGGTCCTCGACGATCTGCGTCGAGCTGCTCCCATCGAGGCGCTCCCGCTGGAGTCCACTCTCGGTGAGGTAGATCATCTCGAGTCCGTCGGGTGAGACGATCGGCAGACTGAGCGGGATCTTGCGCCCACGTTCCGCACTGACCACGCGGTGCGCGACCCCCTCGGCAAACCGGTGCACGTACATCGCAGTGGAATCACCGAATACGGCGCGATAGACCAAGGCGGAGCCGTCCGGCGTCAGCGCGGGGAACGGATCGATGTCGAGCCCGGAGTCGGCGAGGACGTCGAATCGCAACATCGGGAGCGCCGCGGCGTGATCATCGCGACGGACGTACGAGGCGGCGACGCCCAGGCCGATGCCGGCGACGAGTGCGGCAGCGATCACGGCGAACCGACGTGGCGCGCGCGCCGACGCCGCCGGCCGCACGCCTTGCGACGCCGCACGCACCCCCACCGCCGAGGGGCCGTCGACCAACGCGCGCGCGAACGCCTCGGTGGTCGGAAAACGATCCGCGGGCAGCTTCGCGAGTGCGATCTCCAGCGCGTCCGCGACGGCATCGGGCACCGACGCGCGCAGCGAACGGATCGGCTCCGGCGTCCGCGTGAGCAGCGCCGCGATCACCGCCTGCATCGTGGGACCCGTGTGCGGCGGCGCCCCGGTGAGCATCTCGTAGAGCACGGCGGCGAGCGAGTACTGATCGCTGCGCGCGTCGAGGTCCCGGTCGCCCATCGCCTGTTCGGGACTCATGTAGGTGGGGGTCCCGAGCGAGAGTCCCGTGCCCGTGAGCCGCGTCCCGCCCGCGCGCGACGCCGCCAGCGCGATGCCGAAGTCGGCGACCACCGCGCGGCCATCGCGCAGCAACACGTTCTCCGGCTTGATGTCGCGATGGATGATCCCCTGGCGATGCGCGTAGTGGAGGGCATCGGCGACTTCCGTCGCCAGCCTCACGGCATCACCCACGCCGAGTTGGCGCTCACGGTCCAGGCGCTGGCGCAGCGATTCCCCGTCCACATACGGCATCACGTACCAAAGCAGCCCATCGGCCTCGCCCGAATCGAGCAGGCCGAGGATGTGCGGATGCTGCAGCGGCGCGGTGACCTTGATTTCCGCGAGGAATCGCTCGGCGCCGATGAGCGCCCCGAGCTCGGGGGCGAGGACCTTGATCGCGACGAGCCGGCCGTGCCGCACGTCGCGCGCGAGGTACACGGTGGCCATCCCGCCCTGACCGACACGCCGTTCGATGACGTACGCGCTACCGACGGCCTTCCGCAGGCGGTCGAGGAATTCGCTGTCGTCGCCAGCGTTGTCGTCAGGCGTCATTGGGGGAAAGATAGCGGTGCCCGGGCGTCCGCCGCGTGTTCCTACAGGCGGTCTCGCGTCAGCGAATGGTCGTCGCCGCGACCCCCACGGTGCGATCGGCGCCGCCGTAGTACAGCAGCCAGCGCGATCCGTCGCGGATCATCCCCTCGACGAAGACGACGTTCGGCACCTGCCCGACCTTCTCCCAGTCGAACTCCGGTGCGAAGATCGGCGCATCCGATCGACGGAGCAGCCGGGTGGGATCGCGACGATCGAACAGCGCCCATCCGGTGCGATAGACGAGTGCGGAATCCGCCCCGTTGTAGATGAGCAGGATGCCGTCGCGCGTCATGATCGGCGCCGGGCCGGGCTCCGTCACGCGGCCGTCGAACATCCCCGGACGGCGGGGCAGCACGGGATGATCGAGGGCATCCGTCCAATGGATCAAGTCGGTGGATGATGCGATGCCCGTCTGGTCGGGCATGCCGGCCGCATCGCCCATGTAGTACATCCAGTACTTGCCCTTCACCTTCACGGGAAGAATCGCCCCCGACTTGGTCCAGCCGACGTTCCACGCGCCCTGCTTGGCCGGCATGATGACGCCGCGCCGCTCCCAATGCACGAGATCGCGCGACGTCGCGAGACTCAACTGCGCATCGACCTTGTTGTATGCGGTGTACGTGAGGTAGTACGTGCCGCCGATCTCCGTGAGGCGCGGATCTTCCACGCCGCCGTCCTTCTCGTAGTCCGCCTCCGGCGACAGCACGGGTTCGGGACGCTTCGTGAAGTGCACGCCATCGCGGCTCGTCGCGTAGCCGAGGCGCGAGGTGCCGGCCGAGTCCTGCGCCCGATACAGCATCACGATCTCGTCGCCGCGCCGAGCGACCGCCGGATTGAACGCCCCCTTGGCGTCGAAGCCGCTGGCACTCGGCTCGAGCACCGGGCGATCGCTCAGGCGATGCCATGTGCCGAAGGGGGACGCGGCCGCGAGGAGCGCGAGGCCAGTCGCGAAGGTGAGGGCGCGGGAATGCCGCATCACAGCAACCCGTACACGACCACCTTGAACGAAAACGTCGGCAGGTAGACGTGTCCGTTGGCGATGGTCGGCGCCGAGAACTTGGCGTAGGTGCCCGCGAAGTCGCGGTTGCTGTTCTGCTGGTTGTTCCAGAGCTCCCGGGTCACGTCACGCGCATCGAATGCCCGCAGGATGCCGGGCTTCACGCCGTGCTCCGCGTCGCCAATCGACGCGTATGACGCCCACACGATCGCGGTGCTGTCGCGCGTACCGTTGGACGACACCGAGAGGATCGCGCCGCTCTGTCCCGAGGGTCCGCTCGCACTGTACAGCACCTGGCTCTGCGGCGTGAGCAGGTTGCTGGTGCGGTCGAACGGAATCGCGCGCAGCGGATCGTTCTCCGACCAGACGTAGACGAACGCCTTGGCCGTGCCCCCGTACCAGGCTGGCTGGCAATGCATGTTGGCGTTGGCGCTGGTCGCGACCACCTGCCGCACCCCGTTGGAGGCGGGCAGGTACCCACCCATGTTGTCCTTGTCGAGCAGGTAGAGGTTGCCGTCCTTGCCCCCGGTGAGGTACTGGACCGTCCCGGGAATCAGGAACGTCCCCATGCCGCCGTAGTCGATGTCGTCGTCGTTGAGGAACTGGAAGTTGAAGGGGGTGAAGTAGCTCGCCACCTGCAGCGTCGAGCCCGACGGCACGAGCTTGAGCGCGCTCTCGCCGCGATTCCGCAGGTTCGTCGGATCGCCGCTCACCCCGACGGTGCCGTTGCCCGTCACGACGTAGAGGTTGCCCTGCGCATCGGCCGCCATGCCCGCGCCACTCTCCCACATGCCGCCGGCGTATCCGTCGGGGGTGACGTTGTACACGATCCGTTGCTGCAGGGCGGTGGCGTCGTATCCCAGCACCCATCCGTGATACGGCCCCCAGTCGCAGTGCGAGGCGAAGGTCACGTACACCGTGCCGCCGACCAGGGTCAGCCCCTGCCGCTGGTTCTGCTTCTGGGCATCGAAGGTGATCACCCCCGCCACGCTGCCGTCGCCAAAGCCGCTCGCGGTGGCCGTGATGGCGGTGGGACTGCCGGCGAGCTCGCGCCCGTCGGTGATGCTCACGGCATGCAGGTGCTGCGCGTACTGGAAGCCCGTGGTGCTGCGCGCCACGACATACAGCGTGCCGCTCGCCGAGTCGATGACGGGGGTGCCAACGATGCCGATGTTGCCGCTGAAATCCTGGTACGCGCCGCCGCAGGCGCCCGTCATGTCGGTGTTGCGCGGCGGGCGCATCCCCGCGGCCGTGAGGCTCTTCTGCCAGTACAGCGTGCCGTCGTCGCCGTCGAAGGCGTAGAGCGTGTTGTTGACCGTGGCCACGTAGACCACGTTGTGCATGCCGCCGCCGATGGCGACGTGGCCGACGACCAGCGGCTGGGCGTACACCTGGTCGTCCACGGGGAGCGTGAACAGGTAGCCGAACTGCCGACCGTTGACATTGCCGGTGGTCAACGCTGTTTCATTCGCGTTCCAGCCGGCGCGGCCGTTGTCGTTGTGCTGCGTCAGCACGGACACGGACTGCGAATTGGGCTTCGGGATGAACCTGGGCGCGGTGGTGCCCGTGGCGGGCACGCCGCTGTCCGAGCACGCGGCGAGCAGCGCGAGGAGCGTGAACGGCAACAGCAACGTGCGCCGTGCCGCGAGCCGTGTACGCGGCGTGGACGTACGAGCCGGATATGGATGCATTACTCCGGAGACTACTGGTCCGCGACGTGAATATGAAGCGACCGCGTCGCGCGCTATTCCCCGGCGAGACGATCGTGGAGATGCCGCATCAGCGCGGACGGTTGAGCGACCAAGGCGGCGCAGGTGCATGGGCGACGCTCGATGCCGCGCGCCGCTGGGCGGCCCTGCTTCAGCAGCTCTTCGAAGTTGACCCGCTCGAGTGACGGACGTGTCGCGGGCCCATGCGCACGCCGACCCGCGAATCCGCACACCGACGCGGGCCCCAAGAGCCGGGCGGGCCGCCTCCCCCTGCTACCCGCGCGTCCGGCGACGTCTCGCGAGCCCCGCCACGACGAGCAGCCCCGTGCCCACGAGCGCCATCGACGCCGGCTCCGGCACCGCGCTCACGGCCTCAAACTGCAGGCTCGTTCCGGTGGCACCGATCTCAACCCAGTGCGTCTGCCCGTCGTTGAATCGTCCCTGCAGACAGGGACCGCCGGGCGCACTGCACGCCGCGGTCTCGAGCAGGTAGAAGTAGCCCGTGAGGCCTGACCCGGCGAAGCTGCGCGACGCTCCGGGGGAGAACGGGGAACCATCCGCGATGGCGCCGAACCCGGTCAGGTCAATGAACGAGTCCTCGATCTCGATGCTCGGAAAGCGGTGGTACCCGGTACCGCCCGAGATGCCGAGGTTGTCCTTATACCCCGAGGCATCGGGCGCGTCGGTGACCGAGAGGCTCGCCCGCTTCCGCGTGTCCATCGTCAGCGTCACGCCGCCCACCGACACCGTGCCCGACAGGAACGTGGGCGCCGAAGGCGCGCTGTAGTACTGGTTCCCGCCGCTCGCGAGGTTGGGACCAAGGTTTCCCACGTCGTAGAAGTACTGGAGCGTGAACGCCTGGCCGATCAGGCTGCGACCCGGCTGGTACGGCCCCGAGTTGAACGTGTTCGCGTAGGCGTCACCGAACCCGCTCGTGACCGTTCCCGTGAAGGTGACCTTCATCTGCTGCGCCTGCAGGGGCTGCAGCGTGGCGCTGGCGACCACCGCCAGAACCGGGAGAGAGGTGCGCACGATCAAGCGAAGCATGGCAGACAACAGATGTAGGGGAAACCGACTCGCTTCGGCCGTTGGAAGCCGTCGCGACATGATGGCGTCCCGCTGCAAGACTCGCGCCGGGGGCTCCTGCCGTCGATGCCGGTGATGATGTTCGGCCACCGCAGGGGTCGACCCGCGAAGCCCCGCGATCGAGGTAACGGCTCGCCGCAGTCGACAGGTAACGGACGGACAGGGCGCGCTCCGTCCACGCGGGATCGTTTGCGTGGCACGGGGCGACCGCCTCGGCGAGCCGCCAGGGAACTCGCCGACGCGGGGAACTGGTGGACGGGAACGACACCCGTTGCGCGTGCGCCACACAGCAAGCGCCGCGCGCGGAAGCAGGTACGCCAGCCCGCCTCGCGCAGGTCGCCGAGAAGTTCCTCGCCTGTGGCATGCTCGAGCACGGCCTCGCTCGCATCCGCTGTGATGCCTGCACGCACGAATGGCTGCTCGGGTTCTCGTGCAACTGCCGCTACTTCTGCCCGAGCAGTCACGCCAAGCGGCTGGCGATCTGGACGCAGTGGCTGGACACCACGCCGCTCGCATTCCGCCAGGAGCGACATCCCCCGGGTGAGGTAGTCGCTCCCCCTCCTCCGGCCGATTCGTGGCGCCACGATGTCGATGTACGATGGAGCATGGGCCGTCGGACCTGTCCGGCGTCCGCCTCACCATCGCACCTGGAGCCTCCATGACACACACCATCGCACCGGACCGACGCGGCCAGCGGGCGCCGGCGTCCAAGCCCTCGCCGTCGTCGCGCCTGGCGTCTACGAGCGCCGACGACGCGGCCTCGCCGCTCGCCTTTTCCACCAAGAACGATCTTGCCATGTCGCCGCGCCATGAGGCCGTCGTCCTCCTCGCGCAGCGGCTGGCCGACTGCCTCGACCTGCAGAGCCAGTGCAAGCAGGCGCACTGGAACGTGAAGGGGCCGTACTTCATCGGGTTGCACCTGCTGTTCGACAATGTCCACGGCGCGGTGCTCGAGTACAGCGACCTGATCGCCGAACGGATCGTGCAGCTGGGCGGCGTCGCCGAGGGAACGGCGCGGCGCGTGGCGCAGCGTACCACCATGCTCGACTATCCGCTGACCCTTTCGACGGGTGGCGAGCATGTGGCCGCGCTGTCGGACGTGCTGGCGCAGTTCGGCCGGTCGGTGCGCATGGGAATCGCGGAGATGGACGCGCTCGACGACGCCGTGAGCGCCGACATCCTCACCGAGGTGGCGCGTGGCGTGGACAAGTGGCTCTGGTTCGTGGAAGCGCAGCAGCAGCACGACGCAGCGCACCCCACGACCGGCTGATCTGAGGCAGCGCGCGGATCCCGAACTGCAGCCGGTCGTGCAACGCGCCCTACGAGCCCTTGCGGAGCTGGAGCGGGGCGGATGAGCGGGTCCGCGCTCATGTCTTGGGCGCGGTCATGGTCCGTGCGAAGACCGCAGCAGCCGAAGGTGCGGTCTCGCGCACCAGCCACATCTGTTGCAAATGAGCCACGGCGGCTGTGGTTGGTGATCGGCGACGCGCCGGATCGGGGGATCGTAACTCGTTGTCAGTAAACAGTGTCGGAATGGCACGCATCGTGCGGTGGACAGCTCGGGCGCCACGCGCCCAGCTCCTCCCGGTCCACCCCAGCCCCTCCCCGAATGCGCCGTTTGTCCTCCGCCCTTCTGGCCGCCACCGCTGCTGCTGCCGTGCTGACGGCTCCGCTGGCCGCGCAGTCCATTTCCTACGCCAACTTCTCGAACACGGCGGGACTTCAGCTCAACGGAAACGCCTTCCAGAACGGCAACAAGCTGACCCTCACGTCGGCCAACTTCACCCAGGCGGGGTCCGCGTTCTCCACGACGCCCCTCACGCTGAACTCGAACGTGTCGTTCAGCACGGTGTTCTCGTTCGAGATCCTCAATCGTGGCGGGTGTTGCGGGTTCACTGGCGCCGACGGACTCATGTTCGTGCTGCAGCCGAACTCGAACACCGCAGGCGGCGCGGGCGGTGGCATCGGCTACGCGGGCATCAGCAACAGCATGGGAGTCGAGTTCGACACCTTCGACAACGGTGAAGTCGGTGGCTCGAACCACGTGGGCATCAACCTGAATGGCAGCGTGAACTCGGTCGCGAGCACGGGTCAGCTGTCGCCCGACTTCGACAACGGGTCGACGTGGTGGGGATGGGTGGACTACAACGGCACGAACGACCTGCTCGAAGTCCGCTGGTCGGGGTCGAACGCCCGTCCCACCAACGCGGGGCTGAGCTACACGGTGGACCTCACGTCGATCTTCGGCACGACGAACGTGTATGCCGGCTTCACCTCGGGCACGGGCGCCGCGTATGGCGAACACAACATCCTGTCGTGGAACTTCGTGAATGACTACGTCGACGGTGGCGCGCCCGATCCCGGCGTCGTTCCGGAGCCGGCCACCTATGCCCTCGTGGGCACCGGGTTGCTCGGCGTCATCGGGTTCGGTCGGCGCCGTCGGCGCTAGACACGCGCCAACAGCACGTGCAACACGGCCCCGAGGCAGCGCGCCTCGGGGCCGTGTTGCATTCACGGGCCGGCGCGCGGCGTGAAGGTCGCGAACTGCGGCCACGTGAGCAGCGCCCGCAGTGCTCGCGGCCAGCGCGCACCGCCCGTCGGGACCTTTGTGTCGTGGCCCGCACACGATACGGCTCGCTTGACCGAGGCGTTCCGCCGTGGCGGGCGCGCCGTCGCCCTCGCCCTCGACGCTCGGCTCACGCGCCACCACGTCGGCGGCGGAGACGGCGCGGGACAGCCAGTGGGTCGGGGTCACGGGGCGTCGGGCGGTAGGACGGCGGGCGAGGGCGGCGGGCGCACGTCTGGGCCGACTGCGAACGCAATTCCGTCCCGCAGTGAAACCCGGGGCCGGGCGCCGCGTCGGCCAAACCAAGCCCGCCGAACGGTTGTCCAAACGAGACCTCCCTCCGGCGGCGCGGCGCCCGCGCCTTCTCCAACTGGTCGTCCCATGCGGCACATCGCGCTCGCGCTCCGGACACTGCGGAAGACCCCCTTCGTCACCGCCATCGCGGTGTTGTCGCTGGCCCTCGGCATCGGGGCCAACGCGGCCATCTACTCGATGTTCGACCAGTTGCTGGCGCGCTCCCTGCCCGTGCGCGCCCCGGAGGAGCTGGTGAGTCTCGCGGCGCCGGGCCCCAAGCCGGGCTCGGACAGCTGCAACCAGTCGGGGGGCTGCGACGAGGTGTTCAGCTACCCGATGTTCCGCGACCTCGAGCGCACGCAGACCGTGCTCTCGGGGCTCGCGGCGTTCCGGATCTTCAACGCATCGCTGAGCGTGCGCGGCGAGCCGTTCACCTCGGATGCGGCCTACGTGTCGGGGTCGTACTTCCCGACGCTGGGGGTGGCGCCGGTGGCGGGGCGCCTGCTGTCGCAGGCCGACGACGATGCGATCGGCGCGCATTTCGTGACCGTGCTGAGTCACGACCTCTGGGCGTCGCACTTCGGCTCCGACCCCACGGTGGTGGGGCAGACGATCACCGTGAACGGCAAGGCGCTCGAGATCCTCGGGGTGACCCCCGAGTCGTTTCGCGGCACGACGGCGGGCTCGCGCCCCTTGCTCTACGTGCCCATCAGCATGCGCGGCCAGCTCTCCCGCTTCACGCGGTTCGAGGATCGCCGCGACTACTGGGTCTACGTGTTCGGGCGGCGGAAAGCCGGCGTCTCGCTGGCCCAGGCGTCCGCGGGGCTCGAGGCCGCCTACCGGCCGCTCATCACCGACGTCGAGGCGCCCCTGCAGGACGGCATGAGCGTGCCGACGATGGCCCTGTTCAAGAAGAAGCCGATCGGCGTCGTCGCCGGTGACCGCGGCCAGAGCTCGATCCACCGGGACGCGAAGACGCCAATCTTCATGCTCTTCGGCATCACCGGCATCGTGCTCCTGATCGCTTGCGCGAACATCGCCAACCTCCTCCTCGCCCGGGGTGCCGGGCGCGCCACCGAGATGGGGGTGCGGCTGGCTCTCGGCGCCACTCGCCGTCACCTCCTCGCGCAGCTGCTCACCGAGTCGGTGATCCTCGCCCTCGCCGGTGGCGTGGCGAGCCTGTTCGTGGCGCAGTGGACGCTCGGCGTCATCGGCTCGTTTCTGCCGCCCGACGCCACCAACGCCATGGTGATGACGCTGCAGCCCGGGGTGGTGGTGTTCTCCGGCGTGCTCGCGCTCGGGACCGGGCTCCTGTTCGGCATGTTTCCCGCGCTGCACAGCACGCGCGGCGACCTCGTGACTTCCATCCGCGCCGGCGCCGGCCAGATCGCCGGCGGGCGCGCGGCCGCGCGCGTCCGGCACCGGCGCGGCCCCGCCCAGATAGCCCACACCCAGGCGCTGC